>QWQH01000007.1 GCA_003670915.1 Planctomycetota bacterium | reverse complement strand
CGAGCGCAGCAGTGGCTCCTGCCCGCTCGTCGAGTCGCAAGCCGCCTTCCTGCGTTGTGGGGCCATGGCACGCAAAGCATCGCTTGGCCAAAAGCGGCACAATCTCTTTGGCAAAATCGACGCCAGCGATGACCGCCGTGGCTGGATTCTCAGCCGCACTGGCCACTGTCACACCGAGCAGAACGATCGCCCCTGCGACAAAGGCTCGGCAGCCTTGACGCTGACTACCCGACGGAAACCACTGCCATCGCTTTGGATCTCTCTGGGAGCCTGTCTTTGAAGAGCGCATAGAGCCTCTGTCAGGAAACCACCGAGGAAGCCAGTTCGTTCTCATCCATGAGGCTACCATCCGATGATCTGAATCCTACGTTTATGGATCCTGTTGCTATAGGTCCTATCCTAACCGAGCTTTACAAAGCTCTTTGGCTTACATATCATATAGTTTTATGGCAGTTTTGATAGACAATCCGATCGGATCCCCTCTGCTGCGTTTGATCAACGAACGCAGGCTTTTGGAATTGATCCAGCAGCTCCGTTCGGTGTCCCGGGCTGGCCTCACGCGGGCCTCTGGCATGACGGCGCCCACGGTTTCCAAGGCGGTTGATTCGTTGCTCAAACGAGGCCTGCTCGAAGAATCGGACCCAATCGATCAAGCCTTGGGGCGGCCTGGCCGCTTGGTGCGGTTGGCATCCGAATCGGCAACAGTGTTAGGGGTGGTGATCGATCTTGGCAACTGTTGCGTCGTGGCCTCGGGCCTCGACGGCAACGTCACCGAAGCGAACACAGAACGTTTCGAGACTCCCGATACGTATGCCTCCCTGCTGGACAACCTCGAAGCACACTGCCGCCGCCTGATGGCTGCCGCGACCGGAACCATCCGCGGGGCCTGCGTCAGCGTGCCAGGAGTGGTGAACGAACGGTTGCAGGAGATTGTGTTTTCTCCAAATCTTCATCTGCTCAACAGCCGCAACCCGGCCCGTGATTTAGAAAAACGTCTTGGAATCCACTGCGTCCTGCTGCACGAGACCTCCACACTCTGTTTGAGCGAGCGAATGTATGGCAACGCAAAAGGCCTTCGCGATTTTGCGATGCTCGACGTGAGTACGGGGTTTGGGTTAGGGGTTATGAGCGGCGGCCACTTGCTCTCTGGTCACAGCGGCATGGCAGGCGAATTGGGGCACCTCACAGCCGACCCCAATGGCATTCGCTGTGGCTGCGGCAATCGCGGTTGCTTCGAAACGCTCGCCACGGATTCGGCACTCGTGCGGCTGGTTGCAGAGCAGCTTGGCCGGCCTACAACGCTCCAAGAAGTGGCTGATTTGATCCGCAACCGAAGCAGCCAGTGCGAGGCTGCGGTGAACGTGGTTTCAGAGTATCTGGCGATCGGGATAGCCGCCGTGATCAATCTGTATAACCCCACCTCACTCTTTGTGCACGGCAAGCTTTTGGTGGACTCCGAAGATCGCTTTGCGATGGTGCTGGAGCGGGTGCGGCAACGCACGCTCACTCCATCCTTAGCCGATTGCACGATCGTGCCAAACACGTCGAGTAAGCGGCAGGGCGCAATCGCCGGCATCATCCACCATCTGGTCAATACGTGGGCACCGTCTGTACGGTAACACAGTTGGCTCACAAGCAACTCTCTTTTGAATAGCCCATTTTTATAACAGGACTTTCTTCCATGGCTGTTGATTCTCCGCACCGCTGTTTTTCGCTCGCCGGCCGCGTGGCCCTCGTCACGGGCTCCTCTGCTGGCTTGGGCAGGGCTACGGCCAAGTGCCTCGGCCTCGCCGGTGCGAAAGTGGCGATGAACTATGCCAACGCCTCAGCCCGCGCCGAAGAGGCGCGCGCCGAACTCCGCAGTGCTGGCATCGCTGCGGAAATGTTCAGGGCCGATGTCACCAGCGAATCCGATGTAGACGCGATGTTCACGTCGATTGAAAAATCCCTTGGGACTGTGGATATCATCGTGGTCAACGCTACGCCTTCGCAGCCGCTCAAGCCGATCGAGGAATATGACTGGGCCTTTTACCAGCAGATGCTGGACTTTTTCGTGAAGAGCCCTTTTCTCTTAGCCCGCCGCGGTCTGCCCGGCATGAAGCAACGCCGGCACGGTCGGCTGATCAACATCACAAGCGAAGTTTTCGCGCTGGGAGTCTCTCCGTTCTCGGCCTACGTGGCGGCCAAGGGCGGCCAGATCGGATGGTCTCGCAGCATGAGCCGCGAACTCGCTCCCGACGGCATCACAGTCAATATGATCGCCCCGGGTTGGATTCCTGTGGAGCGGCACAACGGCGATCCGCAGAGCGAAAAAGACGACTACTTTGCAACGATTCCTGTGGGCCGATGGGGCAAGCCCGAAGAAGTCGGCTGGGCGGCGGCCTATCTGGCAAGCGATGAAGCAGCATTCGTGACGGGGCAGACTATCGCTGTCAACGGCGGAAAAACGTGCTGCTAGGCAGTGCCTTCGCAGCAGAACGCTTCTGTCAGACGTCGTAGTAGAGGCAGAACTCGTACGGATGCGGTCGCAATCGCATCGGGCCGATCTCCTTCTCCCGCTTGAAACGCAGCCACGTGGCAATCACGTCGTCGGTGAACACATCCCCACGCAGGAGAAAATCGTGGTCGTGCTCGAGGGCATCGAGCGACTCCTCAAGTGATCCTGGCGCCTTGGGTACCGTGGCCAATTCGTCCGGTGGCATGTCGTAGATGTCGCGATCCAGCGGCGGGCCGGGATGAATTTTGTTTTGGATGCCATCGATGACCGCCATGAGAATCGCCGAAAAAGCGAGGTAGGGATTACAGCTCGGATCGGGGCAGCGAAACTCGATCCGTTTGGTCTTTGGGCTCGCCGAGTACATCGGGATCCGACAGCTCGCGGATCGGTTGCGCTGCGAGTAGGCGAGATTCACTGGCGCCTCATAGCCGGGCACCAGCCGCTTGTAGCTGTTGGTGGTGGGATTGGTGATCGCCAAGAGTGCCGGCGCGTGGCGGAGAATGCCACCCAAAGCATGCATCGCCATGTCGGAAAGCCCCGCGTAGCCCGTGCCAGCGAAGAGCGGGTGGCTATTTTTCCAGAGCGAGACGTGGGTGTGCATGCCTGATCCGTTGTCGCCGTAGATCGGCTTGGGCATAAACGTGACGGTTTTGCCATGGCGGCGGGCAACGTTTTTCACAATGTATTTATAGAGACACATCTGGTCGGCCATCTTGACGAGTTCTTGAAATCGCACGTCGATTTCGCACTGCCCGGCCGTGGCCACCTCGTGGTGCTGTGCCTCCACATCAATCCCGCACTGAATCATCGTCTGCATCATTTCGTTCCGCAGATCCATGAGTTGGTCTGCTGGCGGGCAAGGAAAATAGCCTTCTTTGTGGCGCAGTTTATGGCCTAGGTTTGGTCCTTCCTTGCGACCCCGATTCCACTCTGCTTCGCTGCTGTCGATGTGGAAGTAGCCCTCGTGGGCGTTCTGATCAAATCGCACATCGTCAAACACAAAAAACTCCGCCTCCGGCCCGATGAAGCAGGTGTCGGCGATGCCCGTGCTCTTGAGGTACGTGGCCGCCTTGCGAGCCACATTGCGAGGGTCGCGAGAGTAATCCTCGCGAGTCATCGGATCCTGCACGTTACAGATCATCGAGAGCGTGGGGATCGTCGTGAACGGATCCACGACAGCCGTGTCGGGCACAGGCACCAGCAGCATGTCGCTCTCGTTGATGGCCTGCCAGCCTCGGATGCTCGACCCATCAAAACCCAGGCCGTCCTCAAAGACATCTTCCTCGAGCTTGCCGACTGGAATCGTGAAGTGCTGCCAGACGCCCAGAAAATCGACGAATCGCAAGTCGATCGCCTTCACTTCTTTTTCGCGACACATCGCGAGCACTTCACGGGGCTTCATAATCGATTGGCTCTCGAGAGAAGGAATGCGACGGGAGAAACTCTCTGGCTCTGCTCGGGGCAAAACGCAAAACGACACCTGAAGGAACTCCGGCAACCTGTGCCGTGCGCCCGAGTGTAACGCACCGGTCGCATCAACCGCTCCTTGCGACTCCCGCTGCCCGAACGCATGACTGCCACCCGGCTTTCCAACCAGAAAATGCCACCGACCCTCAGCCCAGAGGTCTGGGGTAGAATAGATCGAGGTGCACTGCCTCGTTGTGCTTCACAATCATGACAATCATGACAGACAAAGCCATGCCAGCCATGCCAGGCCTCCCAGCCGCACAAGCCGCCGCCTGCAAGCGGGTTGGCTGGTGCGTTAAGCCCAGCATTGTGCGGTTCGGGCTATGCCTTTTCTGCTGGGCTGTGCCGATCGTCGCGAGTGCCAAAGAGCCGGCCGTGGGCCTGCCTCAAGAAGGAGAGGTGGCGTTTGAATCCAAGGTGCGGCCGCTGCTGGTGGCCAAGTGTCAAAGTTGCCACGGCGAAAAGCTGGCCGAGGCCGGGCTGCGGTTGGACAGTCGAAGGTCGGTGCTGATCGGGAGTGAATCGGGGGCTGTCGTCGTGCCGGGAGATGCCGCCCAGGGCAAGTTGCTGGATGCTGTTCGGCATGTGGGACTTCTGGCGATGCCCCCCGACGATGCACTTTCAGCCGACGATATTGCCACCTTGGAAAAGTGGATCGCGGCGGGTCTGCCGTGGAGCGGGCCTGGGGGCGATGCACCCGTGGACGCCGGCCCCGCGACTCACACTCCAGACCATCCGGCTGATATGAAGCAGCGGCTTGCAACATCGCTGGCAACCCACTGGGCCTTTACACCACCCCTGCGACACGTTGCTCCCGCAGTGCCGCTCTGGCCACTGCACGCCTCGCCCACCACGGGGAGCGGGGCAGACTGGAACACATCCCCGATCGATCGGTTCATCGCCGAGCGAATCATTGCTGCTGGTCTTGAGCCGTCGCCGGAGGCTTCGCCTCGGGAACTCGTGCGCCGTTTATGGTTTGACCTGACGGGCCTACCGCCTCCGGCCGACCAAGCCGATGTGTTTTGCGAGGCTCCCAGCCACGAAGCGTTTTGCGGGCTGACCGACAGGTTGCTAGCCACCCCCGAACATGCCGAACACTGGGCCAGGAAGTGGCTGGATCTGGCACGCTACGCCGATACGATGGGCTATGCCTTTGACAACCAAGACAGCCGCTATCCGTTTGCGTGGACGTATCGCGACTGGGTGGTGGGTGCCCTGTCGCGGGATCTCCCGTACAACCAATTCATTACGCTGCAGATTGCCGCCGATTGCATCCAACCGGCTGTGCCACGAGAGGATCTGGCGGCTCTGGGATTCCTGACTGTAGGCCGCACGTTTCTGGGCAACCAACACGACATCATCGACGACAGGATCGATCTTGTCACCCGCGGCCTGATGGGCCTTACCGTAGCGTGTGCCCGCTGCCACGACCACAAATACGAGCCGGTCAGCACGGCGGATTACTATGCCGTGCACGGCATCTTTGCCAGCAGTCGAATCCCCGAAGAACTGCCGATTGTGGCCGACGCGACTGGGCCGGGGGTGGCTGAGTTTGCCACACAGTTCGCCGCACTCAAGGCCGCTGTCAGCGAGCATGAAGCCGCCGTTCACGCCCGCGCCATCCGGGAGGCAGTGGCCCACGCCGCTGACTACTTTGTAGAAACTGCCCGTCCGACCCCACGGAATTCTGACAACCGTTTACCACGGTTGGCCGACGGCTATGAATTGGAGCAACTCCTCATCGATCGGCTGCTCCGGATGCTCCAGAAACCCGATGCCAGCCATCCGATCCTCGGGCCGTGGGTCGCCGTGCGATCAAAGCCCGATGCGGCCGTGGCAGCGGGCATTCGAGACCTTGTGGCGTCGCGCCAGCATGAGATCCATCCGCTGGTGCTTCATGAACTGCGATCGTCGATGCCCACCACACTGCGGGCGTTGGCAGAAGTTTACGCGAGGCTCGTGATGCGAGTCGCTCCGGAGGTAGCCGGCGGCCAAGCTCTGCAGACTGATGATTCCGCAGAACTCGTATCGCTGCGAACCCTCTTGGGTGCGGAAGGCACACCGCTGGTTGTGCCCGCAGACGACGCGATGCGAGTGGCCAAGCGGGACGAACAGACCGAGCTTCGCAAACGCCTGCGTGCAATCACGATCCATCAATCCGAGTCGGTGGGCGGCCCATCCCGAGCGATGGCATTGATGGATGCCAAAACGCCTGTGGAGAGCCACATCCTCCTGCGAGGCAATCCGGCCAAGGTGGGCCAGCAAGTGGCTCGCCGGATGCCGATGGTGCTGGGCGGCAAGCCGGTCGACCCGGAATCCAGCGGACGGCTGGATCTGGCTCGCGCCATTGTCGCTCCAGAAAATCCGCTGACAGCCCGCGTGATCGTCAACTGGGTCTGGATGCACCACGTAGGCCGCGGACTCATCGGCACGCCGGGAGATCTGGGACTGCGAGGCGAGGCTCCGAGCCATCCCGAATTGCTTGACGATTTGACGCGACGCTTTGTCGAAGACGGCCAGTGGAGCCTGCGATGGCTTCACCGCGAGATCGTCACGAGTTGCCTGTGGCGACAGTCGAGCACCGTGCGGGAGGATGTGGCCATCCGCGATCCTGATAATCATCTCTTTGCCCGTGCCAACCGACGGCGGCTCGACTGGGAAGCCTGGCGAGACAGCCTGCTGTGCGCCGCTGGTTCGCTGGATGCGTCGAAACGTGGGGGCCGCAGCGTGAATCCGCTGGCCACGGAGTCGATGGACGCCCGATCGATCTACGGCCGGCTGGATCGGCAAGATGTGCCGGGCATTTTGCGCGTGTTTGATATTGCCAGCCCAGACACGGCCGTGCACGTGCGCACGCGCACCACTGTGCCGCAGCAATCCCTTGCCATACTCAACGCGCCGCTGGTCGTCGAGGCGGCTCGACAGATTGCCGCTCGCGTCAATCGCGAAGTGGGCGACAGCCAGCCAAACCCCGACCAAGCCCGGGTCGACTGCCTATGGCGGGCGGTGCTCTCTCGCAGTCCATCTGCCGACGAGCGGGCCCAGGCGGGCCAGTGGCTGGCTGCCGAGGCGGCTCTCGGCCCGGTTGTCGATTCAGCTGCGTTGGTGCAGGTCGGTGGGTTTGGTCGCTGGGAGCGCTTGGCACAGGCGCTCGTGGCAACTGCGGAATTTCAGTGCGTGGATTAGGAACAAGGGATATGGAAAACAAACGCTTCAAAGCAATCAACGGCTTTCCATCTGGTGCCCTGTCTCGTCGCGAAGCGCTCGTCAGGAGCGGCATGGGATTAGGCTGGCT
>QWQH01000081.1 GCA_003670915.1 Planctomycetota bacterium | reverse complement strand
TGCGGCCCCAGAGCGAAAGGCCAGCCAGACCCACGCCGTGGGCTGGGGATCCAGGCGAGCGGCTTCCGATCGTGAGCGGCACCAACGTGCGGATCGTGTTTTTTTGCAACGTGTTTTTCTCTACTTTTGGATTTTGTTGTTTCCCGTCGTAGGAGATTTTCACACCCTCGGCCGTACCCGAGCCATCACACGTGACCGACACGAGCGTCCATGTATCGGGCTTGAGTTGATCGTTGGCCGTTACTTTGATCGCGATGTCGGGCCACGCATGCACGACATGCATGCTGACGCGTCGGCCTTGCACGTAGACATCCCACCCACGGTGGCTTGCGGCATCGTCCATCCGCGCCAGTACGGCAAAGCCCGAATTGTTGGCCGGCACCTTTAGCCAAAACGTTGCGCTGAACGCTTGGTCGTGCTCAAAGTCGCCACTGTTGGCAAGTTCGCCAGCTTTGCCGGCCAGTAGCAACGCAGGCATACGGTTCGGCCCTTCCTGCCAGGTTGTTGCAGCAGTCAGTGGCAGATCGCTCTGCTTCCCAATCACCTTCACCCGCGCGAAAGAGCCCTGTGCTTCGCTCAGCGGCAATTCAACCAGCGGTGAATCTTGGGGCAGCGATGCGGCAATCGACCCGGGAGTGGCCTGCTTGATCCAAGCCTCAAAGTCGGGCTTCGCCTTCTCTTTGCGGGCCTCAACGGCCGCCTTGGCGACTGGCATTTCCTTCTCGAGCGACGCAAATCGAACGATGTCTTGGGGCCTTGGCACAGGCAGAATCGGGGGCGTGTCGTGGGTGTTGCCATCCATCGCATTTTGCGTCGTGTTATTAAAGAACGCAGAGAGTTGATAAAACTCTTTTTGCGAGATGGGATCAAACTTGTGATCGTGGCAGACCGCACAGCCCGTCGTGAGGCCCATCCATACTGCCGAGGTCGTCTCCGTGCGATCTCGCGTGTAGAGCACGAGATATTCCTCGTCGATCGCACCGCCTTCGCTCGTGGTCATATTGCAGCGGTTAAATCCGCTGGCGACTTGGTTATTCAGAGCCTGTTCCGGCGTGTTGGTTGCGCCGTGGTTTTGCACGAGGTCGCCAGCAAGTTGAAGGATCGTAAACTGATCGAAAGGCATGTTGCTGTTGAAGGCATTGACGACCCACTGCCGATACGTCCATATCTCCCGGTAGTTGTCGATGTGGATACCGTTCGTGTCGGCGTAGCGGGCGTAGTCGAGCCACTGCCGGCCGCGGTGCTCGCCCCATTCGAGGCTGGCCAAGAGCCTGTCCACGAAGCGTTCATATGCATTGGCTTGCGTGTCGTTGAGAAAGGAGTCGACGAGGGATGGCTCTGGTGGCAGGCCCGTGAGATCCAGCGAGACACGGCGTGCCAGCGTGCGGCGATCGGCTTGGGACGCTGGCGAGAGCCCCTCGGCCTCAAGCCTCGCCAGAATAAATCGGTCGATTGGATTCTGCACCCACGATTCATTTTTGACAACAGGCAACTCCGGTCGCGCGGGGGGAATAAACGACCAGTGCGGCTCGTACTCGGCCCCTTCGGCCACCCACCGCTTGAGGATTTCTTTTTGCGCGGCACTCAGAACCTTCTTCAAGCTCGGCGGCGGCATCACTTCTTCGGGGTCGTCGGAGTAGATCCGGTCGAGGATTGCAGTCGAATCCACATCGCCCGGCACAATGGCCCCGTGCTCGACGGCATCCTCGCGGCGATCCAAACGCAGGTCGGCCTTGCGACTGGCGCTATCGGCCCCGTGACAAGCGAAACAGTTCTCGACCAGAATCGGCCGGATGTCCCGGTTAAAGCTGAGCAGTACACCCGGAGCACTAGATGCCACCGTGGCTGACCGCTGCGACTCTTCAGCCCAAGCGGAGGGCATCATGGCGAGGAAAAATCCGATCAAACCCATCCAGAAAGCATGTTGCCATCGGGCGTCGTACCGCTTGCTATAGAGAGACATTCGCGCTCGCTAGAAACAATGGCGATTGGTCGGTGAGTGGCCACGGGGTTGGCCCGGACGGTGCCACAGGGAAACGCATTCTAGACATAGTATTCCACAAAACAGCGGCCAAGGAAAGCAAAACACACCAATGGGGGCGCAAGTCGTTTGGAAGAAACGTGTTGTGTGGCTAGAAACCTGCCATGTCGGGGCTTTGCCCGCTCCCAACGAGGATGTCGCTGATGGCCGTCGCCACTCACTCCGGAAAATGATGCCCCATTTTTTCTCGTTTGGTAGCGAGGTAACGTTCGTTAAATTCATGCACAGGGGGCACAATGGGCACCTGATCCACGACTTCTAAATCAAAGCCGCCGTAGATGAACGCATCTGTCTTTTTCGGATTATTCGTCAGCAACCGCACGCGACGCAGTCCCAAGTCTTTGAGCAATTGGATGCCCACGCCGTAGTCTCGGGAGTCGGCTTGGTAGCCCAGAGCCAGATTGGCCTCCACCGTGTCGAGCCCCTGGTCTTGGAGTTGGTAGGCCCGGATCTTCTCCACCAGTCCGATTCCCCTTCCTTCCTGAGGCAAATAGACGAGCACTCCGGCCCCTTCGCGACCGATCATGTCGAGCGCCATGTGCAACTGATCGCCGCAGTCGCAGCGGAGGCTGCCGAGGAGGTCGCCGGTAAAGCAGGACGAATGCAGCCGCACGAGTGGGTCGCATGCCTTCTCGACATCGCCGGCCACGAGCACGATCGGTTGCTGTGACTCAAACTTTACGCCGTAGGCGATCACGCGAAACGGCCCCCAGCGAGTCGGCAAGTCGGCTTCGGCAATCCGATAGACGAGCTTCTCTCGCGTGCGACGGTAGCGGATCAACTGCTCAATCGAGATGATTTGGAGTGCGTGTTCTTTGGCCAGCACAAAGAGCGCATCACGATCGGCGCGATTACCCGAATCGTTGAGGATTTCACACAGCACGCCAGCTGGAGAGAGTTCGGCCATTCTGGCCAAATCGACTGCTGCCTCGGTGTGTCCGGCTCGCCTTAACACGCCACCTTCTTTGGCCACCAACGGAAAGAGATGGCCGGGCCGGACAAAGTCTGTTGGCTTGCTGGCCGGATCCAGAATCGCGGAAATGGTGGTGGAGCGTTCGCCGGCGGTGATCCCCGTTCTCGCCGTTATGTGATCAACAGGCACGGTAAACGCTGTGCCAAGAGGCGCAGAATTTGTTTCCACCATCATCGGCAGTTCAAGCCGGTGGGCCATGTCGGGCAGGATTGGCATGCACACCTGCCCGCGACCGTGGCGGATCATAAAGTTCACAATGGCTGGTGATACCTTGTCGGCAGCGCAGACAAAATCCCCCTCGTTTTCACGATCCTCGGCATCTACAACAATCACCACGTCGCCCCGGCGGATGGCCGCCACAGCGGATTCAATTGAGGAAAAACGATCGGACATGAAAACTTCTTTCTGCAAGACCAAACGTTCTGTGCAAGGCTTTCCCGCGTAGGCCAGTTGCTTAAAAGGCTCGTGCGGCACGGATCTCGACTATACGTTATAGGATGGGACCGCCTCTCGCCGAGTCACTTCTGCCGCGGCACCGGTTTTTTCATGCAAAGAGGTTTCTGATGCTGGACCGTGAGGAATACATAGAGCAGGCCTATCTGTTTCGGGTTTTTGCCGAACGGATCGCCGCTGGCATCGCAGCCCAGGAGGCTCTCGTGGCGATTAGCCAGGAGGTGCTGGCCACCTCAAAGCTGCCGATGGCGATCGACTACCTCGTAGGGGAACTCAAGCTCGTCGGTACACTCTCGACGGCCATGGCACGGCTGCCGCACTACTTCAGCGCGTTTCAAACGTTTGTCATGGCGCAAGCGGAGCACGATGAAGGCCGCTTCGATATGCGCACGGCGCTCTCAATGCTGGAACGTGAAGCCAGTTACCGCGCAGAAAACGTATCGCCGCAGGGCCTCTTCTTCTATCGTTTTGAATGCCTGTCGCGGAATCGGCTCGACTATACGCACGGCCTTGCCGCCGTTGCCGACGACTCACTTTTCGACGAAGCGTGGAAAACATGGATTCGTACGGTGTCGCGACAAGTGGGTTTTATCGACTTAGCTGACCTCGTCTTTGTGCGAAGCCCCGAATACTGGCGTCTTGGGCGGCGGGATGCACTGCTCGCGGGCCGCGAAGAAGCCAAGCCCGATCGCGCCCTCCTCTTCGGTGAGAAGGAGGGCCGCATCGCGAGGGCCAACCGAGGCAAGGATCCCCTCTTTTTCTTTGCGGCCTTGGAGCGACAGTTGGGCTACCCCAGCGTGCCTCGCCCTGCACCACTCACTCCCAACACCGAAACGCCAGCAGCGATTGCCCGACGGCTGGATCGGATCGAAAGCCGAGTGAAACTGCTCGAGGAGGAATCTCGGGGTGGCATCGACTTGTCCCGGTTTGACCCAAAGAACTTTACACCCTCGCAGGAAACATGATGGGTCCGACGCCATCCCGCACCGACGCCCTCCGCCGCGATGCACAGGCGATCTGGACGGCCGCGATTGCTGCTGTTCTGCCAACTGTTCTGCTGGAAAAGAGGCTCGCCATTGGCAAGCGGGGCCATCCAGCAGATGAACTTCTCTTCGATGGGCGGTCGCTCAATCCGCCCGTCAGGCTGGATTCGATCGATCGGGTCAGCGTTGTCGGCGCTGGCAAGGCCGCAGCGCAGATGGCCTCGGGAGTGGAGCAACTCCTCGGCCGTCAGCGGCTGGATCGGCATCGCACCACTGGTGTGGTGAGTGTGCCTGAGGGCTCTGCGGTACCGCTTTCACACATCCATTGCCGCGAGACCCGGCCCGCAGGCGCAAATATCCCAACCGCGTTGGCCGTTGCCGCAACGCAAGAAATGATCTCAATGCTCTCGACTCTCGGGCCCAACGACCTTGCCATTGCCGTGGTCACCGGGGGCGGCTCCGCGTTGCTGGTTGCGCCGCGAGAGGGGGTGTCACTCGAAGACACAATCGCGGTGACCAACTTTTTATCGGCAGCAGGCGCAACGATCCAAGAACTCAACGCGGTGCGCCAGGCGGCCAGCACGGTGAAAGCGGGAGGCTTCGCGAGGGCTTGCCATGCCGGGCGTTTGGTGGTGCTTGTGCTGTCGGACGTTGTGGGCAATCGGCTGGATGTGATCGCATCTGGACCCTGCATGCCGATTCCAAGCCCCGCTCGAGAAGCGTTCGCCATTTTGAATCGCTACGGGGTTGTGGCTGCCGGCGTGGCCTCGCAGTTTGTGCGATGGATTGAATCCGAAGCGACTGCAGTGCCAGATGTTGGCGGGAGCCAGAAGGCGGCCTCGGCCGATGGATCGTGGACAACGGCGTCTGGCTGTCGGGTGAGCCATCTTCTCATCGGCTCCAATGAAACGGCTGTGCAGGCTGCTGCCGCCGAAGCGATTCATCGGGGTTACACGATCCAAGATCGGGGTGAGACGATCCAAGATCGGGGTTACACGATCCCAGATCGGGACGGGCATGATCCGGACGCTGCCAAGGCTTCGGTGGAAGCCGAAACGATTGGCTGGCGACTGGCCCTAGAAGCAGTCGGCCTCTGGCAGGCCGCCCGCGATGGGCGTCGCCCGCTGGCGATTATCGAGGGGGGCGAAGCCACCGTGCAGGTGCCTGCGGACCACGGCACCGGCGGCCGCAACCAGCAGACGGTGCTCGCCGCGATGGATTGCATAGGCAGTTCGGGCGGCCCATGGCCCGAAGGACTCTTGATTGCCAGCGTGGGCACCGATGGCGAGGATGGGCCGACCGATGCTGCAGGCGGCTATAGCGACGCGGCCATTGCAACCCTCGCGATCGCCCACGATCTGGACGTGACCAATGCTGCCATGCGATGCGATGCCTACCCGCTTCTCAACGCCGTGGGCGGATTGATTCGCACAGGCCCCAGCGGCACCAACGTAGCCGACGTGCGAATCGTGCTGGCGAGGCCGCCATCTGAGCCATGAGGCTAACAGTCTCACGCACACCCACGGAAACAATCGCCTGCCCGAACGTCACGATCGGGCTGCGACTTATTTCTTCTTTTCGTTGTGGAGCGTGTGCTTGCGAAGGCGAGGTGAATACTTTTTCACCTTCAGCTTTTCGCCGCCACTCTTTCGGCGCAGCGTGTAGTTGCGGTCGCCCGTCTCCTCGCACACGAGGTGAATTACTTCGAGCTTTCTCTTGCCTTTGGCCATTGAAAATCCTTCTGCCTGTGCCGACCCTCCAGAGCACCGCTGGTGCGGGCCCGGACGAGCAATCTTCAGAGAGTAAAAACGGGTCGGAGTCTGACACGATCGTAGCCATCGCAGCCAGGTCTCACCAGCGGGTGCGGCTGCAACGCGGGAAAACCGCATCCCCCAACGCGGAGTCCTGCGTTTTGAGATCCAACGGAGCAGGCCAGCCGTGCAGCCATGCCGTCAGGCGCCACTGCCTTGGCAACGCCGCATATTTTCATCGATCGCCGCGAGAAAATCCTGAGTGTTGAGAGAGGGTTGCGTGGGGCCAATCAGAGCAGCCATGTCTTTGGTCATCTTACCCTGCTCGACCGTTTCGATGCAGACTCGCTCCAGCGTTTCGGCAAACGAAGTGACCGCCGGCGTGTTGTCGAGTTTGCCGCGGTGCGAGAGGCCTCGCGTCCACGCGAAGATCGAGGCAATCGGATTGGTTGACGTCTGCTTTCCTTGTTGGTGCTGGCGGTAGTGCCGCGTGACCGTGCCGTGAGCGGCTTCAGCTTCGACGATTCTGCCATCGGGTGTCATCAACACGCTGGTCATCAGGCCGAGTGATCCAAAGCCCTGTGCCACGATGTCACTCTGCACATCGCCATCGTAGTTTTTGCAGGCCCACACATAACCTCCCTCCCACTTGAGAGCCGAGGCCACCATATCATCGATAAGGCGGTGCTCGTAGGTGATGCCCTTGGCAACGAACTCCCGCTTGAATTCGGAGTCGAAGATTTCCTGAAAGATGTCTTTGAACCGGCCGTCGTACACTTTCAGAATCGTATTTTTCGTCGACAGATAAACCGGGTATTGTCGCGCGAGACCGTAGCGAAAACTTGCTCTGGCGAAGTCCCGAATCGAATCATCGAGATTGTACATCGCCATCGCCACGCCAGCAGAAGGGAAATCAAAGACATTGAATTCCATCGGAGCCGAACCGTCCGAGGGAGTAAACGTGAGCGTGAGCGAGCCCTTGCCAGGAATCTTCACATCGGTGGCCCTGTATTGGTCGCCGAAGGCATGACGGCCAACCACAATTGGCTTTGTCCAGCCAGGCACCAAGCGAGGGATGTTGCTGATGATGATCGGCTCGCGAAAAATCACGCCGCCTAAAATGTTGCGAATCGTGCCGTTGGGGCTCTTCCACATCGACTTCAAGCC
>QWQH01000019.1 GCA_003670915.1 Planctomycetota bacterium | reverse complement strand
GGGGTTCAAGACGTGCGGCCAATGAACCTAGGCGGACGCACCACGATTCCTGGTGGCACTGCGAAGATGGAGATTGCACACCACTCGTCGAGTCTGCCCGACGGCACCTACGGCGGAAATCCGGCGGGTTGGCTCTTGGATGTGGCCGGGGTACGGGCATACTTTGCAGGAGACACGGCGCTTTTTTCAGACATGCAGCGGATTGGCCGGCCGGTGGACGGCCGCGGCCTGGATGTTGCGGTGCTTCCAATCGGCGACCTCTTCACGATGGGGCCGGAGGATTCGCTTGAGGCGATTCGGCTCCTGCGTCCAAGCGTCGTCCTGCCGAGCCACTACGGCACATGGCCGCCAATCGAGCAGGATGCCCTGGCATGGGCTCGCAGCGTGGCAGAACAGAAAATCGCTCACGCACACGTGCTCCAACCCGGCGAATCGATCGGAGTGAATCGATCGGAGTGAATTGATCCCAAAGGCCTTTGGCTGACTCAAAAGAAGGGGTTTTTTCTACGGCCGTTGGGGGAGTTCGATGGGCGGGGCTGGTGGGACTCGCACTTCGATCGTGTCGCCCACGATCCGTACGTCAAAGACGTCCACTTTGAGCTGAGAACTGTCTGACCATACACCGTCAGAGAGACGAAATCGCCAGGCGTGCCACGGGCATGTCACAGCCCCGTCCCGCAGCGGTCCGGATCCCAGCGACGCGCCCATGTGCGGGCAGATGTCGTCGATGGCGGCATAGCTGATGCCGTCAAAAAAAACAGCCACCAGACGGTCGCCAACGGCGTACGTGCGTCCTTCCCCGACCGGAATGTCTCCCAACCGTGCCACGGGCACAAAAGGAATGCCGTTGGTTCGTACATCGTCGTTCATGCTTCAGGGCGCGTCATGCCTCAGGGCGTGTATGGGTGTATCATGTTGGATCGCTATTGGATCCCACGCAATCGAAGTCACCAATGAAGTATACAGCGACGGCTCCTCGTCGGCCGGTCCGACTTCTTGTATTGGATGTCGACGGCACGCTCACCAACAGTTGCCATGAGATCACCGATGCCACCTGTGCGGCAATCGCCAGTGTGCGAGAGCGGGGGGTGCGTGTCATGTTGGCAACTGGCCGCCGCTATCGGGACGCTCTGCCTGTGTTTCAAAGGCTGCACCTTGACGTGCCGCTGGTCACAGCCTCCGGGGCGCTCGTCAAACGGGTTTCCGACCACGCGACGCTCTTCAAGGCAGAGTTTGCTCCCGGCGTGTTGGAAGAAGTGCTCCGGCTGGTTGTCTCTCGCGGGCATGAGCCGATTCTGTATGCGGATAGTTTTGCAGACGGATTCGACTTTTACATCCGCAGCCTCCCGCCTGCGACGGGTGTGGCAGTTGATGTGCGCGGGCTTGCGGAATATCTGGATCGCAACCGCTTGCTGGCACGCGTCGACCCGCACCTAGATTCCGTGCCACCGCCAAGGGTTTTCGCCGGGTTTGCGATGGGCACTCACGGACACATGCGGGCTTTGGAGGAATGCCTCGATGCTGGATGTCCTGGAAGTCTGTCGCTGCACACGATCCGGAGCCCACGCTACCGAGATTGGATGTGCGAAATTGCGCCTGCGGGCGTGACCAAGTGGTCTGGCGTGCTTTCTGTCGCAAATGCGTTGGGAATTGATCCGGATGAGATCTGGGCCGTCGGAGACGATGTGAACGATCTGCCGATGCTTCTCGGGGCAGGGCGGGGGATCGCGATGGGGAATGCCGCACCAGCGGTGCTGGCCGTTGCCAATGACGTGGTGGCAACGCACGACGAGGGTGGGATTGAGCAGGTTGCCGCGATGCTTCTCGCCGAGCTTTCCTAGCCTGCGCCGTTTGTCGCGTATACCCCAAGCACGCACCGAGCGAGGCTCAAGCCGGCGACATCGCCGGGTTGAAGCGGCGTCAGACATTCCCTATATCTCTCCGCGTCATTCCACAGGCTCACCTCAGTCCAGCAGTTTTGAGCCGCCACCACGATCAGGGTTTTCCCCTGTGTGTCCCTATGGATCTCAAACTCCACCGACCCCACGCATCCTGCGCGCACACAGGCCGGCCGCTTGTGTCGGGCGAACTTTTTTATTCGTGCTTGGTGCGATCCAAGGGAAAGCTGGATCGGATCGACTGCTGTTCCGAAGCGTGGCAAGGGCCTCCCGAACAGACGCTGGCGTGGTGGCGATCGCTCTACGCAACCCCCGAAGCCGGTGGCTCATCGCTGGCTCCGCCGGATGTGTTGCTCGACGTGCTGGAGCAGCTCGAGGATAAGCCGGAAGACGCAGCCTTGCGATATCTTGTGGCGTTGCAATTGGTGCGCCGCAAGGTGCTGCGCATTCTGGATCGGCAAGGACTCGGGCACGGAGTGAAGCTGGCCCCATCCGATCAGTTGGTGCTGGCCTGCCGCAAGCGAGACACCCAATACAACGTGCAGGTCGTGGTGCCGCAGGGGACGGAGGCCGTGGGCCTCGAAGAGCGTCTCTCATCGCTGCTCTGGTCGGGAGGTGCTGCATGACGCGAGCGAGCCTTCACGGTCCACGCACGCGAGCCCCGAGTCGGGCGATCTCTCTGGCACTGATGGTGATTGCCATGGCCTCGACTGGCGCAGCCTGCCCGCAGGTGATCCGCGGCTACCAAGTCGGTGGAATGCCGTTGCCACGCGCATTGCCGCCCCAAGCCTCGCTGGATCAGATTATTGCCACCGTTCACGACAACACGCATCGGGTGCGCAGCTACATGGCGCCGCAGGCAGTGTTGGTTGTGCCTGGTGTGCCACGGCTTTCTGCGCAGGTGGCCTGCGAGCCACCCCGGCGCTTTCGGCTGCGAGCCCAGACGACCGTCACGGGCAGCGAACTCGACATCGGCAGCAACGACGATCTCTTCTGGCTTTGGATCCGCCGCCACCAACCCCCCGTCATGCTCTTTTGCCGCCATGATCGCTATGCGCAATCCTCGGCCCGTCGGCTCCTGCCCCTGCGTGCCGACTGGATGCCGGAACTCTTAGGTCTCGTCCACTTTCGACCAGAAGACCACCACGAAGGGCCCTTTGCACTTCCAGACGGCAAGCTTGAGGTCAGAAGCCGAATCAGCGATCCAGGTGGCGACCTGGTGAAGTCCACGCTACTCGACGGCACCACGGGGCTGATCGTTGAGCAGCATTTATTTACCGCTGCTGGCGAGCGACTGGCCAGCGTGCGTACGTCGCGGCATCGCGTTGATCCACAGTCAGGCGCAGCACTCCCGCGGTTTGTAGAAGTTTCATGGCCCGCATCGGGCATTGAGTTTCAACTCGAACTGGCCTCGATCACAACGAATATGCCGTCGACGGATCCAGGCCAACTCTGGCAGATGCCTGCCTACGAGGGCTATCAGCCGGTCGACTTGGCAGACCCATCCCTTGCTGTTCCAGCGGGTGCACCTGCAGGCGTCGCGTCTCCGGTGAGCGGGCTGATTCCATCGCAGACTCAGCAGCCAACGGCCTCGCAGTGAATGGTTGCGCCGTTCAGTCGACTCGCGCCGTTGGCCTCATGGCTGGCCCCGCATTTTTTCGCGTGCCTTTGAAAGGGCTGGTCCAATCGATCCCAGCGGCAAGCCCGTGAGCCGGCTGATCTCACCATAACTTCTTTCCTCCAGATGGTGCAGCCTCACCAGCCGCGCATCGGGCTCATCCAGTCGGCCCAGCAACACTTCGATTTCCTCGCGATCGATGAGGTCGCGTTGGGGATCCCGACGCCCAGGATGTTCTGTGTCCGACAAGGGCCGTCGTTCAAGAGCCGGTTGAAGCGTACGATCCATCGCCTTGACGGCCACTCGCCTCGCAATGACGGTTAAATAAGTCGGCAGGCTCGACCGGCCGGCAAAGGCACGCAGTACAGCGGCGTCATTTTTTAAGATGGCCACAAGGATCTCTGCAATGACATCGTCGCGATCCACCGACGAGAGCGGCATCTGTCGCTGGGCACTGGTACGGTCGACTGCGTAGGCAAACAGCCCGGCAAATCGATCGACGAACTCGTCCCAGGCGTTGGGAGCCGATTCCAAGCAGGCGCGGATGAGCTGCGCGTCTTGCGGCGTTATGCCGGTTCCCGCATCTGGACCAAATGCATTGCCACGACCATGAGTCATTCTCGCACCCCACGCACGCACAATCGCCACTGAGCAAAGGGGGGACCCTCGCTTGGCTGCGGTTGCAAAGGCATTTACGAACTTGCCCCTGACAGCAAATCCGTTCCGCCGTTCCCATCATAGGGGTTGCTTCGGCCCGCTCCAACGCCATTCGTGGCCAATTCACGAAAAGCACCTCAAAAAGCCGATGCAGAATTCGTTGACAGTTTGCCCAGATGCACCTAGGATTCCGCGCGAGCCAGAGGCGCGTTCCGGAAACGGTTCGAGCCAGACCAACGTTGGATGACGGTCATGACCATTTTGAACCCCCGGAAGTGAATCGACCCGAGCCCCCTTTTATCCTTGGAGTTTTTAGATCATGACGCACGTCGTCGCCGAACCTTGTTTTGCCTGCAAGTACACCGATTGCGTGGTGGTGTGCCCCGTCGAGTGTTTTTACGAGGGGGATAAGATGCTCTACATCCATCCCGATGAGTGCATCGATTGCGAGGCGTGTGTTCCGGAGTGTCCCGTCGAAGCAATCTTCCACGAGGATAATCTGCCAGCCGAGTGGAAGGAGTTCACCGCACTCAACGCCGAAATGGCCACGCAGTGTCCGGTGATCACCGAAAAGAAAGACCCTCTCTGCTAGCGCTAGGAGTGCTTGCGAAGAGGCCGTACATTCCACTCGCGGTAGCTTATCGCAGGTCGACGAGCCAATAGGCATTGTCGACAAAACCCTTCCAACTCTGGTACTTCGGGTTCCCGAGTTTTACAGACAAGAGCGGACTGCGTTTCGGCTTCACCGGTTGGCGGATCATCTGCATGCGGGCTTCCTGAGGGGTTCTGCCACCCTTGCGCACATTGCACGCTACGCATGCACAGACGATATTTTCCCAACTGGTGATGCCGCTTCGGCTGCGAGGCACAACGTGGTCCAGCGAGAGTTCGCTGGTGGGGAAATGTTTGCCGCAGTATTGGCATTGGTTGCCATCCCGAGCGAACACATTGCGGCGGTTAAACCGGAGTCCGTGCTGTGGCCCCCGGTCGCACGTCACCAGACGGATCACTCGTGGAGCCTGCAATTCGTAGCCCACAGCCTGCACCCAATCTTGGTCGGGCGTGCGAAAGGCCGATTGCAGTGACGAGAGCTCTCGCCACGAATCGAGCGAATGGGCTGCAAACTGGCCCTCTTCGATGTGAACCACCTCCGCTAGCTGACGAAAAAGCAGCGTAATCGCCCGTCGTACGTTGGTGATATGCACCGCCACAAACGAGCGGTTGAGCACCAACACGCTGAGGCCCAGCGAGGCGGGAAGCACTCCGGCCGAACCTCGCATGGCAGCGGCGGCAGAGGAAGGCACAGGGGACACAAAACCAGACATTCCGTCTTCTCCGGGACCCGCGTCCTCCAAGAATCGTCTGTTCTCCTGGGGCTTGGCAAATGGCCCAACGCCAGACGCATGCCGTAACCCTACTACGACCCAGTCTAATACCGGGCCAGAAAAAGAAACAGGGGCTTTCGTGTCGTGCCCCGTCGCGGTGCCGGACAACGCTCTCTTGCAAACCCTTGCCTTGGCTCGAAATTAGAGTCACACTAAGAGCTGTCCTTCCGCTATCCTGTGATTCGGTCCCGTGACGTTGCATTGAGTCGGCTTCTGTCCTGCACGCACTCCACGTTTCGCACACGTTTCATTTATCTTCTACCAATACATTGCTCGTCGGGATGGCCCTGGCATCCGACCGCTCATACCGTTCACGGAGACAAGAGACACCATGCTTCACTACTCGTGCGATCTGTGCAAACGCCCGATCAACACGCATTCGGATATTCGGCACGTTGTGAAGATCGAAGTGTTTCCCGCTGTGGAAGATGCCCCAGAGGCCGGGTGCTGCCACGCCGGTTGTGACGAACAAGACGCCGACCACTTGGAGGAAATGCAAGAATTACTCGAGCACATCGACGAGCACACGATTGCCGGCCACGACGTGTCGTTCGACGACGAAGCCCGCTCCATGCATTTCGATCTGTGCGACGCCTGCCGTCAGCGGTTTGTTAAAAACCCGCTGGGGTTCCGGTCGGGCAAGCAACTCGACTTCAGTAACAACTAAGCTGAATGTCTCGCACCTTTTGCCCACGCTTCATTTTCTGGATACCCGTTTTTTTCGTCATGGTGAGTCTTTCGTTTTCTTTGGAGCACCCGTTGCATGGCTGATCGCCCCCTCTTGATTGCGGCAATTCCTGGAGATGGTACGGGACCTGAAGTCACCGCCGAGGCGATGAAGGTGCTGGCAGCGGTCGCAAAACGCGAAGGAATTGCGTACGAAGTGGAAACGCTCGACTGGGGAGGGGATCGCTATCTCCGAACCGGGGAGACGATTCCAGAGGGTGGCCTCGATCTGCTGCGTTCGAAGGACGCGATTTTTCTCGGGGCCATAGGCCATCCCAATGTGGCGCCAGGGATTTTGGAAAAGGGATTGCTACTGGACCTTCGGTTTCAACTCGATCAATACATCAACCTCCGTCCTGTCAAGTTGCTACCGGGCGTGGAGACGCCCTTGGCCGGTCGTGGCCCAGACGATATTGACTTCGTGGTGGTTCGAGAAAATACGGAGGATCTCTACTGCGGTGTGGGCGGCTTCTTGAAGAAGGGCACACCAGACGAAGTGGCTGTGCAGCAGGCGATCTACACTCGAAAGGGGTGTGAGCGATGTATTCGCTGGGCCTTTGAATACACACGGCGGCGCAATAGCCCGAAGAAAACGCTAACGCTCGTAGCCAAAACGAACGTGCTTACGTTTGGGCACGACCTATGGTGGCGCACATTTCAGGATGTTGCCAAGGAGTATCCGGACGTCAAAACAGACTACAACCACGTCGATGCCTGCTGCATGTGGATGGTTAAAAATCCAGATGCATACGATGTGATCGTTACGACCAATATGTTTGGCGACATCATCACCGACTTGGGCGGCATCCTGCAGGGAGGCATGGGTGTAGCGGCCGGCGCCAACTTGAATCCCGACGTGCAATCCTCAGGCAGGCGGGGCGTGAGCATGTTTGAGCCGATGGGAGGCAGCGCGCCTAAGTACACCGGTTTGAATCAGATCAACCCGATTGCTGCCATCAACGCAATGGCCATGCTCTTGGAGCACACAGGGCACCCTGCGGCAGGTCTTCGTATCGACAAAGCCATCGCGCATGTCACCGGCACCAAGATGAAAAGCCAGGCCGCTGGCAAAATGGGGCATGGCACCAAAGAAATTGGCGACCTTGTCGTCGCGGGCCTGTAAGAACTGAGCGAAAGCGGGATGCGATCTAAATCTCAG
>QWQH01000086.1 GCA_003670915.1 Planctomycetota bacterium | reverse complement strand
GCAGCATCCGGCGTGGAACGCGCACATGGATAGCTCGTCCAGCGGAGCAGGCCTCACTCTTTTTGCCAATGCCGTCAAAGCTGTGTCGTAGACGATAGCCGACAGTCAGCCATGCCGGCGTGCGTGGCCGCATGAAAGCAGACACCCGTGCAATACAACTTCTCATCGATGTCTCCAATGACGGTCTATTCGCCATGGCTCCAACGGTGGTCACAAACACTGGATTGACGGTTCTAAACGGCCCTTTTTCCGTTGACTCCCCTAACCAACCCGCCTACCCTCTGCGACCATGTGCCCGACCGCCATACGGAGCGTTGTTGTTCTGATGCTCTGCGCTCTCACCGCAGGTGGCTGCCGATTCACGCTTCTTTCTCATACGCTCGTTGAGCCAGATTCGATTGCGGATCGCGACGCAGCCAGCCTTGCCGCAACCGACGGGCCTTCTGCTGCGAAGCCCTCCCCCACCACGATTCCAATCGAGTTGGTCTTTGTCCGGTTTGGCGAACAGGATCTTCAACTCCGCGATGATCTGTGGGGATTTGTCGATGAACAGGTCATCGATGCTGCACTGCGACGCACGCTCGCCGCCAACGGCATGCGCGCAGGCGTTGTGACGGGCCAACTTCCCGGCGCCTTCGCCGATCGTTTCCGACCCAAGCAACCCGTACTCCATACAGGTGAAATTCCCGATGGATCATTCGAAAGACCCGCTGTCGTGCGTCGCATCCTGAAACTGCTACCCGGCCGCAACAGCGAAGTCGTGGCAGCTTCTGTTCTCACCGAACTAGTGCTTTTGGAACACGACGGCGAGGGTGTGCATGGCGGCACCTATCACGATGCCAGTACCCACTTCTCGCTGCGGGCATGGCCTGCAGCCGACGGCCGCGTGCGGATTGATCTGGTGCCTACGATCAAGCACGGCCCGCAGGAGCGATCGTGGGTGGGCGAGGACGGGGTGTTTCGACTGGAAAGCGGCCAACGCAAGCATGTCGTGGAGCAACTCCAGTTCCACACGACGGTTCCGCTGGACTCGATGCTGATTGTGGGTTCGTACGGAGATGCGGCCTCAACCGTAGGCGACGCATTCTTTCGCGACCGCATGCACGGCCAATCCGACCTGCGACTGCTCGCCATTCGGCCGCTGTCTCGCGGAGTTGATCCACTCTTCGAACAGACAACCGGTCCAGAAACTACCGACCGCTAAGTTCGACGCTTCGAGCGTTTCAGGTTCCGCTTCGGCTGACGACTCCGGCAATTTGGAGCGTCTGCGGTCCTTGCGAGAACTCTTCGTTCACGCACATCGATGGCACTCTGCGGTATTGTGGCAAAACGAACCCCCATATTTGCCAGACTGCCTGTGGCTTTCGAAAGATGCCGATACTTCAAGAGGCTGGTTTGACGCTCGACCCGACTTTCACGCGATGACGGTAACTCCTATGAAAATCCTGTCACCCGAATCGCAGTCGCATCGCCCCAAGGCTGTCACTGTTTTTGCCGCAGCTTTTATTGCGGGGGCCGTTGCGGCCGTGGCCCTCAATAGGGCATTGGATGTGCATCTTGCCCAGTCGAAGCCGCAGGTGGAAAGCGAGCCAATCTTTGTGGCACTGCGTTCCCTTCCGGCCGGTGCGCCTGTCACGGTATGGGATATCGGCCTGCGTGACTGGCCCAAGGCCATGATGCCGTCCACTGCCATGCGGGCTGAGGATACATTCGATGGGCTCATCCTCAGGCAGCCGCTGCGGGAAGGCCAGCCGATTTTGACCGTCCAGCTCGCAAAGACACCCTCTCACGATTCGCAGTTGTTTGTAGGCAGTGCCGGAGTGCAACCCGTTGCCTCACCCGCAGCACCGGCGTCGACGGTGCCGCAGGCAGATCTCTGGGGCCCAAACGTACAGGCACAGTCGCTGGAGGTACCACCGCTGGCAGGAGCAGCATCGCCAGCCGCGGTCGTTGCACAGCCCGCAACCACCGTGGAGCCTGCGATGCCAACAACCGTTGGCATACAAGCTAATACAGCCGCTCAACCAACCCTCTCTGGGGCTGCCGACATCGATGCCGTCGGCACTGCAGTTCCTCCACCGTCCAAGCTTGCTCTCGCTCTGGCAGAGCAAACTTACCCTCCCGAACCGACACTTGCCAAACCCACTGGCGAACAAGAACGAGCAGCTCTGAAGAGTGCCTCACAGCCCATCAGCATAGCAACGCGTTATCTGGTGGTGCCTGAACGCATCGCGCTCCAGGCGGATCTCTCATTCGTCACTCCAATGCCTCCAGTCGCACAACCAACCGTGCCGGCTCAGGGCGTGCCGTCAGCAGGTCAGTCGGGGCCAGCCAGTAAGAAACAGGCCATGGCCAACCCGGCCCAGACGCCGAGGGCCGCTCGTGGCCCGCAGGCCGGTGCCCCCCCCACGAATAAATATCAATCCCCCGGCTCCAAGACGAGTCGGCAGCAAACGTCATCGCCACGCTCGGCTTCAGTTCCCGTGCCTTTTCCACCGACCACAGAAAAATCTGAGTTGACTGAAAAACCGAAGTTTTTTGGATCCATGGCGTCCATGTTTCCAAACATTGCCGCTGGTATTGACGCCGTTGAGAGCGAACTTAAAAACACTCGCTTGGAGCGGGCCGAACAGGCCGCAGCCAAACCGCAACCCACAAACGTTGATCCGCCGAGTCAGCCCGCCTTCCGCCCCTTCTACAGGCCAAACTGAGCCACGCGGGCGAAACCAAAGTTTGCACGCCAAGCCCTGCTGCCAAAGCCCTGCTCGTAGTGCAAAGCCCACCTCAGTCGGCTGACTCCGCGGAAGGCGATGGATCGACCACGATATATTTTCCGCCTGAGAGCGCTGCCAACTCGGCCATTCGAGGAGACCGCTGCTCTTGATGGCTGCCGAACTGCACCACCATGCATCGAGTGGCACCGATCCAACGCCCGAGGCGTTCCAGTTCGTCCTGGCTCAGATCGTCGCCTGCATCGGCATCAGTGAGGACAAAAATGACATCCGGGTGTAGCCGACACGCAGCCGCCAACGCTTCGAAATGACGCGTCGCGCCGTCGGCTCGCACCGACTCAACAAATCGCCTGGCCTCCTTCTGATTTTCCCGTGTGGCAAAGAGAAGCCGCCCGCGCCCGGCCGATGGACTGAATAGATGGAGGCGCTGGTTGTAAAAAATTAGATAGAACTGCTGCACTTCGCCAAGTTCATTGAGGCTCCGGAGGAGTTCTTGTTTGGCTGCGGCGAGCGGTCGGCCTGCCGGCTCAGCCATGCTGGCCGAACGGTCAAACACATACACAAACCGATTGCCTCGGGCGTCTAGCCCGAAGATGCCTGTGCGCACACCGCCCGGCGACGGTGGTGCCGCTAGAGCCGTTCCCAGAAGCGTCAGCATGCTCACAAGTAGGCAGGCGGCGTATGGCTGTGTGCGGCACGCTCTCATTGAAATCCGGTTCTTCTCTCTGGGGCGACTTGCGCACGGGCACCGCTTCTCAGGGTTCGATCACAAGCTTGCCGGTCAGCACCCCGGATTGGCCCACCGTGCTGGATTCCTGTAAGGCATGCGCCTCAGCCGTGGCAGAAAGTGGCAGCAGTCGATCGATTGGCACACGCAAATGCCCAGCGGCCAGCCAGCGATTGAGGTTGACCGCAGCGGCCGACTGCTCGTGACTATCAGACTGAAACATCACAAACCCATACAGTCGGCAGCCCTTGACGTAGAACGGCCCCACTGGAAATGGAGGCCGGGCATCGCGGCCAGCCATGATCACCATCCGTCCTCCTGGGCCAAGCATTGCCACGGCCTGGTCGAAAGCCGGCTCGCGAAGCGTCTCCCAGTAAACGTGGATGCCCTGTGGCGCCGCTGCCTGCACGGCCTGCAGTACGTTGTCTGCACGGTAGTCGACCACGACATCTGCGCCGAGCCGGCTGACGAGTTCCCGTTTTTCAGGCGTGCCAGCCGAGGCGATTACTCGGGCGCCGAGGCGTTTAGCAATCTGCACCACCGCTGACCCCACGCCGCCGGAACCACCATTCACAAAAATGGTTTCGCCAGGCTGCAGCGAGACGTTACCCACAAGCCCCAGATGCGCCGTGATCGAAACAAGGGCGGCGGCCGCCGCATCGCGATCGGTTAGGGCATCGGGCGTGGGATAGAGCCACCGCTCGTCCACCGCAGCCAGTTCGGCAAACGTACCCTGCCGACCCAGCACACCCTGATTCGATCCCCACACACGCATGCCAGGCCGCAGCCCATCCACGCTGGATCCAACGGCCACCACCTCCCCAGCCAGATCGCAGCCAACAATAAATGGAAACGTCAGCGGCATCGCCACGGTGCCGCCTCGGATATACGTGTCGATCGGATTGACCGCACAGGCTCGCACCCGCACCAATGCCTCACGGGGGCCGGGCACCGGATCGGGTAGATCGCCGTATCGAATCTCGTGAGCCGGCCCAGTTCGCTCAATAAATGCAGCCTTCATGGAACGTCTCCGGAGGCACGCCGTTGAGGGCCAACCCCCGCACGTCGAGTCAGCAACAAAAGCCCGCCTACGAGGGCAGCCACGGCACCCATGCCGCCGGCCAGACGCAAGGCCGACGTAATCCCGCCCACAAACCGAGTCAGTCGGAGCAAGTTGTGCTCATCAGCCGTGGGCGGCCGAGACACCTCCGACCGAGCAAGCATCTGCCATGCCTGATAAATCTCCGCATCGCTGACCGCATCCACAGCCGAGCGAATGGACGTTGCGTCAACGACGGCTCGAGCAGGCGATCCAATCAGAAGGGCAGCCGTCCATGCCAGCAGCGCCAGCACCACACCACAGAGCGTGAGTCCGTGGGCAACTCCCCAACGTGTCTCCACCGGCTGTACTGCCGGGGCCATTGCTCTCAGGTTCCCTAGGAGCCTAAGTTTCGGCACATCCACATCGCGTGCACAGACCGGACAAGTCACGCGCCCTCCGGCCTGCCCAACACCCACGGGAATATCCGCCGAACAGACGCAGGGGAGCAAGTAGGTTTTCATTGAGACACTCGTTCGAACTGAAAGCCCTTAGAAACATTGCGGTCGGATTTTTTTACCATTTTTGGACGATTTCTTGGAATTTTTCCGCGTTTCTAAAAAGAAATTGCTGGCTTTCCCAGACGCACGGCGCCATAATCTGATGGCTCCCAAACACCCCCCGGTGTGATCCATTGGTTCCCCTCATCTTTTCGACCCTTTTCAGCTCATTTGCCCCCTCCTCTCCGCTGAGAAGGAAAAGGCTGTTAATTTGACCACTGGACTTGCCTGCCCCTTGAATCACACTGTCGCCTACGCGAACAATGCTCTGGGTTGCGTGCACAACGCAACTGGCCCGATGTGAATGCTGCAGGACTCGCGACCATGTGTGCTTCAACGGCACGCAAAAACAGACTGATTTTTCCATTTGAATATGCTGGATTCTGAATTTCGTTTCCTGAAGGAGCAAAGCTTTGTACGACTCACTGCTGGATGAAATCGAAGACGATGTGACCTCCAATCCGCTCGAGGTAGAGGATCTGACGGCCAAGGTTGCCGATGTCGATGAGGCCGATCCCGACCTCCTCGTAGATGACGTCGCCGCATTGGCTGAAGGGGATGTTGAGGCCGAAGCCGACACCGCCAGCGAGGCTGAAGAAGGCCTCACCGAACAGGTTGAGAATTGGTCCGATGATCCGGTCCGCATGTATCTGACGCAGATGGGAGAGATTCCGCTGCTGACTCGCGCCCAAGAAATCTATCTGGCCCGTCAGATCGAAACGACTCGTGCCACATTCCGCGCCAAACTACTCGAGTGCGAATACGTCTGCCAGCAGGCTTTCAAGGTGCTCTCTCGCGTGCATGTGGGTGAGCTTCCATTTGATCGCACTGTGCAGGTCTCGGTAACCGACCGACTCGAGAAAGATCAAATTCTCGGTCGACTGCCTCACAACCTCCGCACCCTCGATGTGCTCCTCAAGCAGAACAAAGCTGACTATCGGATTGCCCTCTCCAAAAAGCGGCGGATGGCGGAGCGGCGAGAAGCGTGGGGTAGGCTAGGCAGGCGGCGTCAGCGATGCGTGCGACTCATCGAAGAACTCGGTCTCCGCACACAGCGGATCGAGGTCATGATTCCGACGCTCGAAGAATTTGTGCGCCGTCTCAAAGAACTCAAGAGCAAGATCGAGTCCCACAAGAAGTCGAAGCAGCCCCCCTCCTCGCGGCTCAAACTTGTGGAGGAATACCGCGCGATTCTGAAAGCCTGTCAGGAAACACCTCGCAGCCTGAAGCGTCGCCTAGTGGAAATCAAGCAGATTTATGCCCACTATCAGAAGGCAAAACGCGGGCTCTCCGAAGGGAATCTCCGGCTGGTTGTGTCCATCGCTAAAAAGTACCGCAACCGCGGCCTCTCGTTTCTGGATCTCATTCAAGAAGGCAATGCCGGACTCATGCGGGCGGTGGATAAGTTTGAATACCGCCGAGGCTTCAAGTTTTGCACGTATGCCACGTGGTGGATTCGACAGGCCATCACTCGCGCAGTGGCGGATCAGAGTCGCACGATCCGGATCCCCGTGCACATGGTTGAGACAATGTCGCGCGTCCGAAACGTGGCGAGACAACTGCTCCAAGAATACGGGCGCGAGCCGACGATCGAAGAGATCGCCGCCAGGGCCGGCACGCCGGTAGACGAAACGCGGCGGGTAACGGCCATGAGTCGCTATCCAATCAGCCTCGATCGTCCGGTGGGCAACAGTGAAGACAGCCATTTTGGCGACCTGCTTCCCGACACAGGGGCTGAGAACCCAGCCGTTGGTGCTGCTCAGGAGATGCTTCGCAACCGGATCGCCAAGGTGCTCAAAAGCTTGAGTTACCGCGAGCGAGAGATTATCAAACTGCGGTATGGGTTGGGTGATGGTTACAGCTACACACTGGAAGAGGTCGGCCACATCTTCAAGGTGACGCGCGAGCGAATCCGACAGATCGAAGCCAAGGCTGTTCGCAAACTGCAGGCCCCGGCCCGCAGCGAAGAGCTCTCTGGCTTTCTCGATTAGTTCTAGCGTTCAAACAGTGCCCGCATCACCACCCAAGAAACAAATACCTCCGAATACCTCCAAATACTTCATGGCTTGCAGATTTCTTTTCTCTCTTGCTCTTCTGGTGGGCGTGAACGCCTCGCCAATCCCTCTGGCCGTAAGCGCGGAGACCGTGGCGTTCCCACGAGCCACGATCGACCTAGGCGTTGTGGTGAGCGATCTGGAAAAATCTATCCGCTTCTACACTGAGGGGGTCGGCTTCCGCGAACTGAAGGGTTTTGATGTCTCGGCTGAGATTGCCCGCACGGCTGGCCTCACCGACTCAAAGCCCCTTGCTGTTCGAGTGCTTGTGCTTGGCGAAGGCCCAGACGCCACCAAGCTCAAGTTGATGCAGGTGGCCGGCACGACACCCAAGGGAGCCGACAACG
>QWQH01000106.1 GCA_003670915.1 Planctomycetota bacterium | reverse complement strand
CGTTTTCATTGATGATTGGAATAGCGCCATAGTCGAGCAGTGCGCGGAGCGTGTTGCGGATATTGAGATAGCGGGCGCGATCGTGCAAGTCGTCGGCCACTAAAAGCACCTGCCCCACATGGCGATTGTGGACGCGGAGCGCACGCTCGTAAGCCTCGATCAGGCAACTCTGGCCGATGGCAGCCACGGCCTGGAGGTGGGCGAGTTCCAGGGGCCGCGTTGTGAGGCCCATCCGGCCCATGCCCGCCCCCACCGCTCCAGAACTCACGAGCACCACCTGGCGACCCGCTGTGAGCAGGGCATCAAACTGGCGGCCGAGCGAATCGATGCGGGCAGTATCGAGGAGGCCGTCGGGGCCCGTGAGCACGCGGGTTCCAACCTTGACAACGATCAATGTGGCAGCGGCGGCAACATCCTGGCGGATCTGATCAGGCATGTCGGGCATGGCGAAATGGCGAGGGGAATCAGGGCCGTTGGAGTTCACAACGGGGACCCAAACAGTCACCCGGCAGTCACCCGAAAAACTCCCTGAAAGACACGTGTCTCAAAACCACAGGATTGCATCCTACCCGAGGCAGTCCAGAACAGGCCACTCCGGCGGTGGCTCAAGACGATCCCCCACAAATAGTGGCCCGCTAACGCGAACCCGTTGAGGAGATCCCGTTTGAAAGCGTATAGTGTGGGTCGTCGCTTCCCTTCCGTCCTTCGTTTGAGCGGGCGTCTTTGGTGAGTGAACTTCATCACGAATGCGGCTTGGCAGCCATCTATCACCTGCCAAGCGATGAGCCGAGCCCACTGTGCCCCGGTCAGGGGCCAGAGGAAGTGTCGCGCCTTGTCCCGCGCATGCTGCTGGATATTCAAAACAGGGGACAACTCTCAGCAGGTATGACCGTCTGGAATCCCGATCGCAGCCAACTCCTCACCACGTATAAAGAAGTGGGGAGCGTGAGCGAGGTGTTTCGAATGAGCCATCGCGGCAAGTACGAGAGCCTCATGGAACAGCACACGGGACGGGCCGCCATCGGCCACGTTCGCTATGCCACCTGCGGGGCCGACGATCGAGCCTACGCGCAGCCGCTGGAACGCCCGCACATCCAGAAACGCAAGTGGTTCGCCTTCGGTTTCAATGGCCAGTTGGCAAACTATCCGGAACTGCGTGCCGAGATTCTGGCCGACAACGACAACCACTTGGCTCGCGACAACGACACCGAGGTGATCATGCACGCCATCGGGAGCGAACTCTCGGGTGATTGCGATCCTGATCCGATCGAAATGCTTGCAGCCATCTCCAGGCGTTTTGACGGGGCGTGGAATATTGCCATGCTCGATGCCTGTGGTCGGATGATCGTGGCCCGCGATCCGCTGGGCATACGCCCCATGGAATATGCCCGCTTGGGCCCACTGGTGGCAGCGGCCAGCGAAAGCGTGGCATTGCTCAACCTTGGATTCCCGGCTGATTCGATTCATTCGCTCGAGCCGGGCATGGCCCTGATACTCGACGGCAATAAACCAGAAGGACAGCAACTGCGGATCGAACGCTTTGCCGAGAGCCCGAGACAGGCCCACTGTTTTTTTGAGTGGATCTACTTCGCCAATGTTGCCAGCACCATGGACGACCGCAGCGTGTATCTTTCGCGCAAGCGGCTCGGCGAGGAGCTTGCGCGGCTTGAGACGATCACGATCGATGCCGACACCGTTGTCGTGCCCGTGCCCGACACTAGCAAGGCAGCTGCCGATTCGATGGCCTATCGGCTTTCGATTCCATCGGTCGAGGGCCTGATTCGCAATCGCTACACAGGCCGTACGTTCATTGACGGTGCTTCGAGTCGCCGCCAAAAAGCCGAAACGAAATACACTCCCCTACGAGAAGTGCTGGAAGGCAAGCGAGTGATTCTCGTAGAGGATTCAATTGTGCGGAGCACAACGATGAAGGTGTTGCTTGGCCGCATGCGTTCGCTTGGCCTGGCGCGGGAGATCCACGTCCGCATCGCCTGTCCACCCATTGTTGCACCGTGTTTTTACGGCATCGACATGTCGACAATCGACGAACTCTTTGCTCCGGCCTTCCTGCGAGATGGCATTCTCACCGAGGAATCTCAAGCCGAAATGGCCGCAAAGCTAGGTGCCGATTCGCTTCGGTACCTGCCTTTGGAGTCGGTCGCAAGGTCCATTGGGTTTGACACCTCCGAACTCTGCCAGGCCTGCCTCACAGGCCACTATCCAACGCCAGCCGGTGCGAAACTCTACGAGATCGCCTTGGGTCAGACATCCCGCGGGAAGTCGGGCCGCACCTATGAAGCCGCCGTGCGGTAGATCGCAGCGGCAAACGCACGAGCGTTTTCTCGTTCGGCGTAGCACGAAGTGAAACATCATCCGCCCGGCCATCAGCCGAGTGCTGGAATCTCAACCCGCGCGAATCGTGGGGCCCTATCGTTCCGCTTCAGCACCGCTCGCCAAACCGGTTCGCCGGCCAGTCGCGTGCGGCGTTCGAAGTGGGTGCGGTAATCCAGATCGTGCTCGCCTAGACTGGCACGTTCGTCGTGCTCTTCTCCAAAGAGGCCCGTAGCATGGACTGCCGCCATCGACTCGTTGAAATATTCTTCTACGTCGGTCCAGATATGCAATTCGCTGCCGTGCCGAAGGACGCGGCCAGCGTGCTCGAGAAATACATCTGAGAGTACGCGTCGCTTGCGGTGCCGGGCTTTCCACCAAGGATCGGGGAAATAAACGTGCACGCCGGCGAGGCAGGCATCCGGCAGCAGACTGCGCACAAGGGTCGTGGCATCGCCGTGAATGACCTTCGCGTTGGTGGCCTGCAAGCGGGCCAGTTTGGCTGCGCAGAGCCTCGCGTAGCCTCCCACGATTTCGGCACCCAGAAAATTGCGGCCCGGTTGGGCGGCCGATGCACTCGCCAGAAAGAGGCCCTTCCCGCTGCCAACTTCAAGTTCCACCGGGTTGGCTCCATCCGGGCCCAAGGAGAAGAGCAGGCCAGGGTCCAGCGGTATCGACAGCGAGGCAAGCCCCAGCAGATGCCCTGAGAGATTGAGTGAGGGGTCGATTTTTTTAGGTGGGCGTCTGGGCATGAGCAGGGCGTGAGAGTAGGTCGCCCCTCAAAGTGCCGCGTCGCCACCGGCAGATTCGCCGGCGGCTTCGAGGAGGTAATCAACCGGCAGTGGCACCCCCTTGATAATGCCATCCACCACGATATTCTCCCGCACCAACCCCTGAAATCGACAGACGATCATCGCACGGGGTCGCACGCGGATTCGCTCCACGGCGATCACCAGACGATCGCCCGGCACAACGGGTTCGCGGAAGCGAACTTCCTCCAGGCCGCCAAAGCCTATCACCTTGGCGTCGAGCAAATTGTACCGTTGCGTGTAGTAGCTTGAGATTTGCGCCGCCGCTTCGCACATCATCACGCCAGGCATCAGCGGCATGATCGGAAAGTGGCCGCGCACCCAGAACTCATCGCGCGTAATATCCTTGTAGCCAACGCATAGGCCGCGGCTAAGATCCTCGTGAACGATCGCCGTGAGTTGCTCCATTTCGAACCGCTGCTTATTCCAGCGGCGAATCTCATGGATGTCTGCGATCACGGTGCCGAGGTCGTATTCTCTCGGATGAATGATGTACTCGCGGGGGGCCAAGGCGGGGGCTCCATCGGGGGCATCAGGTGCGGATGTGCTTCCGCTTTAACTTGCGTGCCTTGCTGTTGGCAGGCCGCGAACCATGGTTGGCCTTCTTCAGACCGCGATGTGGTTTTGTCATAGAAGAAATCTCCGAAAATCCAATGCGGTTATCGAACTCTATCTCGTGTGGTTGAGCGAAGCCAGACTCTACCACGCCGTTGGCCTCGCCGCCATCCGGCCTATCCGACACGCTGTTGGGGCGGATCAGCGGCCTGTTCGGCGGCGATCGCCTCCCGGATGGTGGTGCGCAGAATCTCCACGAAACTGGCGAGAAGAAAACCGAAGAAGCCGCCGATGACGGCCGATGAAACGCCTCCGAGGAGTGCACCTGCGATGGATGTTTGAGTGAGAAGCAGGAGGCAAAGCGTGCCGGCCGTGCCCCCGCACCCTGCGCCGATACCAGCCGAGATGGGCACCAATCGACCGAGGTGCGACCGCCGCTCCAGAGTGTTTGGTGCCAATGCGGGGAAAGGGGCATGCCGGGCAGGGGCTCTGGCGTGGCGTGAAAGATTTCGATCGGCTGATGCCCGCAATCGCGTGCCGATTGCGTTACCGGCCATGTGCATGCCTGCGCTTGCCAGAAACACGAAGGCGGCGAGCCATCCGGCCAGCCCCAACCAGCCGATGGCAGCACAGGCTACAGCCAACACAACGGCCAACCAGGAGTACGTGATCAATCGCATCAGGAAGACTCCATCGCACGCACTGAATCTTTTCTAAGTGTAGCCACTCTCGAAGAACAGGTGCTGGTGGCCTACAGCAATCGGTGTGATCGGTAGGCCGACTTCACGCTACCCAAGAGATTTTACTTTTCAACCGCTGCCTGCTGGTAGATCGGCAGCAGTCGGTAGTAGACCTCAAGCGTCAGTACGGCCAGTGCCGTGTGAGCAAGGCGACCGCCAGGGGCTGTATCGGCATCGGCAAAAAACCAGCTTCCCGTCTCATGACCGAACCGAGTCTGCTGCGCCAGAATCTGATCGCGGTTTTTGGCATTCCAACGAGGCCATACAGGATGTGCCGACTGCAGCAGTGCCTGCGAGAGATAAAAGTTTTGGTAGATGGCCGACGGAGACGGTCCTGGCTTGGCGAGGTTTGTGATGCCGCGTTGGAGTGCTTCCTCCTCCTCGCCCCAGCCGGTGTACATCCGACAAAGCAGTCCAATCGCCGACGTACACGGCTTGGCTGCAGGACTGCGGTAGCCGTACGCAGCACCGTTTTGAGTTTGCACGCGGTCAAGAAACCGGCACACTCCCTCCATCGTTGGGGATGGCGTTGCAAGGCCAGCCATCGCCGCGCTTTTCAGCGCTGCGAGTTGCCAAGCGGTGACCGTGAGATCCCCGGCCTGCCCAGGTAGATACCGCCAGCCTCCGCCATGCATGTCTTGAGAGGTTTGAATGAAACGCACAGCGTCGCGGCAGTAGGCCTCCAGCATGTCGTCTTTTGTCATCCCAAATGCTTCGGCCAGCACCAGCGTTGTCACGCCGTGCCCGTACATTGTGCCTTCGCAGAAGTCGCCTCCTCGCGGCGTCGATTGCATTCGACTCGTGAGATAATAGATTCCACGCGCCACTGTCTGCTGGTACGGGCCATCGACCTGCGTGCTGCCCGCTCCTAAAAATGGCAAGAGAGCGATTGCCGTGCTGGCGGTGGAACTTTCGATGGTGCCGGGATCGCGGCAAGCGCCGTCACACCTACAACCGGAGAGGTCAAACTGCCACGATCCATCCACGGCCTGATGCAGCGACAGCCATGCCAGACCGCGTTCGACGGCCGCTTCGCTGCTGGCCGAACCGCCACGAGAGGTCGCTGCCTGGCCTCTGGCAGCACCTCGCCTGGCGGCAAAGTGCGTGCCGATGCCGTTTTCAGATTGCCGGCCTGGGGCCGACGCAGGTTGGCTGGGCCGCGGCGGCGGAAGACTGCGTGGCTCGGCAGACCCAAACTTGGTGGAGATTGGTTGAGCAGTTGGGCCGCGGGCTGTCAAAATTGTTAGATCGGGCGGCACAACCGGAGCCAACGGAACCTGGACAACAGGCGTGTCGATGGACGAGGCAACCGGAGGGAAAGCCTCCGGAAGCACCACAGCCACAAGATCAGAGGCAACAATGCTTCCATCGTCAGAGGCTCTTGCCGCCTGGGGCCTCGCGATATCCACCAACTCGGACAGTTGAGTTGTCTCATTCACTTGCTCGCCCGCTGCGGCTGCATCAACTGTGCCCATCGTGATCACCAGCGGCATGGGCCGTGGGTTGGATTTGGTTTCGAGGGCCAGGATCGCCAGCACAAGGCACAGGATCACATGCACCACGAGGCTGACGTAGCCCGACCGAATCAGAGGACTCTCCACCACGCGATGGATCCACGGCTGGGGATGTATTTTGGCATGCATGGAATGGGCCGTTGCGTGCAATCCTCGTGGGTCGACTTTTCCGGCTAGGGAAAGGCTACCCTCGCAACGGGTGCCTTTTTTGGCGCAGACGTCGATTGCTCTGGGTGGGCCAAACGTGAGGCCCACAAGAGCTATCGACAGCTTGAGGCCGTCTGCTACAGCGTCTGGGGCGGGGCAGGTGTGGTGACAATATCCCCAAGGCCCGACAACCGGCCAGAAGAGCTACTCTTTGAAGTCTTCGTCCACGCTCTGTTGCCCGTAGATGGGCAAGTGGCGGTAATACACTTCGAGGATCATCGTGGACAGCGACGTGCAGTAAACCCTGCCAACGGGATGGCCGCCTTCGACCCCCGTATACCAACTGCCTGTTTCGTGCCCCTTGGTGGCTTGTGAGGTCACGAGCATATCCCGCATCTTGGCATTCCAGGCCACCCACATATCGCCCTCCATGTGGTGCAAAATCTGCGTGGAGTAATAGTCGAAGTAGAGGTCCCTCGATGGGCCCATCTTGGCCAGCCGCTCAACGCCTCGCTGCAAGGCGGGATGATCTTTTTTCCAGCCCAAATACATCCGGCACAGCAGTCCCACAGCCGACGTAGCTGGCCCAGCGCCTGGGCCGGTGTAGCCGTAGGTGGCTCCATCATCGCCTTGAGCCGAATTGAGGAATTCGACAGCTTTCTTGATGACGATCGGTGAAACTTCGAGGTACGCCAGATTGCCGCTCTTGAGCGCCATCAACTGCCAGCCCACAGCAGAAGTATCGCCGGCCTGCTTCGGAGCATACCGCCATCCGCCACCCACGGGATCCTGCCCTGCCATGATGTAATTCAAAGCCATCTGCGCCGGGATCGCCAGCCGCTTGTCTTGCGTCATTGCGTAGCTCTCGGAGAGCACGATCCCGGCGATGCCTTGGGAATACATGCTGCCCCCAGGGCCATAGGCTTTCCCATTGCCTGCTACGGTCATCGACGCCAGAAAATGGATCCCGTGTTCGAGTTGAGCCTTATAGGGCCCTTCCTTGTGCGTATAGCCACGCCCCAAAAATGGCAGCAATGCCATGGCCGTGGCCGCACAGCGATCCCCGGCATGACCCGTGGCGCTATGCGTGCATTGGCCTTGGCAACTCGGGCATTTCGTCAAATCAAACGACCAGCCGCCGTCTGGGAGTTGGTGTTGGATAAACCATTTGAGCGCCGCTTCTACCGCTGCTTCGCTCTGCGAGTTGCCGCCGCCAGATTGCACGAGGCTCTGCCGCTGAGCACCCGAGCGGCCTCCCAGCCCGCCGCCCTTGCCTCCCACCACGCCGACAGTCGACAAGAGATCGCTCGATGCGGCCGTCTCGGTGCTAAAGTCTGTGAGCTCGACTGACAGGGGAGCCGCGTCCAGATCATCGG
>QWQH01000087.1 GCA_003670915.1 Planctomycetota bacterium | reverse complement strand
TCGGCTTTGGAGGCCAACGAACCGACCTTGGTACTCGCCAAAGGTTGATCCATCCTTCCTGGACATGCTCGTTACACTGCGGCAGGCCAGTGTACGGCAGCATGTTTTAGCGATGGCACCCAGCGGACACGGTTCCAGAAAGCTGATCAAACTGCTGGAAAACGCTGTCGCAATGGCTGTGTAAACTGCAAAAGCCGAGGCTAGGGGCGATACGCTTCGGCGGGATGCGTTCTCGCCTCGACGCTGCGACGGTGGGCTGTCAGACCTTCGGTGTCAGCGAGGATTCCGATGTCGTCGGCGATGGCGGCCAGATCGGCTGGTGAAAGTTTGATCACGCTCCCACTCCGTAGGAATTCATTGGCTGAAAGTCCTGACGCAAATCTCGCCGTGCCACCGGTGGGTAAAACATGCGATGGGCCAGCGGCGTAGTCACCCGCCGCCACAGGGCTCGATGTGCCAAGAAATACTGCGCCCGCATGCCGAATGGTCGCGAGCGTTGCTTCGGGGTCGATGGTGTCGATCGAGAGATGCTCGGCGGCCCATGCATCGGCAAGGCAGGCCGATTCTTGATCGCTGGAGGTCAATACGATCCCGCCAAACCGTGCAAGGCTCTCTCGCGTCAAGTCACCCCGCTCCAACTCTGCCACTCGCCGCTCAATCGCGGCAGCCACGCGATCGGCAATCGCCACACTGGCCGTGAGCAGGATGGCCGATCCTGGCGAATGCTCAGCCTGCGCGAGCATATCAGCGGCAATACACTCCGGGTTGGCTGTGGCATCAGCCACAATCACGATTTCACTGGGGCCTGCGATCGAATCGATGGAAACATCGCCGTAGACGTGCTCCTTGGCCAACGCCACAAAAAGGTTGCCTGGCCCCACGATCTTATCAACGCGCGGCAATCCTGCCACGCCGTAGGCCAACGCTGCAACGGCCTGTGCGCCACCGGAACGCACCACGTGTGTGATACCCAGTTCGTAGCAGGTGGCCAGTACGTGGGCGTTTTCTGAACCGAATTTGGTTGGCGGTGCCACGACAACAATTTCCCGCACGCCAGCCACTTGGGCCGGCACGACTGTCATCAAGAGCGTGGAAGGATAGGCAGCAACCCCTCCAGGCACGCAAATGCCTACTCGGTCTAGAGGAAGATACCGCTGTCGCAGCACACCGCCGCCCGGCAGCCTCATCTCGACATCACGGGCCAGCAAAGCCCGCTGAAATTGCTCGACTCGCCCACGGATCCGTTTCACAGCCTTCAAGAAGTGAGCGTCCACTTCCGCGTGGGCTGCTCCCAGTGCGTCTTGCGAAACAAACAGCGTGTCGGGAGTGACGGTCACACCGTCGATCCGTTGTGTGTACTCCAGCAGCGAGTCAATCCCCTTCGAGCGAACATCCTCGCAGATTCGCCGCACAACCTCCCGCGGCGTGAGCGGTTCGCCAAAGACGTCAATCGTGCGTTGTCGGCCTGCAGGACTTACCAACTCCCCTTGGGAGACGAGTGTGTTTCGCAAGCAATCCAGTTGCCTGCGGCCGTCGGGAGATGTCAGATCAATCCGTTGGCACAAAGGTTTGGATGGCATGGGGTTGGCACCAAAAACGTGACGGAGCAAAAAGGAAATGGCTGGGCCAAGATTTCGACTCGATCCCTAAGGATACACACGAAGAGCAGTCTCGTGAACCGTCCCTGCGTTGTACGGTTGGTGCTGGCCAAAGCCGCTTCTGTATCGCCCCGTTCGATGGATGAAACTCCTGCCCAAAACGCACGTCACGCCACCCATAATGGAATCCGGCCGATTGCACATGCAACTGGGATGGCTGTATACACTGACACCATTGACGCGAGCCAATTCGATACAAAGTCTCTTTGAGCTCCGTTTTGGACTCGCTCGAGCATAGCAAATATGATCAACGCAAAAATCGCTCGTGGCATGCAGTGGGGGCTGTCGCGGTCTATGGCCACAGACCTCAGCGCCCTCCGCACACCGGAGCACATCCAAGATTTCGTCAACGCGATTCCGTGGAACTTTGAGGCTCATGGCTGGACGGCCCTCTCCGTTGCGGAGGTATTGAAGCACCGGCACGCCCATTGCATTGAGGGGGCATTTGTGTCGGCCTGCGCCCTAGGCATCAACGGCATGCCGCCACTACTGATGGACATGGGCGCAGCCAACGGCGATGTGGATCATATTGTCGCGCTCTTTCGTCGCGGTCGCTATTGGGGCGCAATCTCGAAAAGTAACAGCCCCTTTCTCCGATATCGCGATCCGATCTACCGAACACTTCGAGAGCTCGCGATCTCCTACTTCCCATACTACTTCAAGAAGCGTCGCAAGACGCTTCGCACTTACTCAATCCCCATCGATCTGCGTCGCTATGGTCCAACCCTTTGGGTCACGAAGCAGGGCTTCTGTCAGGAACTCGTGGATGCACTCACCGCCGCCAGACACTTTCAGATTTTACCCAGCGGGATGTCTGTTCGCCTGCGACCGCTTGATCTCATCGAGGCCCGTTCCGGCCAACTGCAGGACTATGGCCCAGACCACACACGCAGCACTCTTGGGGGAGCCGGGGGCGGGTGAAGTTGACGCGAGTCGGCGCAATCTCGTAACCGCAGCGGAGGCTTCACCCGTCCCCGGCGGATTCCTACTGCTCAACGCTCACTCACTCTGGTCTTCCATCGCCGCTTGCCCCAGCAGTGTGCGGAGGGATGTCATTGCGATTTCGCCAAACTGCCGTGGAGGCACTCGCCACAACCGTGGGTTGAGCACCTCCACGCTGACAGCACCGCAGTAGCCGATCTGCCGAAGGTATCGCACCAGTTCATCGGGCGGTGATCCACCCTCACCTGGCAGGATGCGATCGGCATCGGAGGCCATTTCGCGAGGCACTTCGGCACTGTCAGAGAGTTGCACGTGGGCCACATTGTCCCGCGAGAGCAGAGAGAAGTCCTGCGATTTGCTCGGACCGATTGTAAAGTGAAACCAGTCGATGCAGATGCCCAGCGAAGAAGATCCCACATCTTCCACCAAGGCCACGGCCGACTGCAGATTGTTTGGAAAGCTCGCGTGCGCGTTGAATTCGATCGCCAGACGAATCCCGTGGTCGGCTGCTTGCTTTGAAGCGGTTGAAAGGCTTGCACTCAAGCGGCCGAGGCCTGCGCCATCGAGCGGTTCGCGCGTGTCACACGCCACGACGAGGACTGGAACACCCAATTCGCTCAAGAGTGCAAGACGCGACTGGAAGTGCTGCCAATGCTCCCGACGCGCATCGTCCGGGCCGGTCAGAATCCCGCCCTGAAAACTGGCCGCGACCGGTCTGATTGCGTGGAGTTCAAGGAGAGCTTTGAGGTCGGCAAGGCCGTGCTTTTCGAGAAAGCTCTCGACGTGCCCCAGCCAGAGTTCAACGGCATTGCAGTGCCCGGCAGCATAGTCCGCGAGAATCGCTTCCAGCGGCGCTTCGAGCGAGCAGACGGTGGAGATGGCTGGAAGCATGGAAACAATGGCCAATAGATGCCGACGAATGTGAACAGAGTGGAAGAAATCAGGCGCAAGCGAAAGACGCTATACCAGTCGGGAGCGGAGCAGATCAATGCACTCATCCAACGGCACGCGGATTTGGGTGAGAGAATCTCGGTCACGGAGGGTCACGGTTGTATCGGCAAGCGTCTGACCATCAACTGTAATGCACCACGGTGTTCCCGCCTCATCCTGCCTCGCGTAGCGACGACCGATGGAGCCCTTTTCGTCGTACATTGTTGCCATCTGTGGTTTGAGCTTTCGGTACAGATCGATCGCCACTTCAGGCATGCCATCTTTTTTTACCAACGGCAAAATCGCCACCTTCAACGGCGCCAGACGCGGATGAAGCTTCAGTACCGTACGGCTCCGAGGCTTACCGTCTTCATCCGGCACTTCGTCTTCGTGGTAAGCATCGCAAAGAAACGCCAGCACAGCTCTGTCTGCCCCCGCCGATGGCTCGATCACATGCGGCACAAATCGTTCCCGCGAGATGTCGTCGAAGTAACTGAGATCCTTGCCGCTGCCACGATGCCGGGGCTTACCGGCATCGTCGGTCTCGACCACCAATGCACCATCACGCCGCACGAGTTTGCCTTCCATGTGGCTCCGGAGATCGAAATCGCCCCGATGAGCGATGCCTTCCAGCTCACCAAATTCCCCGTCTGGTAGGAATGGAAATGCGTACTCGATGTCGGCGGTGCCAACCGAATAGTGGCTCAACTCGTCAGCGTCGTGCTCGCGGAGTTGCAGCCTGCCTGGAGTGAGGCCGAGATTCAGATACCAGTTCCACCGCCGGTCGCGCCAGAAGCGATACCACGCTGCCGAGTCATTTGGTTTGCAGAAGAACTCGATCTCCATCTGCTCAAACTCGCGCGAGCGGAATGTGAAGTTTCGCGGCGTGATCTCATTGCGAAAACTTTTTCCAATCTGACCGATGCCAAACGGCACCCGCACACGCGACGTGTCGACCACATTCTTAAAGTTCATAAAAATGCCTTGCGCGGTTTCGGGGCGCAGAAAAGCCCGGTCATCGTCGTTGCCCGCTAGTGCACCGATCCGCGTCTCAAACATGAGATTAAACTCTCGCGGCTCTGTGAGCGTGCCAGGACTGGCGGCATCGGGCCCAAGAGACTCCGCAAAAGGGGCGTTGCCTGCCAGCGGCACCATCGCTCCAGTCCACTGGATCTCATTGGACTTGTTGGCGCGCAGCCCAAAGAATTTCTGAGCCTTGGCGGCGGTTTCAACGAGAGCCTCATCCCCCGACTGCTCTGTGACGACAAAAACTCGCTTCTCGCGGTGGCTTGCCCAGCGACCCTTGAGGTGGTCGTAGCGGTATCGCCGCTTCGACTCCCGGCAATCGACCAGCCAATCATGAAAGAGATCAAAGTGACCAGAGCACTTCCACACCTGTGGGTGCATGATGATCGTACAGTCGAGCCCTGTCATCTCGTACGGCGTTGGCGCGCCAGGCAAAGTGGCCAGTTCATCGTGGCCGGTGAGCATGTCGTGCCACCAGCATTCCTTGAGATTACGCTTGAGGGCAACACCCAACGGGCCGTAATCCCAAAACCCGTTTAAGCCTCCGTAGATCTCGCTTGACTGAAAGATAAAACCTCGTCGCTTGGCGAGCGAAACAATTTTGTCCATGCGCGACTGCTCAGGCTGTTTTTGCATAAGAAGTTTTTTCCGTGATATCTTTTTTCTACGAGGATCGAGAGAACGGTGTATGCGTGGTGCAAAAGTGTAGTGGGATGGCATCGATGCAGTCCACCTCGAACACTGCAAGGGAGGCAGAGCCTAGCCGCCCCACGAAGCGGCGACCAAGTGAAAAAGTTCGTGGATGTCTTTATCCACGGGCAGCTGAGTTGGCTATGTGTGCGTGGAGAGATTGCTCTGGCTGGCAGCCGCAACGAGCCATCCGGTGGAGCGATGCCAGATCGGCACCGTCTCGCACGCATCAATCGCTGCTGCTGCGGCCAGATCTTCTTGCATCTGAAGATCGATGAGATTGCGACCACCTCGCGAGGTAGCAAACGCCGCAGCGATCGCGCACGCTTCTGCACGCCGGAACGCTCCTGCTAAGTCTGAGGGAAGACTGTCTGCTAGAGCCTCTCGCGGGCAGGTGACTTCTGCGTACTGCGCGAGGGCCGCCTGGCTGGCAGGATCCAGCCTGTCTCTGCCTGCCCCTAGCCCTCTGGCAGCCGCCTCCAGAATTGCGCCGGCGGCCAGTACATCTTCCTCAGTCACCTCACCATCGGTGCCGGCACAGACGAGGTGAATGTCACACGTTTTATTCGCGACTGCCAACGACCGTGCCAGAGTCGCCACGACGGAACGGTTGATGATAGCCCCCACGATCACTTCGAACGCGTCCCGACAGGCATGCAGCGCGAGCGTGCCATTCGTAGTTGTCAGCACGATGGGGCGGCCCGCGACGCGTGCGCGAGAATATTCCAGCGGCGAATTACCCGCATCAAAGCCATCCACGGGCCTACCGCCCCGCTCCCCCCCGAGCAGCGTGTCGGGCCCAGTCGCCAAGGCCACACTGCGGGCCTCTTGGATCGTGCATGCCGGCCAGATGCCCGTTGCGCCATTGGCTAGGGCGGTTGTGATTGTGGTCGAGGCCCGCAGAACATCGATGACAATTGCGATCCCTCCCGCAGTGACGCCATCGAGCATACGATGGAAGCAGGTGTGGCAGTGCCAGTTCATCATTGGTATGGACGCGAGCGTTCGATGCCAGGACAAGAGAGACCGCACAACTACTCGAATCAAATGAGAGAGCCAAGCCAGAAAATAAAAGCCGTCGTGACGATGCCAACCGCCGCCACCATAAACAACTCCCCGCCCAACGACAAAAGGGTCGACAAAACGGCCCAACGCGTCGAAGGAATGTTTGCTCAGATCGCACCCCGGTATGACCTTGTCAATCGGTTACTTTCCGGGGGCATCGACGTCTGGTGGCGATCTGTTACGGTGCGTCTTGCTCCTCCTCCGGACCACGGGTCGATTCTGGATGTCTGCACCGGCACCGGAGACCTGGCATTGGCGTACGCTGCTCGGTGCTGTTCGAAGGTGAAAGTTGTAGGCGCGGACTTCTGCCGTCCCATGCTGGACCGCGGGGTCCAGAAGTCGCAGCTGATGGCCGCGAGAAAACAGGGGGTCGCTGTTGAATGGATCGAAGCCGACGCGATGCATCTTCCGTTTCCCGATGCCTCATTTGAATTGGTCACTGTGGCATTCGGTCTCAGAAATATCGTCGACACACGGGGCGGCTTGGCCGAAATGGCCCGCGTGTGCAAGCCGGGTGGTCGGTTGGCGATTCTGGAATTTTCGCTGCCCAAGCAGCGGCTCATGCGATCGGCATACCTCTGGTATTTTCGCCATGTGCTGCCGCGAATCGGCAACGCTCTTGCGAGAAACGCCTCTGGGGCCTACTCCTATCTGAATCAGAGCGTCGAAGAATTTCCCTCTGGTGAAGCGCTCGCTACGCTCGTGAGGGAGGCAGGATTCTTTGCAGTCCAGTCCATCCCCCTCACCTTCGGCATCACAACGCTCTCTCTGGCCACTCGGACTGGAGCCACGCGTGACTGAGACCAACCAAATCCCCATCGTGATGGCTATGACAGGCGCCTCGGGAGCGTTGTATGGCGTGCGACTTCTTGAAGTGCTGCTTGCTTCGGGCCGCGAGATCCATCTCACAATCAGTCCATCGGGGCAGGCAGTGATTGCCGAGGAACTTCATAGGCAGATTGATCTCGACCGGTTCGATGTGGAGTCGTTGTTGGGTACCAGAGCGCCACTCAACTCCAGGCTGCACTACCACCATTTTCGCAACCTCATGGCCCCGATTGCCAGTGGCTCATTCCTGACTGCCGCCATGGTGATCTGTCCATGCAGTGGCAGCACGCTGGCAGCAGTCGCCCACTCCATGGGAGAAAACTTAATTCACCGCGCTGCAGAAGTGCACCTGAAGGAGCGACGCAAGCTTGTGGTCGTGCCGCGAGAAACACCGCTCTCACTTCCGCAGCTCAAAAATATGCAATTGATCCACGAGGCCGGGGCCGTGGTGCTTCCTGCGTCGCCAGGCTTCTATCATGGTGCGCAGACGATTGCAGACCTCGTCGACTTTGTTGTCGCACGCATCTGCGACCAACTCATGGTGACTAACTCGCTGGTGCGCCGCTGGGGTGAGGCTCCCTAATGGCTGCGACCTTCCGCACGTATTTAGAGTTGGTGCGGTTTAGCCACACTATTTTCGCAATGCCTTTTGCGATCATGGCTGCAATGATCGCGCTGCATTTCGGCGGCGACCCTGTTTGGCAATCGCAGCCGTGGCAATGGGTGCAGTCTGTGATTGGGGTTCTCTTGTGCATGGTGAGCGCAAGGACTGCGGCCATGGCGTTTAACAGGCTTGTCGACCGCACCATCGATGCGGTGAATCCTCGCACTGCCTCGCGTCATTTGCCGCGAGGGGATCTGCAGGCTGGGGAGGTTTTATGTTTGATCGTGGCCGCCAGTGTGGCGTTTGTTGCATCCACGCTCCTGTTTCTGCCCAATTGGCTGCCGCTTGTGCTGTCGGTGCCTGTGCTTGCTTGGCTGCTGGGCTACAGCTATGCCAAGCGATTTACAATGTGGGCTCATGTTTGGTTGGGCTTGGCCTTGGGACTGGCGCCGGTCGCGGCGTGGATCGCGATTCGGGGGAGCATTGTGCTGGTTGATCCAGTCGACCTGCTACCGGCGGTACTCTTGGGCGTTTCGGTGACCCTGTGGGTGACTGGGTTTGACACAATCTATGCCTGTCAGGATGCGGAGTTTGACGCCTTGCATGGACTCCACAGCATTCCTTCCCAGTTGGGCGTGCCGAGAGCTCTGCGACTTTCGGCCATCCTGCACGGCATGATGCTCTGCATACTGGCGATCATGCCTGGCGTCGTGCCTGATCTGGGGGCAATCTATTGGGTCTCCCTGGCCGCGATTACTGGAATCCTTTTCTGGGAACACTCCATCGTGAAGCCGGACGACCTCTCGAGAGTCAACGAGGCTTTTTTGAATGCCAATGCGGTGATTGGAACCGTGCTGTTGGCTGCAATTGCTTCTGATCTATGGCTCTAAAGGGTCTCACAGTCCAAGAAAAGGAATCGCTATGATGAGTCCCACATTCCCAACCGTCCATGGCCCATTCTCAGGATATTCTGGCGTGCAGATACTCGCTCCAATCCGCGAAAAAGTAGAGGCGGGGGTGCGGCTTTCGGCCAATGATGCCGAGATGCTCTGGGACGAGCGGATCTCTCTGCACGAACTCGGTGAGTTGGCCAACCTTGTGCGAGAGCGCAAGAACGGCAACCGCGGCTACTACAACATCAATACCCACTTAAATCCCACCAACATCTGTGTCTACAGGTGCACGTTCTGTGCATTCCGGGCCGACCTGCGAGATGCCCGCGGCTATGCGATGGGCGACGAGCAGATTTTGGCCCGGGGCCAAGAGGCTGTCGCCGCAGGCAGCACAGAAATGCACATTGTGGGCGGACTTCACCACCAAAAAAACTATGATTGGTATCTCAACATCATTCGCTTGCTGCACGAGCATCATCCGTCGCTGCACTTGAAGGCGTGGACGCCTGTCGAAATCAATTGGTTTCAGCACCTCACCAAGCGGTCACTGCGAGACATTTTGGTGGAGATGAAGGATGCGGGCTTGGGCAGTCTGCCGGGCGGGGGCGCGGAAATCTTTCACCCCGAGGTGCGAGACAAGATTTGTGAGCACAAGGCCGACACAGCCGAATGGTTTGATGTCCATCGCACGGCACACTCTCTTGGCCTACGCAGCAACGCAACGATGCTCTACGGCCACATTGAAAATGCGTTTCATCGCACAGACCATCTCTTGCGGCTACGGGAATTGCAAGACGAAACAGGTGGCTTTCAGACGTTTATTCCCCTGGCGTTCCATCCAGAAAACACGCGACTTTCGCATCTCACGAAGCCCACTGCGGCAATGGATCTCCGAACCGTGGCCATTGCGCGGTTGGTGCTCGACAACTTTGACCACATCAAAGCCTACTGGATCATGCTGGGTATTGGTACGGCGCAAACAGCACTTGCCTACGGTGCCGACGACATTGATGGCACGGTTCGGCACGAACTGATCTACCACGATGCCGGTGCCACGACACCCGAGGTGCTCTCTGTAGAACACATCCAGCGACTCATCCGTGAGGCCGGCCGCGAACCCGTGGAACGCGATACGCTCTACCATCGCGTTGTTCGCGATGGTGCCAGATGGCATGCCGCAGAACCGCTGGCTGCTAGCTGAACTCTGCACGCGCACGGTGGACGGCATGGTGGAGCGATGCGTCAGCCGACCTGTCCCAACCCGAGCGTTTCCCCCCAGCGATCCAGAATCAATTCCTTCAGCCGCTGGAGCGATTCGTCGGCCAATCCTGGATCGCGGTCGTAGAGTTCAATCGCATCGCGGCGGGCCTCAGCTACAACCGAGGCATCTCTCAAAAGATCGGCTAGATACATGGGTGGTGCGCCACTTTGGCGGGTGCCCACCAAATCGCCTGGGCCCCGCAAGCGTAAATCCTGCTCGGCCAGCTTGAAGCCGTCGGTGGTCGCAATAAACGCATCGATACGAGGGTGAGACTGCTCGGCAGACGCACTGACGGCTGCGCATATTCCCTGCACGGCTCCGCGCGCCACGCGGCCACGCAGTTGATGGAGCTGTGCGAGGCCAAAGCTGTCGGCATCCAGAATCGTCATAAGCGTGGCCTGAGGCACATCAATCCCAACTTCAATAACGCTCGTGGCCACGAGCACGTCCAACTCCCCAGTACGAAAAGCTTCCATCATAGACTGCTTCTGTTTGGTAGAGAGCCGACCGTGTACCAGTCCGAGCCGAAAAGCTTCCAACGGCCCATTGGAAAGATTTTCAAATGCGCTGGAAATGCTTTCGAGCCCTCGTTTTGACTCTTCAACCGCTGGCACGACGACATACCCTTGCCGTCCCTCGCGAAGCTTCTTGCGAAAAAATTCCCACCACGCATCCAGTTGCTCTGGAGCGACGCGGTATGTACCCACCGGCTGGCGTCCAAGCGGCTGTTCGTCCAGCGTGGAAACATCCAGATCCCCGTAGACCGCATGGGCAATGGTTCGCGGGATCGGGGTGGCCGTCATTAAGAGCGTGTGCGGATCTGCCTGATCCTGCTGCAGCGTGCCTCGCTGCACAACGCCAAAGCGGTGCTGCTCGTCAATCACCACGAGCCCAAGATTTTTAAATCGAGCCGAACCGCATACCAGTGCCTGCGTGCCCACGACAATCTGGGCTTCGCCCGAGGCAATGCGATCGATCGCTTGCTGCCGCCGCTTTGTGGCCTGTCCGCCAACGAGTAATTCGAGATTCACGTGACTCCCCTTCAGGAGCCGTTCCAAAGTTGCCATGTGCTGCCGTGCAAGCAACTCTGTGGGGGCCATGAGTGCGGCCTGATACGACATCCCGCCGACTTCACCGGCTTGGGTGTCAGCAACGTCGGTGTCGCTTGGCACGGATGAAGCCACCTTCGTGGCCACGGTGGCCAGTAGGGCATAGATCGCAACGGCAGTCTTTCCGCTCCCCACATCTCCTTGGAGGAGCCTGTTCATCGGCTGGGTTCGGGCCAGATCGGCTGCGATCTCGCCGCACACGCGTCGCTGCGCAGCGGTGAAGTGAAATCCGAATCGCTGCCGGATCCGGCTATCCAGCTTTGCATTGATGGGCAAAGCGGGCGCAGCGTGTCGTGTTTCCTGCTGACTGTGGTGCATGCGGAGCGCCACCTGCAACATGAAGAGCTCCTGATAGACAAACCGTCGTCGTGAGGCTGCCATTGTTGCAACACTTGTCGGGAAATGGATCTCGCGAAAAGCATCGGCGATAGGAAGCAGCGACTTGGCGGCCAGCATGGCCGCTGGAAATGCTTCGGTCACAAGATCACCAGCGTGATCGATCGCCGCTCGAACGGCCAATCGCACATCCGACTGGCGAACGCCATCGGCTAGCGGATACACAGCCAGCCACTCCTCTCTTCCCTGCTCCTCACCGTCCGCGCAGACGCGCACTTCTGGATGCGTCATTTCCCAGACGTGCCCTACTCGCTTGGGCACACTGGCAAACACAACCCGCATGCCTACACTCATTTTTTTTGCCATAAATGGCATGTTGAACCAGACCCCCCGCACGCTCCCACCGGTGCCTTTGACAACCACCGTCAGCATCTGCTGGCCTCGCGACGTTGTGCGAGAAGCAATATCTGTCACGACGCCCGACACCGCCGCATGCGCTCCCTCGGAAAGATCGGTGAAGGCGTGGGCACCGCTAAAATCCTTATACTCTCGCGGAAAATGAATGAGCGCATCGCGAACCGTGACAAGGCCCAGTGGCTGGAGTCGCTGGGCTCGCGTTGTGCCAACGCCCGGCAGCCGTTCGAGATGCGTGGAAATGCTGCGATCACCCCGAAACCGATCTGCGTGGGCAAGGCCTTGGGGAGTGGGTGGTTCCGGCGATACAGCGGCCAAGTGGGAGGAGTCCATTGCCTCAGTGTATCGAGGAAGAGGGTCAAAACTGCTGGGCTTCGGCGGATGCCATTTTTGAAGGCCCCCTCCTACCCGGAATTCGAACGGCTCCGGGCGAGCAGGGGCTGGTAGGCAGCCACTGCCAACTCATCGCAGCGTTCGTTCTCGGCGTGTCCCGCGTGGCCGGCCACGTGGGTAAAGACGACATCGTGCGTGGACGCCAGACGATCCAGCTCGCGCCACAAATCTTCATTTTTAATCGGTACAAGTCGGCCGCCGTCTTTCCGCTTCCAGCCCTGAAGCTTCCACTTTGGCAGCCATTCCGAAAGACCTGTGCCAACGTAGACACTGTCCGTGACCAGCTCCACCCGTGTCGGCCGCTTGAGTTGCGCGAGCCCTTGCACGGCCGCAGTAAGCTCCATGCGATTGTTGGTCGACAGAGGCTCGGCTCCCGAGGCGACCGACTCTCGACCACTTTCTGGATGCCGAAGAATATAGGCCCAGCCACCGGGGCCTGGGTTGCCGCTGCATGCACCGTCTGTAAAAAGCACCACTTCAATTCCTTCACGATCTTTCTGTGCCTTCCTCGCTGAACGATCATTGGCCATCGACTTGACTCCACGAGTGTGACTTTCGAACCCCTGTCTCATTTCCGTTTGCCAATGAGCCGGCCGTCGCCAGCACCGCTGTGTCCATCGGACTCCCGGGCAACAAACTGGATGTCGAAACCGATGAGAGACCAGCTGGAATGTGTTTCATCGGAAGTCGTACTGTGAATTGGCTTCCTCGCCCCAACTGGCTCTCGAGGTTCACCTCGCCCCCAAGCAGACGGCAGAGTTCTCGCACGATCGAGAGTCCAAGGCCGGTGCCAGAAAACTCCCGCGTCATCGCATCGTCGCCCGTCTGAAAAACGCGACCCTGGCGAAACTTCTCAAAGATTTTCTGCTGTTCTTCCAGCCCGATGCCAACCCCAGTATCGATCACATCCAGCACGAATTCCGCAGGGGATTGCTCAATTGGCTCCTCGAACCGCGCCCGCACATCGATTCGACCACCCCCCGGCGTAAATTTTACGGCGTTGGACAGTAAGTTCGCCAGAATCTGCTGAACTTTCGCCTGATCCTGCTCAACGGCTTCGAGGCCATCGCCAACCTGATAGGCGAGATCAATGTTTTTCTTCTCGGCTAAGGGCCTCGCCATGTCGCACTGCGCCGAGACAACCGCCTCCATTTGAAACGCACTCGGACGCACCTCCATTTTCCCTGCTTCGATCTTGGCCAGATCCAGAATGTCGTTAATCATCTCCAAGAGCATCCGACCGGAGGAGCGGATATTCTGCACGTAGCGGTGTTGCTTTTCATCGAGCGACTGAATCGATCCGAGCACATCGGAAAATCCGATGATGCTATTGAGCGGCGTGCGGAGTTCGTGGCTCATGGTTGCCAAGAAGTCGCTTTTAAGACCATTCATCTCGTACAGGTGCATGTTTGCCTGGGCAAGTTCGTCGACTTTATCATCGAGGCTGCTGTTTACCTTGCGCAGTTCTTCCTGCGAGTCGACGAGCCCGCGGAGCATCCGGTTAAAGGCCACACCTAACTCCTCAAATTCGTCAGCTGTGTGGATCTCGGCGCGGGCCTGTACGTTGCCACGCCGGACCTCGTCGGCCACTTCACGCAAATGCTCCAGCGGCTTTACAATCACGTATCGAACGATCGCATAAGCCGCAAGCATCGCCAGGAAGACCGTAATGATAGCCGTTGCAAGCAGGATTGCTCGGTTCCAGTTGATCGCTTTCTGCGTCGCGGAATCAGGCATCACAACCTTGACCACTGCCATCAGTTCATTTTCGGCCAATTTCGGACGGACTGCTTCGATCCCCTCGGTCACAGCGGCAGTCGTGCCGCGGTATTCGTGGCAGATGAGGCATGTCTTTTTCGCACGCACCGGCTGATAGTAGTGGTATTCCAAGTGGTCCGGGGTGCGAAACTCCCGATACTCGCCTGCATCCACTGCTCGATTGGACCGGTCCTTGAAGTAGTCGAGCACAGCAGCATCGAGTCGTGTGTAACCAGATCGTTCTTCCGACGAGGCATCGGGCTGGAGGAGCCTCCACGTGTAGGGCTGACTCTGGAGCGTGCGGCCGAGGGTTTCGATGAGGCTGGTATATTTCTGCTCGGCCTCAAGCGTCTTCCAGTGGTAGTGCAGCATGACCGCATCGATGAGATGTCGGCCCGTGCTGCGCGTTGTGGTGTAGACCAAGTCTTCGGTGCGACTGCCGTACCACCAAAAGCTTCCAGTAATCAGTACGAGCAAGCAAAGACCGAACAGGAAGCGGCATTTTCGCTCCAAGCTCGTCTCGCCCAAGATGTCTTTAAACGATCGGTATGACATGTCCTGCTGCCTTCAGCCAGTATCGTAACCGGCAGAGTCGAGAGCTAGAAAGGTCGCGAGCTAGAAAGCTGGATCCGCTGGGCTCCCAAACGGCTGCGGCACGCCGTGGGTTCTACAACATCTCGACCGGATCCACGTCGACGATCCAGGCAACGTTGTCAGGGTTCTTGAGCGAGGCGGTAACCTTGCTCACAATCTCGCGGAGGATTTCCCCGTCGGGCCCCTGCACCTGCAGGTGCCAACGAAAGCGGTCGCGCAGACGCGTGATCGGAGCCGGTGCGGGCCCCAGCACACGAAGAGCCACGGGGTTAGCACGGGTGGCCACCTCCACACGGAGCTGATCGGCAATGTGCTCGGCCCAATTGGCTACGGCCTGCTCGTTGACGCTCCGCACCACGATGCGCACGATACTGCCAAACGGCGGATACAAAAGCGCCTCGCGGATCGGCAACTCGCTGCGCACAAAAGCCTCGTAGTCGTGGCTGGCGGCGGCCAGAATCGCTGGATGATCGGGAGTGCTCGTCTGCACAACCACGCGTCCGCCCAGCGGACCACGGCCACTGCGGCCCGACACCTGCGTGACGAGTTGGCAGGTGCGTTCAGCCGCGCGGAAATCGGGCAAATGAAGCGCCGCATCCGCATTGACCACACCCACAAGCATCACGGCCGGAAAGTCGAGCCCCTTGGCAATCATTTGAGTGCCAACCAAAATATCAATTTCGCGGGCGCGAAATGCGTCGAGCGTGCGTTCGTGGCTGCCTCTCGATCGCATGGTGTCGGTGTCCATGCGGGCCACGCGGGCTTCCGGAAAGCAGACTCGAATCTGTTCTTCAAGTCGTTGCGTGCCGGTGCCTCGCTGGGTGAGCTCTGGGGCGTTGCAGGCCGGACACTTCCCTGGAAGCCGTGAGACGAGTCCGCAGCCGTGACAGATGCCGCGATTGCCAGGTTGATGGAGCGTCAGTGCAATGTCGCATTGCGGACAACGCGCGGCGTGCCCGCAGGCGCGGCACTGCACGTGCGTGGCAAACCCCCGACGATTCAAGAGGAGCATGACCTGGCCGCCACCCGCGAGCGCCCACTTGATGCCGGCCATGAGGCGTGGGCTCACAGCACCCAGCGATCGGCTCTTCGGGTCGCGAAGATCGACGGTAAGCACGGCCGGGAGTTGTGATCCACCTACCCGATTGGCCAATGCACACATTTTCCACTCTCCCCGCAGGCAGCGGGCGAATGTCTCCAGCGACGGCGTTGCCGAGCCAAGCACCAGCGGCACTCTCTCGGCTTTCGCGATCCACTCCGCTACGTCGCGAGCGTGGTACCGTGGCGCAGTGCCCTGCTTAAACGATGTTTCGTGTTCCTCGTCGATGACGATCAAACCCAGCCGCGGTGCTGGCGCGAAAATTGCGCTGCGAGCCCCAACAATTACACCCACGCGACCGGCGGCAATTTCTCTCCATTGCGCGTGCCGTTCGGTGGCCGTGAGATGGCTATGCAGCACTGCCACGCTGCCAAAGCGAGCCCGAAAGCGGTCGCAGGTTTGCGGAGTAAGGCTGATTTCCGGAACCAGCACAATCGCCTGTTTGCCGTACGAGAGCGTTTCCTCGACCGCCTGCAGATAGACCTCCGTTTTGCCGCTACCCGTCACGCCGAAGAGGACGATTGTTTCATGGCGGTCGGCGCGCAGTGGCGTTCGAATGGCTTCCAGCGCGCTGGATTGAGCCGGCGAGAGGTGCTCGGGCCGATCGTGGCTGATCAATGTGCGATCATTTTTCACCAGTCCACTTTTCGGGGATCGCTCGGTCAATCCTGCCTGCGTTAAGAGACCGCAACGAAGCAGCCGGCTGATGACGGCCTTGCTAGCACCCGACTGCCGCGAGAGTTCCTCTGCCGTGATAGCCGTTGCCGCCGCAGCGAGGACTTGGAGTTGCGAGGCCGTGGGCTTGCGAGCCGGCAAGACTCCTGTGGCCACAAGCAGGGGTGCCATTCGTGAACGCCTCTGCAGTCGCACGCCTGCGGGCAAAACGGCCTCCAGCACCTCTCCCCAGCGGGCCATCCAACGCCGCGACATCCATTGGGTAAGGTCGAGCATGCGGGACGACAGAAGCGGCGAGTCATCCTCAACCCCGACGACGCTCTTGAGCGGACTTGATGGTAGTTCTCCCGATCGAACCGCAACACAATAGGCAATGCGTTCGCGGTTGGCTCGTCCCAGCGGCACTCGCACCCGGCGGCCCGGCTCGACCATAGGCACAAGCGACTCCGGCACTTGATAATCGAGGGGCTTCTCAACGCCATCTGGCAGAACAACCGTGGCAATCGTGCCCCGACGCGCATCATCCTCCACCCACTGAGGTTGGCTTTCGAAGAGCTGTCGCTGGCTCGTATGATGGTCTGCCATACGAGCGATTAGAGCAGAGAAAAAAGGTGTCGAACACCGTCGCCTGTTTGTTGTGCAGAAAGGGTGCGTGGATGAGAATTGGGATTTTTGGCGGCAGCTTTGATCCGGTCCACGCCGGACACTTGATCGTGGCAGAGTGCTGTCGCGAGCAAGCGTCGTTGGATCGTGTACTCTTTGTGCCAGCGGCCATTGCGCCCCACAAGCAAGATCGATCTCTGGCCGCAGGGTCTCACCGCCTTGCGATGCTGGCACTCGCGACAGGGGGGCAGGCATCCTTTGGAATTTCGAGCGATGAAGTAGACCGCGGTGGAGTGAGCTATTCTGTCGAGACGGTACAGAGACTCTCGTTGCAATACTCCGGGGACGAACTGCTTCTGATTCTTGGCCCAGACGCACTGGCTGACCTGCCCACATGGCGAGAACCGGAAAAGATTCTTTCTCTGTCAAAACTCATCGCGGTGGAACGGGCGGGCATCGATACGATCGCCACGGTTCTAGCCACGGCCGCTCTTGCCTCGCTCCTCGGCCCCGATGGCGTCGCAGCAGTCGTGGCCTCGCGGGTGATCTGCTCGGCGATCGGCATCCGCGCAAGCGATCTACGGTCGGCCGTGGCCGCGGGCCGTAGCATCCGTTACCGCACGCCCAGGGCCGTCGAGCAATACATCGCATCCCACCAGCTTTATCGCACGGACTGAGCGCATACTCGCAGCGAAGGCATTCTATAAAAGTGTTACGTGGACTGGCTCGTTTTCTATCCAGAATGTTTTCTTGGATCGATCCGGCACGAACCCCTTTATTCGCTGAGAGCCTCGAGCCGCGACTTGAGTAGTCGGCTCATGGGTTGCAGTTGCGTCTTTAGATTTTGGGCCAACACTCGCAGCAGGACATCGAGTCGCTGAGCCGATGGTTGCTCCAGATTGAGCAAAATATGGGCCGCATGACCGATCCAGCAATCCCCACCAGGCAGATCGCCAAGGGGTTCCTCGCGAACGCAATAGCCCAGATCGCGAGCCAGTTGCAGCGATTCTTCAAGCAGTCCCAGTGTGTCTGACATGGTCTGAGGCTTGCGGCTATCGATGCCCCGATGACGGCAGGCCGAGTTGGGTGCGGCGATCCTCCATCGAGCGGCGGTATTCCACATAACGAGACCGCTGCTCTGGGGTGGTGCGGTCGATCATGTTTTTTCGCCAATTGTTTCGGCCTTCCTCAGACCCACCCCGTGGCGGACCACTCGGTGCAGAGGCCCCTGCCTGCTGGTCCGTGCCTCGCCCGGTGCCACCTCCATTGGCACTCCCGCCGCCACCAAACGCCCCCAGCACAGTCCCTGCTGTTTCAAATGCTTTTCGCATCATATCTTCCTGTTTGATTTGCCGATCCAGTTCCGCCTGCCGCTTTTCGGGCGGAAGGGCAAAGTAACCGTCGATTCGAGCCCGCATCGTAGAGCGAAACATATTGCTGCCGCTGCGTTCCACTTGGGATCGGAGGTCTTTGGGAAGACTTTCAACCTTCTGGCGAATCTGCCCCATGGCGATCACTGTCTCAGTGGCCTGCAGGAGGTTCGCCGGGCCGCCAGAGGCCACAAATTTCTGTCGGGCCTCGTCCTGCAATGCCCGAATCTCAAGCACTCGCGGATCGGTGGTAAACCGGATCCAGCCGAAAAACCAAGCGATACAAAAGGCCAGCAAAGCGAGGAGAATCGCTGCGAAGGTCCACCACATCGCCGCTCCAGATGAGCGATCATCACTGCCAGCGGCAGACAGGCTCGACGATCGGATTGAAGCTGTGCTCATCAATCGCACCTCATTAAAGATTTTCAACGTGGCCATCAAAATACAGAAAGTTACGGGCACCTTCTGGGGGCGTCCAGTTGGTGGAATCATCGTCGTTGGTGTCGGTTTCGGTGCCGTTGATCCATGCGGCGTAACCGGTGGCGTGGAATGCCTGAAACTCATAGAGCACCCAGAGCTTCGATGTGGCCAGATTGCTGCCCAGCCGGCGAGATGTCAGGGCCTGCTCGCGGGTTTTGTTGGCCAGACGAAGCGCGGGGTATTCGTAGCTCGTACCTTCGTAGGCAAGGGTTTCGTATTCCTTCGGCCTTTCAGCGGTCGGGATCTTCTCCAGATCCTCCTTTATCTTTTCTGCTTGTGTGCCGGTTCGTACAAAATAAACGCTATCCGATGGGCATCGAAACGGATCGCGACTGTTCTCCATATAGGAACCCAGCACCGAGGCAATGCTCGGTCTGATGGGCCTTGGCGAGGGCGAGGACGGGGGGGAGTAAAAAACCAATTCTTGACTCGGCAGCACGGCCGCATCCGGAAACTTTCCCCGGCTCTTGCGGTCCATGTAGAGCTGCAAAGCGATGCCAATCTGCTTGAGATTGGCTTTGCAGGTGATGCGGCGGCCAGACTCCCGGGCCGCTTGGACGGCGGGCATCAAGAGTCCCACGAGGACGCCGATGATGGCAATCACGACGAGCAGTTCGACGAGCGTCATACCTAGCCGGCGAGGGCTGTGGGGCGTTATGGGTTCCACGAATCACCCTCTTAGAACCAACGTTAGCCATTCTGGGATCGGTACGACCGATCCAGAAACCGTAATCCTACTGAATCCACCGAACTCTTTTGAGATCCTTGCTGAAATGAAACGGTCGAGGTGTTGAAAAGGTGCGGGGGTGCAAATGCTAGAGTCTCTATTCTAGCATAGACGATACCCACTGATGAGTCGCAAGTCTTTGCGGCGATTGGTTTTTTGTGACAAAAGCGTCTGGGGAAAAGCGGCATGGCGGAAGCTGCGGGGGATTTTTCCGGGGATTTTTCCGTCTCAGCCGAGCGGCAACCCGACCTCTGTACGCCGGGTCTACCCGTCCCGTTTGCCGACAGACCCGAGGCGATTCCAAAAAGCTCGTCCCACACAGACGCAGCGAACGTCCTCCGCCGTCAATTGGAAGTGGCCCGCCTGCGGCACGCCGCCGAGGTGTCGATGCTGCGGCGGCAGATTCTGGATGCCCAAAAGGCGGCCACGCTCGGAGAATTACTCGGCACGACCACGCACGAATTCAACAACGCTCTGACCACGATCCTGAACTACGCGAAACTGGGGCTGCGGCACCGCGACGCTCCAACGCGAGACAAGGCGTTGGAGCGGATTCTTTCGGCTGGAACGAGGGCCGCAAAAATTACGGCCAGCGTGCTGACCATGTCACGAACTGGTGCGGCTCGCCTGGAACCAACGAACCTCGAACTCCTGATCGAGGATGTGCTCGTCCTTTTAGAACGCGAAATGATGAAGTATCGGGTACAGACCGAGCGAGAGTTTGTCACGGTTCCAAAAGTGTCTGCCAACCCCAGCCAACTTCAGCAGGTGTTGCTCAACCTCATGGTGAATGCCAGGCAGGCCATGCCCAGCGGCGGCCGGCTCATTCTCCGGCTTGCGCACGATCCGGTGCAGGGCATGGTTGACCTCACCGTACGCGACACCGGCTGCGGCATGATGCCGGACGTTATGCGGCGAATGTTTGAGCCCCATTTTTCAACGAAAAGTGGGCCTGATGAAACAGGAAAGGGAGGCAGCGGCCTCGGCCTATCGGCGTGTCGTGAAATCGTGGAAGCTCATCGAGGCCGGATACGGGTAGAAAGTGGACTCGGCAAGGGCACGGCAATTACGATCCGACTCCCAGCCATCCAGCCATCGGCTGTGGCATAACAGCACACGTTGCAGCAGATCTCTGCGATAGTGACGCAACTGGCTGAAGCTCTGCCCCGCATGTAGATTTTTCGGCCCTCACACATGAGCCAGCCGCTACCTGCCAAGATCCCACTGTCTATAATCCGGCACATCATTACCGACCCTTCTCCACCAAGCGAGAACTCCCATGATCAACAACCCATCGGTCGCCGAACGGCTTCCCCAGACGCTCCAGCAACTGCGTGCGAGCGGCTGGCAAAGCCGCTGCGTGAAAGATGAGGTACGGGAAAATTTCCTGCGATCGCTCGCCGACGGCAGCGAACTCTTTCCGGGTGTGATTGGATACGACACCACAGTCATTCCCGAGATCAGCATTGCACTGGTGGCGGGGCACGACATGCTCTTCCTAGGCGAGAAGGGGCAGGCCAAGAGCCGACTGATGCGTTTGCTGGTGCGATTTCTCGACGAATACCTTCCATTTCTGGATGACCCGGCGATTCCATTTCACGACGACCCCTATCGGCCAATCAGCCGGGCCGGCAAGCAACTGATTGCTCAGCGAAACGAGGCTGATATTCCAATCGCTTGGTGGCCTCGTGTTGAGCGGTATGCCGAACGACTGGCGCCAGGCACAAAGTTTGCCGACATCATTGGCGAAATCGATCCAGCCAAATTAGCCGGGGGCACGAGCATGGCATCGGAGGAGGCGTTGCACTTTGGCCTCATTCCCCGTTTGCACCGAGGCATTTTTGCGATGAACGAACTGCCCGAACTGGATGAACTGGTGCAGGTGGGAATGTTCAACATTCTGGAGGAGCGCGACGTTCAAATCCGAGGCTATCCGGTGAAGTTTGACATCGATGTGATGCTACTCTTTTCGGCAAATCCCGCGACGTACAACCGATCTGGCAAAGTGATTCCGCAACTGAAAGACCGGATCGGCGCGGTGATTCACACCCACTACCAGACCGACCGCGACCTAGGCATTGCGATGGCCGAACAGGAAGCAGGGATCGACTGTGGCGGCCAGTGGCCTGTGGCCGTTCCGTATTTTATGAAGGAGGTGCTCGAGCAGGTCACAATAGCCGCGCGGAAGAGCAAGTTTATCGATCAGCAATCGGGCGTGAGCGCGAGGTTTTCAATTGCGAACCTGAAAACTCTCGTGGCCAGTGCTAGGCAAAGAGGGGTGCGTCTGGGCGAAAAGCCAGCAGTGCCGCGGATCAGTGATCTAGGGCACCTCTATGCCTCGAGCCTCGGAAAGTTGGAACTCGACCTCATGGGAAGCCACCAGATGACCGAGATGCAAGTGCTCGACAGCGTGATTGCAGAGGCAATTGCCACAGTTTTTGAGGAATACGTAGAGAAGCACGGCCTCGACGACATCGCCAAGGTGTTTGGCGAGGGCGTAAAGATCGAAGTCGGCGACATGGTGCCGTCGTCAACGTATGAATCAATCGTGGCCGATGTGCCGGCAATCTGGCAGCGTGCTTTTGAGGTCAATGCCTCAGAAGATCCAGCGATGCGGGCCAGTTGCATCGAGTTTATTCTGGCCGGTTTATACGCCACCGAGCGCATTTCAAGAATCCAGCAGCACGGCCACACGATCTACGACACCCGTGGTTTCAGATGATCCCTGCATGGCTCGTGATCGCTCTGGCTGAAGAATCGATTCTTTTTTTAAACACTCACATGCCCACTCGTGACACACTCGGCGGCATCGTTCACGTCTACCAGCGCTATGATCCTGCGCGCATTCCGCCTCCTCGGATGCCTCTGGCAGATCTCGTCAGCCCGGCGATGGAACACCTACTGGAGTTCGGCAGCATCGATGAACTCACCGAAGAGCAGTTGGCCGATGCGGTCATGCTCGATCCGGCGCAGATCACGGGGCTGGGGCCATCCTTGGCGGCCCTCAAACACATGTTGGAAGAGCGGATCCGAAAAATCATCGAACGGTACGAAACCGACTCCATTCGCAAAAAAACGAGGCAGGTATTTCAGAACGCAGCCCAGCAGGTCCAGCCACCTGCAAAGTCTCGCGATGCATTCCAGCGAGCCGTTCGGGAAGAGCAACTGCGGCAACTCGAGCGTCTGTGGTATGCGCAAGACAACGACCAAAGCCGTTTTAGCGGGCAGTTGGTAACGCTGGTGGATCGTCTCGGCGAGGTGTATCAGATGGACGAACTCGCCGCAGCATGGAAGTTCAGCGGCCGCCAGAAGCTTTCGTTGCCAGAGGCTCTCGAGGTGAAGGAAGAACTGGAAACGCTCTCGAAGCTTCTGAAGCAACTCGAAGAAGCGCGAAAGAATGCGAAGATCGGTCTGATCGACATGGAGGCTCTCGCCAGATTTGCCGAAGCAGGGCAACTCGATGAGCTCGACAAACTCAAACAGCAGGTGCAGGACCTCGTCGAGCACATGGCCGCCGAGCAGGGACTCCAACGCACGCAGCGCGGCTATCAGTTGACGCCCAAGGCAATGCGAGTGTTTCAAGGGAAGCTTCTCAACCAAATCTTCGCGTCACTCGACCCCTCCCGGACTGGGCGGCACCAAGTGAACATTGTTGGGGACGGGGCCGTGGAAATGGTGCCCACACGGCCCTACGAGTTTGGCGACTCAGTGGCCCACATGGATATTCCTGGGTCGCTGGTAAACGCCATGCTCCGGCAGGCATCCAACCGCAAGGAAGGCCTCCCTGCAGGGCCCCTACGAATGGAGCAACGAGATATCGAGGTGCATCGCACGCGCAACACGCCCAAGTGTGCCACCACCGTTGTGCTCGACATGAGTGGCTCCATGCGCTACGGCGGGCTGTATGTGAACGTGAAGCGGATGGCCTTGGCCCTGCAGGGGCTTGTGCAGAAGGAATACCCGGGCGACTCCCTTCAATTCATCGAGATGTTTTCGTTTGCCAAGCTACGGACGTTTGGCGAGATCGCGTCGCTCCTCCCGAAGCCTGTCACAGTCTTTGATTCGGTCGTGCGGCTCCGGGCCGACATGAGTGATCCTGGGATCTCGGAGATGCAGATCCCTCCGCACTTCACGAACATCCAACACGCTTTGCAGCTCTCGCGGCGGCTGCTTTCTCGGCAAGACACCCCCAACAAACAGGTGCTCATCATCACCGATGGCCTCCCGACTGCGCACTTCGAGGGCAATCAGCTTTTTCTGCTCTATCCGCCGCACCCGCGCACAGAAGAGGCCACGATCCGCGAGGCGCAGGCCTGCCGTCGCGAGGGCATCACCGTGAATGTCTTTCTCCTTTCGGGCTGGTCGCAGTCGCGGGAGGACATTCAGTTTGCGTACCGTCTCGCGGAAACATCAAAGGGGCGAGTATTTTTCACTGCCGGCAAAGACCTCGACCGCTTTGTCGTGTGGGACTACGTGTCCAAGCGACGCTCAATCATCGGCTGACGGTGCGCAATGCCTGACCTTGCACAATGCCTGACCGTGCACATCGGTCAAGGGTTCGCGAGCGGTTCGGGGTGAGATGCGGTACCAACGTCTCATTGCCTTTGCCAGGCCCGCAACTCTCTAACAAGCATCGCTGCAGAGCCGACAGCAAGCAGCGTGGCACCGGTGGCAAGCGTCCAGAGCGGCACCATCCGCGGACGCGGCCCGGGAGCGACAGCCTCCGCGGCCAGATCGATCGGCGGCAACCCAGCTGCTCGGCGGTTGCGTTCGGCAGCCGCCTCCTCGCGACCCAAAAAACGGTTTTCGATCTGCCGCTGCCGTGCGTCAAACTTGGGGGCAATCAGGCCCATACCCACCAGCGACATCATCGAGAAAAGCATCGCCCAAAACCACGGGCTGTCGGTGATGCGAAACGGCTCGCGCTGGGCGTTCATCGAGTTGTTCCATGAAGACTCTCAGGACATCCAATGCGACGAGATCCTCATCGCCCCGGCAGATCAGGCCGTGCCTGGCCAACGGGCCTGCACTTCTCGACCCGCATAGACCGCGCCGTCGCCTAGCGATTCTTGAATGCGAAGCAACTGGTTGTACTTGGCAATCCGATCGCTGCGAGACGCAGAGCCCGTTTTGATCTGACCGGTGGAGAGGCCCACAGCCAGATCGGCGATGGTGGCATCTTCCGTTTCGCCGCTGCGATGACTTGCAATAGACGTGTAGCCCGAGCGATGGGCCAACTGCACTGCGGCGATCGTTTCGGTGAGGGTGCCGATCTGGTTGACCTTCACCAGAATGCTATTGGCGATGCCCTCGGCAATGCCCCGGCCCAACCGCTCGGAGTTGGTCACGAACAAATCGTCGCCAACTAATTGAATCTTGTCACCCAGCTTCTGACTCATCAGCTTCCAGCCCTCCCAATCGTCTTCCGAACAGCCATCCTCGATCGATA
>QWQH01000134.1 GCA_003670915.1 Planctomycetota bacterium | reverse complement strand
CCGTTCCCTTCATCACCCGCTACCGCAGGGACCAGACCGGCGGTCTGGATGAAGTTGCTATCCGGCGGATTGCCGAAAGCATTACGAAGTTGAGGCAACTTGCCGATCGGAAGCAGACGATCCTGCGCACGATCCAAGGCCAAGGCAAACTGACTCCAGAACTGGCATCGCAGATTGAGTCGTCGGATAATTCAAAGCATTTGGAAGATCTCTATCTTCCGTACAAGCCCAGAAAAATATCGCTGGCGGAAATTGCAAAGCAGCGTCGACTGGAGCCATTGGCGCGCGAGATTCTTGCCGCTGATCCGCTTGCGAAAGACCTCGATAAGCGGGCCGCCGATTTTGTCGATGCCGACGGCCAGGTAGCGACGGCAGCGGATGCTTTGTTGGGTGTTGGCCATATCATTGCGGACGATTTCAGCGCCAGGGCCGACGTACGGCAGCGGTTGCGAGGGATTCTGTACAAGCAGGCCCACCTCAAGAGCCAGCGGGTGGAGAGCGAGGGGAAGGCACTCTCAAAGGACGAGAAGCACTTCCGCGACTATTTCGACTATTCAGAACATATTCAGCGAGTGCCTCCGCACCGCGCGCTTGCCATTAATCGTGGCGAACGAGCCAAGCTACTCAAGGTTCGGATTGAAGGGCCTGTCGATGAGATGCAGGTTGCAGCCGAGGACTTCCTTGTCCCCCTCGATCACCCCCATGCGGATCTTTTGAAGGGGTGCGCACGCGATGCGCTTGTGAGGCTTGTACTGCCGAGCCTCGAACGGGAGATCCGTCGAGAAATTACGGAATACTGCGAGTCTCACGCGGTCGAGGTGTTTGCCAAAAATCTCCGCAACCTGCTGCTGCAAGCGCCTGTTGCAGGGCGTCGCGTGCTGGCGCTCGATCCTGGATTTAAGAGTGGTTGCAAGGCGGTGGTGATTGATGAGTGCGGCAACCCGCTCGAGTATGCCGTGCTGCATATCATCGGCCAGAAAGAAAAGCGAGAGGCGGCCGTCAAGAAAATTGTGGAGATGGTGACGGCTCACGCGTGCACGGTGGTCGCTGTTGGCAATGGCACGGCGGGCCGCGAAGTGGAGTCGCTCGTGGCCGAACTCGTGGCCGGCGAACTCAAGTCCCTCGATGTGGGCTACGTGATGGTGAACGAAGCCGGTGCAAGCGTCTATTCAACGAGTGTGTATGCCCGCGAGGAATTGCCTGCGCATGAGGCCGCAGTGCGTGGCGCGATTTCGATTGGGCGTCGGCTCCAAGATCCGCTTTCTGAACTCGTGAAAATCGAGCCGGCAAACATCGGTGTTGGCCTCTACCAGCACGACGTCAAAGCGCGCCACCTCCACACGTCGCTGGATGCGGTGGTGGAGAGTTGTGTGAATTATGTCGGCGTGGACGTGAACACGGCCAGTCCCGCGCTGTTGCGATACGTGTCTGGACTCAACCAGACGATGGCGCGTGGGTTTCACGAATGGCGCACAAAGAACGGTGCGTTCACCTCCCGGCAGCAATTCTTGGAGGTGCCTGGCTTTGGCGAGGCGGCGTTTGTGCAGGCGGTTGGTTTTTTAAAAATCACCGCTGGAATCAATCCGCTGGATGCCACGTGGATCCATCCAGAAAGCTACGCGATCGCTTCAAAAGTGTTGGAACGGCTCGGCGGTATTCCAGAAGATCTGACGAGCCGTCAGCGGGCGGAATCGCTCGCACAGAAGGCAGCCAGCCTCGACCTGCCAGCCTTCGCAAAGGAACTCGGCGTGGGCCGACTGCTTCTAACGGACATCATCGAGCAACTCGCTCGCCCAGGTCGGGATCCCCGCGAGGACTTGCCGCAGCCGTTCTTTAAGAAGGGCGTGCTCAAGCTGGAGGATCTTGAGGTGGGAATGGAACTCATGGGTTCTGTCCTCAACGTCGTTGACTTTGGGGCTTTTGTTGACATCGGCTTGCACGACAGTGGCATGGTGCACATCAGTCAGCTGTCGAGTCGCTACGTGCGAGATCCGCACGATGTGGTGACCGTTGGGGAGATTGTGAAGGTATGGGTGTTGGAGCTGGATAAAGCGCGTCGTCGCGTTGCGTTGACGATGATCCAGCCTGGCAGCGTGCGAGCTCAGCAAGAGCAGCGTCGCCCGGCTCGCGTCGCAACCGATGGGGCGGCAACCAACCAGCGAAGCAACGGACGAGGACCACAGCGGGCCGGCGGACGCGAGCAGGGGGCCGCCGCGAGGAGCGTAGGCTCACAGCCCAGCGGTCGCAACGGTCCGCCAACGCGCGAACCAGCGGTGAAAACGTACACGGCACGCGCCTCCAGCAAACCGGCAGTGCCGCTCTCAAAGAAAATGCGGGAAGGAAAAGAACCCCTGCGGACGTTCGGCGACTTGAAACAGTTTTTTCAAAAGCGGGACGAGGTTCACGAGAAGGACGAAGCCCCAGAGAACCAGAAGCCCGAGAGTCCAGAGCCGCCTCGCTAGAGCGCATTCGACTTTGGTGTATCGCCGTCTCTGGAGCGGCAAAAATCTCGTCGCCGGGGCGAGGATTCGTCCAAGGTCGACACTTCTCACGGCGGCAGACGTGTTCACGGTCTGTTAACGCTCGCGAAACGTGATTCGGCCCTTCGTGAGGTCGTAGGGTGAGAGTTCGACCTTCACTTTGTCGCCCGGCACAATGCGAATGAAGTTTTTTCGCATCTTCCCGGCCACGTGGGCGTTGACGATGTGGCCACCGGTAATCTGAACGCGGAAGCGGGTGTTGGCGAGGGCCTGCGTGACGACCCCTTCCACTTCAAGGGCCTGTTCTTTTTCGGGCATGGGTTTCCTTCAGAGACGGAATTCAACTGCAAAAAATATATCTTCGAAACCCAAAACAATCTAGACAGAGCTGTTTTTCGTGGCTGGGCTGCGTCTTATGCATCGTCGGCCGTGGCCTGCGGTGATGATCCCGATACCTTCCACTGAAGATAGGAGTTGAGAAAGCCGTCCAAATTGCCGTCGAGTACGGTTTGAAAATTGCCAACAGAGTGCCCAGTGCGCTGGTCTTTCACCCGCTGATCCGGGTGAAGAAAATAGTTGCGGATCTGCGAACCGAAGCCCGTTTTGGGCTGCTGCTTGTAGCGGGCGAGTTGTTCGGCTTCGCGTTTCTCCTCCTGCAGTCGCGCGATTCGCGACCGCAGCATTTTGATCGCTGTGGCCCGGTTCTTGTGTTGGCTCCGTTCGCTTTGACACTGCACGACAATGCCCGTTGGGAAGTGAGTCATGCGAATGGCACTTGATGTTTTGTTGACGTGTTGGCCGCCAGCCCCACTGGCCCGGAAGACATCCTCTCGGATGTCTTCATCATTGAGTTCCACCTCGGTGTCGTCGTCGGCAATCTCAGGAGCCACATCTAGCGCCGCAAAGCTCGTTTGGCGCTTCCCTTCGGCGTTGAACGGGCTGATACGCACCAGACGGTGGATGCCTGTTTCTCCCTTGAGGTACCCGTAGGCCCACGGTCCGCGGATCGCGACGGTTGCGCTTTGGATGCCCGCGACGGCATCGTCTTGGCGGTCGAGCAATTCGACAGCATAGCCACGCTTATTGGCCCACGCCGAGTACATGCGGAGGAGCATCTCTGCCCAGTCGTTCGCGTCAGTGCCGCCATCTCGAGCATTGATCGAAACGAGCGCATCGAAACTGTCATGTGGGCCAGAGAGTAGCGATGCCAGTTCTAATGAGGCAACGAGTTTTTCAAGCCGATCGGTTTCGGTCGCCAGTTCCGGTTCAAGCGAACCGTCCTCGCGGGCCAGTTCCTCAAGCGCCGCCAAGTCGGTACCAACGGCAATCGCCTCGTCCAGCGGCTTCAGAATCGAATTGATGCTCTTGAGTTCGCCGACTGTGGCTTGTGCTTTTTCGTTGTTGTTCCAAAACTCTGGCTGGCCCATCGCATTTTCGATCCGCGCGACCGCCCGTTTGCGCCCTGTCCAGTCAAAGAGAGTCTCGAAGTTGGAGGAGCCTGGCCCGAATCGATTCGCCGCGGTTGAAGAGAGCTGTATCCATAGTGAGGGCTCGTACGCTTAAGGATCGTGTGGACGCGAAACTGCGGGCAGTGTAACAGAGAACCCTCAAGCGGGTTTGTGAAGACGGGTAGGACAGAGCCTATCCGTTTATCGTGTATCCCCGACCCCCTTCGTCTACCCGCTCTCACTGTGTCACGACGACGCTCCACGTCGAACGAATGCGATCTAGGTGCGTTGAACGCGATTGCCTGGTAGGCGTCGCACGAGGCGTCGCATTTCGAGCACGCCTATGGTGGCGAGTACCTGCGAGACGGCGAGCGATGTTGATTCCACGATGCCATCAATGCCGATGGGCTCGTCGCAAACAGCGTCGAGCACGTGTCGCTCCAGAGTCGTGAGCTGAAGCTCAGCCGGGTTTTTGATGAGCCGCCCGTCAGGGTCGGTCGCCGTTTCAAAGAGTGGCCCAAGCTCCTCTAAAATATCATCTACTCCTCCTACCAATGTGGCTCCGTCCCGTATGAGTTGGTGGCAGCCCCGCGACATGCGGCAGTCGATTGCACCCGGCACCGCAAACACCTCGCGTCCCTGCTCGCCTGCCATCCGGGCTGTGATCAGCGCACCCGAACGGTCTGATGCCTGCACCACCACAACACCCAGCGATAAGCCAGACACGATTCGGTTGCGCTGTGGAAACGCTCCGCGGAATGGCTCAGCGAACGGCGGAGCCTCACTGATCACGGCGCCACAGCCGATAATCTCCGTGGCCAGATCGCCGTGCTCTGGCGGATAGATGTTGAGCACGCCACTGCCCAAAACGGCAATGGTACGGCCGCCGGCCGCCAGAGCGCCGCGGTGAGCCGCGGCATCGATGCCGCGGGCCAGCCCGCTCACGATGGTGTAGCCGGCATGGGCGAGGCTGCTGCCAAGCTGTTCAGCCACTCTGAGCCCATAGGCCGTGGCATGCCTCGCACCGACGATTGCGATGGCCATTGCGTCGCATGGCTTGAGTTCACCGCGCACAAAAAGCACGCCAGGTGGGTCGGGAATGTGCGACAAAAGGCCCGGGTAGCCCTCGCTTGCTTCTGAAATGATCCCCACGTCTCGCGAGCGACACAGTTCGATGATGCCGTCTGCAGTCGGATCATTGGCCATCGCAAAGATCGCCTCAGCAATCTCTTTCCCAATGCGATCAACGGCAAGGATCTCGTCGAATCGGGCCGCGAACACGGCCTCCGGCGTTCCGAATCGCTCGAGGAGCAACTGACGCAGTCGCGGGCCGACGCCGGGCACGCAGGTCAGTTGCACCGAGGCCCGAACGTGTTCGAAGTCGGCAGGGGCCTTTGCTGGGGCGTGCGCCATGGCTGGATTCGCTCTGGGTGCTGAAACGGCAGGTACGTGAACATTTGTTCTATCGTAGCCTTTGTTGTACAGGCCATCTGCGCGCGAGTCAACCAGCGACGCAGTTCAAGAGCATGATTGACTGATGCCACTCAGGGCTTAGCCAGCCTGGGCTTTGAGTTCGGCCAAGTGGTGGGCCGTACCGACCAAGCGGTCCCAGTGTTGCTCAACGTACTCTGGAGGGCCGCCGATCTGAGCCACAACATGGGCCACCTCCTCGGTGGGGATCATTTCGATGGCATCCCACGGGCAGACCTTGAGATCGTATGGATTCGACTTTTTTCCTGGAATGTGCACGCAGACTTCGCAGCCGACGCAGCGTTCGATATCGATTTCGCACCAACTCTGGAGGTTGTGAAAGTGGTCGTATTGCTGCACCTTAAGAATGCAGTCGACCGGACAGACTTCGATGCAGGCCTCGCAACCGGTGCAGTTGTCCGCTGAGATCACGGCCAGTTCTTTAGGGAGTTTTTTACGAGGGCCTTGCTTTGCCATGGTGTTTCGATCTGCAGCAGGGGTGCTCTTTCCAAGAATACCTTCATGCGAACTTAACCGCATTCTAGTCGCCGGGGCAGTCTCTGCCAAATACCGCTGTTAAGCCGCCCGTCGAGCGGGCATTTGGGGCTTCGCATAGGGGGTGTTTGAGTGATGGAGTGATGGAGTGATGGTACGACGTGAGGAGATCCCACGGATTACCAGCGAAGGCAAACTTGAATAGGCCGTCGAAAACGCTTACTGGCAACTGTTGCTGCAGTGCGCGTGCAAAGATGTTGAGCCGACATCGTTTGAGGCGATGCGGCGCGTAGTGCGTTGACGTGAATTCCAATCGCATTGAGCCGGTCCGCACTGCCGCCCCATGCACTCGGAATTCACGGTGAGCCCTTTAGCACATTGTTTTAGATTGTTTCACCTCGCACCAGATCCTCGGGAGTCTGGCGGGACCTCACGAGCCGAGCTTTTCCACCGTCGATGAGAACCTCGGCTGGCAACGGCTTGGAGTTGTAGTTGCTGGCCATCGCAAAGCCATAGGCACCGGCTATCTCAATCACCAGATAATCGCCGACCGTGGCGCACGGCAGTGAGCGGGTCTCAACAAAACCGCCATCTTGCTGCGTGAAGATGTCGCCTGATTCGCACAATGGGCCGCCGACGGCAACCTCTTCAAACTGCGTGTTGGATCCATCAGCATGCGTTGCAATCAGATGCACCGGACACAGACTCATCGGATGCCATGAGCCGTAGAGCACGGGGCGGGCCAGCGTGTTGAACCCCGCATCGACGAGGAGATATTTGCGAGTGCCTTGGTTTTTAATGGCTCGCACTTCGGTGACCACACAGCCCGACTCGGCGGTGAGATAGCGGCCCGGTTCGATCTCCAGTCGGATCCGGTGGCCAAATGCGGCCTCCAGTTTTTTGCGAGTGGCATCCCAGAGATGAAAATAACCGGCCAGATCGGCATGCACTTCGCCCGGTTTATAGGGGACCGGTAGGCCGCCACCGGCGCTGATCATCGTCAGCGAACGGCCGATCTCCATGGCTACTCGTTCGAGCGCACCGGCTACTTCAGCGAGGTGCGATAAATCCGCGCCGCTGCCAATGTGCATGTGGAGCCCACTGACACAGAGCCCCGCCCACTCGGCCCGCTTGAGCACCTCGGGAATGTCTTCGTGCCAGATGCCGTGCTTCGATCCTTCGCCGCCGGTGTTTGTCTTCTGGCTGTGGCCGTGACCAAAGCCTGGGTTCACCCGCAGCGTCACGCTGGATCCAGGCACTCGCTGGGCCAGTTGTTCGAGCATATCGGCCGAGCCGCAATTAACATGGATGCCGAGCGAGGCAACGGCATCGAGGCTCTCGCGATCGAAGATATCGGCGGTGTACACGATCGGGTGCACCGGCGGCAGGCTGTCGGCCGAAGGCGTGCCAGAAGTGTGGGCCGAATAGCCGGCGGCCATCGCTCGATGGATCTCGCCGACGCTCACTGCGTCAATCATCACTCCCTCGCTGCGGATCAGATTCAAGACGGCCAGATTCGAGCAGGCTTTCTGGGCGAATCGCACCGTATCCCATCCGGTCAGATCGCGGCAGCGACGGCGGATCATCTCGGCATCGTAGGCATACAGGGGAGTGCCATACTTTTTTGCCAAATCGACCACGCACACACCGGCAATCTCTCGACGGATGCCATTGCCTGCGGGAGCCTGT
>QWQH01000151.1 GCA_003670915.1 Planctomycetota bacterium | reverse complement strand
CGATGAATACCCGCGAGTCCCTGCTCGCCGGCGGCGATTCCGGGACACCGGGCTTCGTCGATAGCCGGGCGGGCGAGAGCGAGATCATCACCCGCATCACGAGTGACGATGCCGATTACCGCATGCCCAGCGAGGGCGATCCTCTGCCACCGGAGGCCGCGGCGATCCTCCGGCAATGGATCGATCAGAAGGCGCCCTGGGAGGACGGCTTCGCGTTCAAGGGCACGGGCTGGGAGCCACCGCTCCAACTGCGGCTGATCGAACTCCCCCCGGCGCAGGAAGGCCGCGTGAATCCCGTCGACCGGATCGTGGATGCGTATTGGCACCAGCGCGGCATCGACCGACCCGCCCGGTGCGACGACCGCACGTTCATCCGCCGGGTGAGCCTCGATCTGGTGGGGTTGCTTCCAACCCCGGATCGCGTGGCGGCATTCGTCGCCGACTCGAACCCCGACAAGCGGACGGCACTCGTCCGCGAACTACTCGCCGACAAGGTTTCATACGCCGAGCACTGGCTGACGTTTTGGAACGACCTGCTGCGCAACGACTACACGGGCACCGGCTTCATCACGGGCGGCCGCAGGCAGATCACGACCTGGCTGCACCGCTCGCTCGTGGAGAACAAGCCGTTCGACCGGTTCGTGCGAGAACTGATCGCGCCGGACGACGAGTCTCGCGGTTTCATCGACGGCATCGTCTGGCGCGGCGAGGTGAACGCGAGCCAGACCGTGCCGATCCAGTTCGCCCAGAACGTCGGGCAGACGTTCCTGGGGATCAATCTGAAGTGCGCAAGCTGCCACGATTCGTTCGTTGATCGCTGGACGCTCCAGCAGACTTACGACCTCGCGGCGATCTCTTCGGAGAATCGATTGGAACTGCATCGCTGCGACAAGGCGACCGGGGCCACCGCGACCCCGGCCTGGCTGTTTGCCGAACTCGGCCAGGTGGATGCCTCGGCCCCGCCGTCGCAGCGACTCGAGCAACTCGCGGCGCTGATGACGAAGCCCGAGAACGGCTGGCTGTCACGAAACCTCGCCAACCGCCTCTGGCATCGGCTGCTGGGCCGTGGCATCGTGCATCCGGTCGACGCGCTTCGGGCCCGGCCGTGGAGCGAGGAGTTGCTCGACCTGCTCGCCGGCGACTTGGTGTCGCACTCGTGGGACGTGAAGCACGTCCTCGCGACGATCTGCACCTCGGAGGTGTACGGGGCCACCACTCCCGCGGGCGTGGGCCAGCCAGCGGGCGGCAACTCTGTCTTCAAGGGGCCGCTGCCGCGCCGCATGACAGCCGAGCAGTTCACCGACGCCGTCTGGCAACTGACGAGCACTGCGCCGGGGAAGCCCGATGCCGAAGTGATCCGGTTCGATCCGCCCTTGGGAGGCGTTCTGCCCGAGGTGGTCGCCGCCTGGATCTGGTCCAACGACCTGGCCGATTCGCCACCGGGTGAAAAACTCACCTTTCGCAAGCGTTTCGAACTCCCCGATGATCCGTCGCACGCGGCTGCCGTGTTCGCGGCGGACAATGCGGCTACGCTCTTTGTCAACGGCAAGCGGGTGGCGACGAGCGACGACTGGTCGCAGCCGGTCATGGAACTCCTCATGAGCGAGTTGAAGAAAGGCGAGAACGAGATCGTCGTGACGGCCGCCAACGGCGAAGCGGGTGGTCCGGCGGCGCTGAAGGTGGAGATCCGGGCGGGGCTACCCGACGGCTCTTCCAGAACGATCGCCACCGACGGCTCGTGGGAATGGACGAGCGCCGCCCCGGATGGCAACGGCAGGTTTGCCAAAGACAAGGACACGAACGATTGGGCGTTGGCCGCGGTCGTGAAAACGCAGACCACATGGGCGAAAAGCGTCGGGGAGTTTGCCCGCAAACTGATCTCCGCATCGGCACCGGGCCCGCTGCCGATGGTGCGTGCGGTGTTGGTGAAAGGGACGGCGCTGATGGCCGCGCTGGGCCGGCCCAACCGCGATCAGGTGGTTACCAGCCGCCCGGGCGACCTGACTACGCTCGAGGCAATCCAGCTTGCCAACGAGCAGAGCCTCGCGGACGAGTTTGCCAAGGGCGGGGGCACGGTGCTCGAAAAGCACGGCCCATGTGTCGATAGCCTTCTTCAGTGGATGTTCGCCGCGACGCTCTCCCGGGAACCGTCGGCTGCCGAAGCAGCGGTTATTTGCGACATGCTTGGAGAAAATCCGACCAAGGAGAGCGTGGCGGACTGCCTCTGGGCGATCGTCATGCTCCCCGACTTTCAACTCATCCGATAATGAACCTAGAATAGACCTAGAACAGCGGGCGACGAACTTCGGAACCGATTCGTGAGAGGAGTCCAAACCGTGCAAACCCGTCGTGAACTCTTGCAGGGCCTCGCCTCGGCGGCGGCGGCCACGTTCGTGCTCCCCGAACCCCGGGCCCGCGCCAGCGGTGATGTGGCAAAGATCGTGCATCCCTCGGCGAAGGCCGATGCGATCATCGTGCTCTGGATGGCCGGCGGCATGGCCGCACCCGACACGTTCGATCCGAAGAAATATAAGCCTTTCGAACCCGGCCTCGCGGTGGCCGACGTGATCAGCACGTTCCCGTCAATCCCGACGGCGATCGACGGCGTGCGGATCTGCAACGGCCTGCCCGAGATCGCGAAGGTGCTCGACCGGGCGACGCTGATCCGCTCGCACGTGCAGCCCGACCTCGGCAGCATCCTTCATTCGCGGCACCAGTATCACTGGCACACCGGCTACGTGCCGCCGCAGACCGTCGCCTGCCCGCACATCGGCTCCTGGATGAGCCGCGTGCTCGGACTCCGCAATCCGGTGATGCCGGCGTTCGTGAACATCGGGCAGCGGCTCGAGGGCATCGGCGAGAACGAGGAGATCAAGGCATTCACGACCGCGGGCTTCTTTGGCAGCGAATTCGGGCCGATGAACCTGCCATTCCCGGAGCAGGCGGCGGTCGCCGTCCGTCCGCCCAAGGGGATGGAGCCCGGGCGGTTCGCGAGCCGCTACGCGCATTTCAAGCGGCTGGTGGCGACGTCGCCGAACCGCGAGTTCATGAGCGACTACCACCAGGAGTCGATGCTCCGCAGCCTGGAAAACGCCCATCGCCTCCTCGGCGCCAAGGAGCGCGAGGCCTTCGATATCACGCTGGAGCCGAAGGAGGTGCAGGAGCAATACGATACCGGGCGATTCGGGCGGGGGTGCTTGCTGGCTCGGAGGCTCGTGGAGAATGGTGCCCGCTACGTCGAGGTGACGACCGAATACGTGCCCTTCGTCCATTGGGACACGCACGAGCGCGGCCACGAGACGGTGGCGAAACTCCACGCGGAGGTCGACCGGCCGATCGCGACACTCATTCGCGACCTCGAGGCCCGCGGGCTGCTCGACAGCACGCTTGTGGTGATTGCCAGCGAGTTCAGCCGCGACATGATCACGGAAGGCCAGCCTGGCTCGAAGGCCAACGACCAAGCCAACTCCCCCAAGGACTTCCTACAACTGCCCAACCACTACGGCCAGCATCGCCACTTCACGGGCGGCTCGAGCGTCGTGCTCTTCGGCGGCGGGATGAAGAAGGGATTCGTCTACGGCAAGACCGCCGACGAGCGGCCCTGCGTGGCGATTGAGAATCCGGTCGGCATCACCGACCTGCATGCCACGCTCTTCACGACGCTGGGCGTCAGCCCGAAGACGGTCTACGAGATCGAGGGGCGGCCCTTCTACGCGACCGAGGACGGCAAGGGGCGGCCGGTCGAAGCCATATTTGCCTGACATTCACGAAGCCGGGGCCGATCCGGAAAATCCTCACGCATCTTGGCGAACCGCTCGAGCCGCCACCGGTGTCGCCCGCTCGTGGCCCGCCCACCGACTGGGGCGAGTTCGTGCAGATCCATGACGATCGCGACGTCTTTCAATCGATGGATAGACGAACTGCCCGCGATCGATATTCACAGCCTCTGACCCCTGCCGAACGCCAGGTCACAGGTCACAACAAAGCCGTCAGGCGGCCGGACTTGCGAGCCGAAAACCGATGCTACGGCTCTCGTACGCCGGAGCGTTGTCGTTGCGTTCCGAGGCCGACAAGTAGCTGGAAACGCTGCCCCAACCGCCGCCGCGAAAGCCACGTAAAGAACCGCTGTTGCCATCCAGATCGTTCCACTGATACACGTTGCCGCTCTGATCAAACGTGCCGTAGTAACTTCCGCTGCCGCTAAACGAGCCTACGTCAGTGGCGTGGCCGATGACACCATTGTAGTTTGCCTGATTGGCACCGCTGCCGATTGTGGTGCCAGGGGCTGCGCTGCTCCGCGTGGCGAAAGTATGGTAGCCGCTGAAAAGCGCGCCCTGAGCGTAGTACGCCGCCTTGTACCACTCGTTCTCCAGCGGAATCCGGTACGTCGGAGCGAAGCCCGTATTCGGGTTGGTGGTGTTTTTGAACACGGCACTGCCTGAAGTGAAACCGTTCACGTTGTATGCACCGTTTTCTGTGGTCGTGCTGACTTGGGCCCCGCTCGGCTGGCCGTTGCTCATCCAATTAGAAAACCTCGCACTGTCCCACCAGCTCACATACGAAATCGGACGGTTGCCCGTGCCGTTCATAACGGCGTAGGTGTACGTGCCAGCGGTGCCAGAGCGGCTGATTTGGGCAACCTTGGTGTCTGTACCCATGTTTGGGTTGTAGAGAGCGTAGTTGTCTGTCGAGCCTACGGCATTTAAGAACGCCGTGTACTGCGAGCCTGTCACGTCGTACTTCCCAATCTGGTACGAGTAGGACACGGCACCGTAGCCGGTGGTGTCAGCGGCGTTTCCAGGATTCCCAACCGTTACCATGCTCATGGATGTGGGCGTGGCAGGTGCCGAATTAGCCGATGGCAGACTAGAGCCAACGGCGTTTCGGGCGATGACCTTGAACACATAAGGCGTGCCGTTGGTCAGACCCGTGACAGTGCACGAGGTAGCCGTCGATGCAGGCCGAACGAACGTGGTCCACGTCGAACCACTGTTGCTCGAGTACTTCACCAGATAGTTGGTGATCGCTGAGCCGCCGCTAGTGGCAGGAGGGGTCCACGTCACAGCCAGACTGGCGTTGCCTCGCACGGCCACGACCGATGTCGGCTTGCCGGGCACGGTGGCAGGCGTGGCCGGTGCCGAGTTGGCCGATGGCAGACTGATGCCGACGGCGTTTTTGGCGATGACCTTGAACACATACGCTGTGCCGTTGGTCAGACCCGTGACGGTGAGAGATGGCACTGTTGACACCGGATGAACGAAGTTGGTCCACGCAGCGCCGCCGTTGCTCGAATACTTCACCAGATAGTCGGTGATCGCCGAGCCGCCCGTGTTTGCAGGGGCGGTCCACGTCACAGCCAGACTGGCGTTGCCTCGCACGGCCACGACGGATGTGGGCTTGCCGGGCACGGTGGACAGAATACCGATTGAGTTTTGTGAAACGAACGCCGTGATATTTGCGTTGTCAGTGGCCGAACTGGCACACGAGCCACTCGACGCAGGATTCACCGACAGCATCTGCCGGGGTTCGAGCGACTCAATCGCAATCTGCTGGGTGGGCCGCCTCGAGCGACGGCGGCGAGTCTGAATCTTGCCGGGGTGGGGAGTGCTCGAAAACGCTTTTTGAAAGGCCCCTTGAAAGGCTTGAGCGGCCCAGTTGGAAGACATCAGTGACATTTTGGGAAACCCCTTTTTCTTTGACGTGTTCCCGACTGAGGAAAAACCCAAGCCTTATGTCTAACACGTTTCTGCAGGCAGGGCAATAAACCGGTGGGCAAAGAGACACTGCTGGTGGGCCTGATTCCCCCTTCAAATAAGGGTAGTCAGCAAGAATCTGATCCTCTGATGCCCCGTCCCCGATGAGGGCTACGGAAAAGGGCTGGCTTGGCAACGCGCCACGCCAACCGGAAGAGATGCCACGGGGCGATATCGCCGTGTGGCGGAGCAGGATCGTGTTAGGAACGGCTATCCTTCCTTGAGGCGAGTCGGCCGAGTCGGCCTGGAACCATTTTAAAATTGGTGGACGTGTGTGTAAGCTTCCTCGCGAGGAGAATACGAAATGACCCACTCTGGGGACTTCATTCGCCGCACTCGGAATCCTATCACGCATCAATCACTACTCAATCGAAGGCTTGCGATGCCACATTTTCTAGGAATAGCGTTACTGATTGGTGTTATTACTGGGAGCGCGTATGCCACTGACAATCAACAGCCACAACAGCGAAAAACTATTCAAAAACCCACCGCAGCAATTCACGATGTCACTAACGGCGACGTTCCTTCCCCCTCGGTGGCTCCGGAATACAAGCTGCAGACGGTTTCGCGGGAAGGTGTCGAATACCTCGAAAAACTACGCAAAGGCACGCCATTCGGCACAACAGACTTCAACTTGGAGGGACTGCGGGCGGGCATGGGAACACGCAACGAGCCCCACCTAGAAGGGGTGAAGTTGATTCGCTTGAAGATTGGGGATATTCCCTGTGAATGGGTGCTGGCCCCCGGTGCGGATCCCGATGTGCGGCTCCTCTATCTGCACGGCGGCGGCTGGGTCTCAGGATCGGGAGGAAACTATCTCCCGCTGGCGGTCGATATTTCGGTGGCGGCGAAGTGTGCTGTGCTCCTCCCTGACTACCGACTCGCGCCGGAGCACCGCTTTCCCGCCGGGCTCGAGGATTGTATAGCCGCTCACGAATGGATGGTCGCGAACGGGCCATCCGGCCCCCGGCCTGCCAAGGCGACATTCATTGCCGGGGATTCGGCGGGTGGCAACCTGACTCTAGCAACGCTGCTGGCATTGCGAGACCGTAAGCGGACCCTCCCGGCGGGAGGAATCGCGATTTCAGCGGCCACGGATTTCACGCTGGCAAGCGAGTCCCTGAGGACCATCCATGATCCCATTATTAGTGCGCGAACCATGCCGGAGTTTCGGGATCGCTATTTGGACAAGACGGATCCCCGCAACCCGCTGGCTTCACCCGTCTTTGGCGACTACCGCGGCATTCCACCGCTGCTGATTCAGGTTGGCGAGCACGAAATGCTCCGCGACGACAGTGTCCGAGTGGCGAAGAAGGCGGTTTCGGACGGTATCCCTGTGAAGCTCGAAGTCTGGCCGGGTATGGTCCATGTGTTCCAGATCAGGGGGCTTCCAGAATCCCGCGAGGCCATCGAGCACATTGCTGAATTCATGAGCGCTCACGCCTATCCTGCCCGTGCTCATGCACCCTCCATCCACAGAAGAGCTGCGGTCCCGCAACGCTTCTGTCGCCGCACGACCTGGAAAGTGCGGCGTGCGCCGCGATGCCGGTAGAGTATCCCAAGCGTTGCCTTGTCAACGGTCTGCGACGATCATCCCAAAACACATCGTGGATCCGACACCCCTGCGCAACGTAAAAAAAGTTTTATGAAAAACAGAGCAATCACGATGGCAGCCATGATCGTAACGCTCCTGATGGCTGCTGCGTGCGAGGCGCAACTAGGGCAACCGCGGGACGTGTCATTCCAGTCGACACTCGATCGCACAGAGCAGTTCTACATGGAATTGCTACCGAGGGCTTTTGACTCCAATAAAGCCCACGATCTGATCATCGGTCTGCAT
>QWQH01000139.1 GCA_003670915.1 Planctomycetota bacterium | reverse complement strand
CTCCCACTGGCCCACTGCCACTTCGACACCGTCGAGGCCGCAGGCTCGGGATTGGTGAATCATGATCACGCCGTCACTCGCGTGCACCATCGCGCCTGCATCTGGTTCGGTAGACAGCATTCGCCAGTCGATGCCGCCGGTCGGCTGGCCGCCATCAATGTGAATAACTGGTCCAATAGCTGGACCAGCATCTGGACCACTCGCTGCGCGGCTTGCGGTATCAGGTGCAGTGTCGGGCACCTCGTCTGGTCCATGAATCAAACGGATACTGCCAGACCACGCGCGAGGTTTTCCGCCTCCCCACACGATTCGAATGGCTACCGGAGGTTCGTCGATTGGCGGTGCTTCGCTGCCTGCCACCCCCAAGGGCACCACAGCTGTGAGTAGCACCGCGACGTATGCCAGCCATCGGAGGCTCACGTCCGTCTGGTATTCTGAATGCGACGGTGGAACTCTGCGGTGTGGCATGCGGTACACAAGAGAATCAGCAGTCGGAAAATGAGAGGAATTGAATCGCTGCCCCGGAGCCACAAAGCACGCCAGAGGGCGCGGGAGCATAGCGGGGGGGCCGCCCTTGGGCCAAGCCTGTTTCCGCGTTCACAAAAACCGTTTAAAACGGGGTTAGACCGCCGATTACCTCTGGTGAGAGCGGCGTTTGCCACGCCCGCTCAAGGTCCCCTTGCCAGGCCGACTCAAGTGCAGCCTGCATTTCTTCGGTGATTCCCGGGCACCGGTTTGCCACGTCGGAAAGTTCGAAAAAATCGTCTGGCTTTGCAAATAATTGAGCCGGCTGTGCCGCCTCCGGCCGCTCAAGGAGCAGATGCCATCCGGGTGTAATCAATGCCGCACCATCCTGAGCCATGACAACAACCCGATCTCTCGCCGGCACGTCCGACGACTCAAGCAGAGTTGTGAGACTGCGGCCCCGCCGGGATAATGCGTCGCGCGGGGCCGCGATGAGGTCCTGTAAGGTTGCACCCAGATCAGCGGGCACGACAAGTCCTCCGTATCGCTGGCAGGCCATCCAACCAACAGGATCAACAAACACGGCGGGCACGTGGACGCGTTCACCGTAGGGCAGCCCCGACCATTGATTTTTTCCAGCAGCATCCGTGCATGCTGGCAAGCAACCGACGGTTCCGTGCAACCCCAGCGGTAACCCTCGCACTCCCATCACGAGCACCCCCCAATGCTTGCCGTTTGCGGCCGTCGATTGTACGGACTCAAGCAGTCTGCCGAGCCAGAAATCAAGCAACGTTAACTGCCCAGCAAACACCTGCCGAACGCCCATCACGAGATCGGGGTTGGTGGAGGCGTCGACCGTAAAATATGGCACTCCAGCACCCGGCGGCGGAGGTGGGTCTTCGGCATCGATGTAGGACGTGCGAAAGATGTCTGGCGCATCCCACGACACGCCCAGACTTCCGGCGTGGCACCACACACACTGGTGGTTGCCAGCGACAACCACCTCCCTAGCTTGACTGAAGAGCCTCGCTAGATTTGTCTCGCTATTTCTGGCAGCGGGGCTCCGAGTTGCAACGGCAGGAACCTCCCACACATCAATGCTCTGACCACACCCTGAAGCCAAGGCCACCCGATCAGGAGTGGCCGGATCATCGCTCAGGATGGCCGTTCGCCAACCCGCCGCCGCTGCGATGTCAAACAGCGAGCCCTTGCCAAACCCACCAAAGAGGTCCTCGATTGAACTGCGTGGATCCAGCGAAGGAGTGATGAGCCGATCGAGCACGATTCCCCTCGCGGCCAGAGTATCCATCGACGGCGTTGCGACCCACGTGGCTCCCCAGGCAGAGAGCATCCAAGCAGGCAGACAGTCGATCGTGACCACCAACAATCCGTGAGGGAGACTCTCAGAAGCCTTCACAGTCTGGATCGGATTGAGTGCTGCCATGAGGGCCATGAGCGACATTGTGCACATTCCACCGCCACTGGCACACCCCACGCACGACGCTCCGCTTTTGAGGATACGGATTGTCTTTGGGACCACTATCGTCCATGCTCCGCTCTCAGACTTCCCGGTTACTGCCGGCTATTTGTTTCTTTTCCACGACGATGGCAACCACGATGAATCTCCCGCACTTCCGCACACGTCCAGAAGCCATCCAAGGGATGCCCTCCGGCATTCCATTCATTGTGGGCAATGAAGCCGCCGAACGATTCTCCTTCTACGGGATGAAGACGATCCTTGTTGTGTTCATGACGCAGCACCTTCTCTCATCCACCGGCCGGCCCGACTTCATGACCGAAACAGAGGCGAGGGAGTCGATGCATCTGTTCGTGGCAAGCGCCTACTTCTTTCCGATCATCGGCGGCATTCTGGCCGATGCTTTTCTCGGCAAATACCTTACGATCTTGCTGCTCTCGCTTGTCTACTGTGGCGGACACCTATGCCTCGGCCTCATGGACATGCCGGAGTCGATGCTTGCCGCGACCATGCAGCCGAGGGGTTGGCTCCTTGCGGGGTTGGCTTTAATCGCGATCGGTTCGGGTGGAATCAAACCCTGCGTTTCAGCGCATGTCGGCGATCAGTTTGGCCCGGCAAACAGCCACCTGCTTCAACGAGTTTTTGGATGGTTCTACTTCGCAATTAACTTCGGTTCTTTTTTTTCCACGCTCCTGACTCCGTGGCTGCTCAAACACTGGGGTCCTGGCTGGGCTTTTGGTGTTCCGGGCGTTCTCATGGCCGTTGCCACGCTCGTTTTTTGGATGGGACGCAGGCGGTTTATCCACATTCCACCGCGTGGGCCTCGCTACTTTGCCGAAACATTTGGGCCGGAGGGGCTCTCTGCGATTTTGAAGTTGGTGCCGCTCTATATCTTGGTGGCGGTGTTTTGGTCGCTCTACGACCAATCCGGCGGCGCGTGGGTTCAGCAGGCCCAGCAGATGGACCGGAGGCTCTTCGGCGTGGAATGGCTCGAGAGCCAGATTCAGGCTGTCAATCCCCTTTTGGTGCTGCTCTTTATTCCACTTTTCAGCGTTGGACTGTACCCGGCTGTTTCTCGACTGATCGACCTCACGCCACTGCGAAAAATTCTGGCGGGCTTTGCCATCACGGTCATCGCCTTCGCTATCACCGCCTATGCGCAAGGCAGGATTGACGCCGAGGCGGCTCGGTTCCGCAGTGAAATTACGCCGCTGGCGGTTGCCGGAAATATCGACCGGCTTGCCACAGCCGCGGCGATGAAGGAACTGGGTCTGCCCTCGCTGGCACGCGATGTTGAAGCCACTGACGGGAGAGACGACCTCATCAAGCCGGTGGTGGCCGCTGGTATTGCCGTCGATCGGATGGGCGAGCGACTGACGGCCTGCTGGCCGACAGTCGGATGGCAACTCCTGGCCTACATCGTGATCACAGCGGCCGAGGTGCTCGTATCAATCACGTGCCTCGAATTCAGCTACACTCAAGCCCCTCCACAGATGAAGTCGCTGGTGATGAGCCTCTCCTTGCTGAGCGTTTCGCTTGGCAATCTCTTTACAGCGATGGTGAACTCCCTCACGAAAGACGCTTCGGGCCATTCGGTGCTCACTGGGCAGAACTACTACTGGTTCTTCACCGGTTGCATGGCTTTGGCCACCGTCCTCCTTGTGCCAGTGCTCTGGCGGTACCGTTCACGGGATTACATTCAGGGGGTGGCAACCGATTGCGTCCAGTAATACGGCTGGTCAGACCGTGGCACGGGCTTCTTTTTTGAGTCTCCAAACTGTATCGTTAGAATTCATCTCTCGGGAGGCCGTCATGAACGATTACGCACTCACACGGAGGCGTTTCCTCGGCGTGGCAGCGGTCGCAGGTGCTCACGCTGCTGGAGCCCACGCAGATGCCATACCGCGCATCGACGCACCACTCTTTCGAATTTCTCTCGTCGAGTGGTCACTCCATCACTCGCTCTTCGCTGGCACTCTCGACAACCTCGACTTTCCTCGAACGGCAAAGCAGCAGTTCGGCGTTGATGCCGTCGAGTACGTGAACCAGTTCTTTAAGGACAAGGCAAAAGACGCCGTTTATCTCGCGGAACTTGGCAGGCGCGCCAGCGACGAAGGCATCACCAATGTGCTCATCATGTGCGATGGATTGGGGAACCTCGGCGACCCCGATGCAGCAGCCCGAAGCAAGGCGATTGAAAACCATTTTCCTTGGGTCGAGGCTGGTAAAAGGCTCGGATGCCACTCAATCCGGGTCAACGCAACCAGCAAGGGCTCGTTTGAGGAACAGCAAAAACTTGCGGCAGACGGTCTCTCGCGACTCGTCGACTACGCAGGCCAGATGGACATGTCGGTACTCGTCGAGAATCAAGGCGGACTCTCCAGCAATGGACGCTGGCTGGCGGGCGTGATGCAGATGGTCAACAAGCCCAATTGCGGCACGCTACCGGACTTCGGCAACTTTCACGACTACGACCGCTACCGCGGATGCGAGGAACTGATGCCGTTCGCCAAGGGAGTGAGCGCCAAGAGCCACGAGTTCGACGACGCAGGCAATGAGTTGAGAACAGACTACCAGCGGATGCTTCGGCTGGTGGTGGGTGGTGGCTACCGAGGCTGGGTAGGCATCGAATACGAGGGCAAGACACTCTCTGAGCCCGAAGGCATTCTGGCCACCAAGAAACTGCTGGAACGAGTTCGCGGCGAGATCGCCGCATCACACTAGATCGCGTTGGACTGTGGTGGAGCACCGGCAAGGGGGCCGGCGAACGGCAGGCAACTCACTCGCTGTGTCTCCAGCTGGAACGGCCGCAGATTTCAATCGAGGCTGAAATCGACCACAACAGGAAAGTGGTCGGACACATCCAGATCAAAGGCGTGGCAGATGAAGACGCGACTGATCATCGGGACAAGCTCCCGGTGCACCAGCACGTGGTCGATCATCGTAAACACATCCTCCGGATCCGCAACGCCATTTTCGTTGAAGTCCCAGTGGGAAGTGTAACGATCGGCCACGCGAGGAATATATTTTGCCACGTTCACCAACTCGTCGCCCGCAGTGGCTTCATCGTAGTTTTTCAGATCGCGCAAGACCGTGGTCTGAGTCATCCGCACGGAGTCGGCCATTGGCACGTCCGGATCGTAGTCGTTGAGATCACCCAGCACGACAGGAAGATAGCCGTTGGCGACGATCTTTCGTTTCACAATCGCACAGGCAATCCTCGTTTCAGCCATCCGCTGGGCGTTGCTCGTACTCTCCGACGGGTTACTCTTGAGGTGCAGACCAAGCAAGCCAATCTTGCGACCCCGCACCGTGAAACACACAACCGCATGCCGCTGCAGGACAGCCGTGCGAACACGCTCTTTCCCGAGATTATCCGTGAACGTATACGACTCTTGGAGCCAAGCATCGTCAGAAGCAGGCCCGACATCCCCTGCAGGCTTTTGATCTCGGGATGCCTGCTCTCGCTGTGGTGCATAGAGATGGATTTTTGCGCCATCGATCTCGTCTGGCTCGGTCCGCGAGAGCACGGCAACGTCAAACCCTGAAAAGTGATCCCGGCCATCGACATGATACCCCTGAAAGTCTCGTCTGCCTTTCTCGTGGAGCAGTCGCACAAGAGCCTCTACTCCCGCAGATGAAAGCACCTCGGGAATCACGATGATGTCTGGATCAAGCGTTTCAACGACTGCGGCAATGCGCTCGAAATGCCGCCGACGCGCCGGATCAAATCGATACCGAGTGAGCCGGGTATCCTCTCCTGGCACCGCTAAATTTTCGGCATTGAAGCAGGCGATCCGGAGGGTTGCCTGCCGAGGGCGTGCGCGAGCCGGTGGCGACACGCCGTCGACTGCCTCTGGACCAACGCCCCAGGCCACCGACCCGAGGAGCAGCACCACGGCGACACCATAGACACAACAAGAAGTCGCCCTAAGACCGGTGTCCAAGACAGATCGTTGACTCCTGCTCTGAGTGATTGTTAGAGTTCTTTGCATGACCAAGCACCATACACCGGTTCTCGAAACACCACGCGATCGTCTTATGCGACTCGTGCGGCTGGGCCAAACGCATGTCGGCACGGGTGTGTTTGCCCGCCGTCGACTCAAGTCTGGCATCGTGCTCGGCGAAATCCAAGGAACGGTGCTGGACGAGCATCCGGCGGATTCCAGCTACTGCATGGAATTACAGTGCGGCAAGGTGCTGGAACCGGCCCCACCGCTGCGTTTCGTGAATCATAGTTGTGATCCAAATTGCGAACTCTTCTATTGGTTTGATGAGGAACTAGGCACTCAGGAAGATCGGCTGTGGCTGCAAACGATCCGCTGTATCGAGCCTGGCGAAGAACTCTCCATCGATTATTGTTGGCCCGCCGACGCGGCCATTCCTTGCCGCTGCCAAGCGAGCAACTGCCGAGCATGGATTGTCGATCCGGACGAACTCCACCTGATCACGTCGCCGGCGGATCAGACGCCGCACAATCCAACACATTGAGCTGGCAATACGCCCGCCAATCGGCCATCGCTCAGTGGCGAATTGCAAGCCTCGCAGCTGCAGTCGGACTTTCTTTTTTTGCAGTGGTTGGGTTGTCCCGGCTCCGTATGGACGACGACCTGCGTGGCCTACTTCGTGGAAATGACAGCGACTTTCAGCTCCTCGATGAAGTGGCCTTACGTTTTGGTGATGCCGACCGCGAATGCATTGTCCGTGCAACAGTACACTCTGGTGATCTGTTTAAAGGCCCCGCGCTCGCGGAACTCCGGCAGTTGTGCGACTCGCTGGCCCGCGTCGACGGCGTGGAGACGGTGCGGTCACTTTTTGATGTCCGTCGCCAAGGGGTGGCCGGCAGCCTTCTCCCGATCATTCCGCACACTCCCAACGGTCTGGATCAAGAGGCCCTCGCCGCCGCCAAAAACCGCGCCGCCAACCACCCCCTCATTGCCGGGCACCTGCTCTCTGCCGACGCATCCTCTTCGTTGTTGGTGGTGCGCCTGACTGCCCAAGCCGATGCCTCCGCCCACCTCAATGCCGTGTTGGGGAAGATTGAGGGGGTGCTGGCCGCTGCGCGCAGAGGCCCGGCTGGCCTGAACTTCCAACTCACCGGCCTTCCGGCCTTGCGTGATCAAGCATCGCAGGCACTGCGTCGCGACATGCTCATTTTCAACTCGCTGGGGCTCACGATGGCCGTTCTGCTTTCGGCGACTGTAGCGCGAAGCCTCCGGTCGACTGTGGTTGCCTGCGTGCCGCCGTTTGTTGGTGCTGTCTGGGCCATGGGAATTCTCGGGCTCTTGGGAGTGCCTATCAATATCCTCACCAGCGTCGTGCCGTCGCTGGCCTTGGTGGTTGGCACGTGCGATTCCATTCACTTCATTGAAGATATGCGTCGCAGTGTTCGGCGGGGTATGAACCCTCTGGCCGCATCCTCCGGGGCGATGCAACGCGTCGGCGCGGCCTGCGGTCTCACGAGCCTTGTGACAGCGATCGGCTTTGCGTCGCTCACAGCGGCGCGAATTGAGGCCGTGCGCACGTTCGGTATGGCAGCGGCCGCCGGGGCCATCGCCAGCTTTGCAGCCGTCACGCTCCTCACGCCGCTTTTGGCCTCCACTCGATTCTGTCGAGGCATCGGGCTGGGGAGATCGTCGCGTTTGGCCGGACGGGCAGCAAATCTCATGGCCGCCTTTTCGATACGCCACGCCCCAACGATCGTTGTCTCTGGCTGCCTCGCCTTGGTTCTGCTGGCGATCACGTGTTTGGGTATCGATGCCGACAATCGTATCGCTGACGCATTGCCCCAAGGAGCACCGGCGTCAGAGGCTCTTGCCCACGTTGACCGCGAATTCGGCGGCACGATGGGAATAGATATTGTGGTGCGGTGGCCGAGCGATCTCGGCTGGCTGGACCCATGCGTACTCGATGCGCTGGCCAATGTGCATGCTGTTCTCGATCGCTGCGGCCTGAGATCATCGCTTTCATTTGCCACAGTGGCCGGCACGCTTTCAGACCGGGCGATACGGCGACTCACCCCCGATGCTTTTCGTGACATGGTCGACCCCGAATCCCACATGGCGATTGTGCGGGCACGTGTCAGCGACATGGGGTCGCGGGCGCTTGAGAAGGTGTACGACAACATCGATGCTGGGCTGGCTGCCTTGCAGACAGCCCAGCCAGACTGGCAGTTTGAGCTCACCGGAATGTCGGTCGTATCCACTCGCAACATACGCCAACTCATTCGGGATCTCGGTTCCAGCCTTTTGCTGGAAGTCGTTGTGATTGGTGGGATCCTCGCGCTGGCATTTCGATCTGTGTTGATTGGCGTTATCAGCCTCATCCCGAATGTGTTTCCACTGGCAGTGATCGGGGCGTGGGTTGTCCTCAGCGGTCGATCACTCGACCCTGCCACGGTGATCGTTTTTAACGTTTGTCTCGGGCTCGCTGTGGACGACACCGTTCACGTGTTGTCGGCAGTGGCTCGCCACCGACGCGATGGCATATCGATCCCCAACGCCGTGCGGCGGGCCGTTGCCGAAACGGGCAACGCCATTGTGATCGGCGGCCTTGTTTTAGCCGTCGGTTTTGCAGCCGTTACGATCAGTAGCGTGCCGTCTTTGGCCGGCTTTGGAACGCTCGCCTGCGCTGCGGTTGCAGCCGCGACAGTGGCGGAACTGATGCTGCTGCCAGCGCTGCTCGTTGTCGCCGACAGGCTGAGTGTTGCAACCGATTCCACCAGCAGGATTTCCGAGACCCATACACTTTCCCAACCAACCGTCTGGACCGAGGAATAATGCGTATTCCGCAGATTCTCTCGCCGATCTCCAGCCACCATCTTTCACCAGCGACCATCTCCTTTTGATACCTTTCAAGAGAGGAGTGCTTCGCATCGGGTGATCCCGATGGTAACATCCCAGCCTGCTGGCACTTTCACTCCTTACGACTTGCGTGCTTTTTTTCATCATTCTCATTCTTTTTAAAGGTGCGTTGGCTTGCACGAGCCTGCTGACGCATTCAGGGAGCACTTCTTGGCAATTGCACTTGCAGGCATTGGTCCGCTTCAAAACGTGAGCGCAGATCGTTCTGCGCCGAAGGCCCATTTGCGATCTAGTATCACCCGGCTGGTGCTGGAAGAACTGGTTCGCGTTGGAAGAAGCGGATCTGCTGGAGCGATCACACCGCGGACATCGCTGAAAGATGCTGGCGTCGATGACACCGCCTTGATGGATGCCGTCAACCGAATCGAAGGCCGCTACCAAATGCGCTTTTGCGAAGAGTGGCTGCAGGGCCTGCGAACGTGCGGCGACCTGATCGAATGTGTGGCCGTTCGGATGTTTGACACTGTGGATAGTGAGCTTCCTGCGTCTGCGCCGACGTCCGCTCGGCAATCCGGAGCAAGGCAGTATCCGACTGGAGACCAAAACGATAACGATCTTTTCCCAGAATGCATCGCCCTAGAAAATCGGCTGCGTGACCTCAAGGACTCTGGTCTCGTCAATCCATTTTTGCGAGCCAACGAGCGAGTCCACAACCGCACCGCCCGAATTGACGGCCGTGATGTCGTGAGCTTTACGAGCTTTGACTACCTCGGCCTGACCGGTCATCCCGATGTCACGCGGGCCGCCAAAGCCGCGATCGATCGGTTTGGTTGCAGTGCATCCGCCAGCCGCATGGTGGGCGGCAACAACACGATCCTCGACGAACTGGATCTTGAACTGGCACAGTTTCTGGGTACGGAGCGTGCGGTTGTGTTTCCGTGCGGCTACGGCACCAACGCCTCGGTGTTCAACCACCTCTTCAACGCCGAAGATCTCATCCTCTACGATGAACTGGCTCACAACAGCATGGTTCAGGGGGCCAGCGCTTCGAAAGCGGGAATGCGATCATTCCGTCACAACGACTATGAGCAACTTGACAGCTTGCTGCGGGATCTCCGCCCAAACTACCGCCGTGTAGCCATCGCCATCGAGGGCGTGTACAGCATGGACGGCGACTATCCCGACCTCCCTCGCTTCATTGATGTCAAGAAAAAACACAAGGCTTTTCTCTACGTCGATGAGGCACATTCGCTCGGCACAATGGGCCCTGGCGGCCGCGGTATTTGTGATTTCTTTGACGTTGATCCGGCTGACGGCGACCTTTGGATGGGCACAATCAGTAAGGCCTTAGGCGCCGGCGGTGGCTATCTTGCCGGCCGCGAGAGACTGGTCCGGTACCTCGGCTTTACGACGCCCGCATTTGTGTTTTCAACGGCCTGCTCGCCCCCCAACGCCGCTGCTGCATTAGAGGGACTCCGGGTGATTCAGCGGGAGCCGTGGCGAGTGACGCGGTTGCGAGAGCGGTCGGAACTCTTTCTTAAACTGGCGGCTGACTGCAATCTCGACACGGGCCCCAGTCGCGACACACCGGTGATTCCAATTATTCTGGGCAGTTCGTCCCGAGCTATTCTTGTCTCACAGTTACTCTTGGAGCGAGGCATCAACGCGCAGCCGATTCTTTATCCAGCCGTACGGGAAAGTGCTGCACGGGTCCGATTTTTCCTGACCGCTGAACACACAGAAGAGCAAATCGTGCACGCGGTGGAGGCCCTTGCCGAGGTCGTGACGATCAGCCAGACGATGGGATTGGGATGAAACAGTGGTCGCACGGTCACACGGGGAGCAGTTTTCGAAGCACGAATGGCAGGATGCCACCGGCGCGAAATTGGTCCAACTCAACGGGTGTATCGATACGCACCAAACAGGATATCTCCCGCACGATCATCTGACCGTTGCCATCGGACCGCGTTGCTTTCACGACGACCGTCGACCGAGGGCTTAACGATTCAAAAGGAATATCGAACGTCTCCTCACCGGTGAGGCCTAAGCTCTGCCACGGTTCGGGCAGCACCAACGGCAACACGCCCATTCCCACGAGGTTCGATCGGTGGATCCGTTCAAAGCTTGCCGCCAGTACGGCACGCACTCCAAGGAGCATCGTCCCTTTGGCCGCCCAGTCGCGCGAACTCCCCGTTCCGTATTCTGTTCCAGCCAGCACCACTAACGGTGTGCCCAAAGCCTTGTATTGCATCGCCGCGTCGTAGACTGGCATCAGTTCCGCACCAGGAAGCAGGCGCGTCACGCCCCCCTCCGTGCCAGGCACAAGCAGGTTGCGGATGCGAATATTGGCAAATGTCCCACGAGTCATCACGTGGTCGTTGCCGCGTCGTGCGCCGTAGCTGTTGAAATCCTCCGGGGTCACGCCGTGCTCGATCAGATACGTTCCCGCGGGGCTCGACTTGGCAATGCTGCCTGCTGGAGAGATGTGATCGGTCGTCACGCTATCACCTAGAGCCAACAGCACCCTCGCGTTATGTACGCTCTCGGGTGCCCGAGGCGATTGGGACAACTCTGTGAGAAACGGTGGTTCCTGAATGTATGTGCTCGTGGCTGCCCAGTCGTAAAGCACTCCGGAGCCTGCTGGCACGGCGTTCCACTGCGGATTCGATTGCCAGACGTTGCCGTACCGCATGTGAAACTGTTCGGGGTTGACGCTCTCCTCCACCGTACGTTGCACCTCCTCAGCCGTGGGCCAGATGTCGCGGAGGAAAACGGGCATGCCGTCCTTCCCGGTGCCGATTGGTTCACCCACCAGATCGATATCGGTCGTGCCGGCCAGTGCGTACGCCACCACAAGCGGAGGGCTTGCCAGCCAATTGGCCTTCACCAATGGATTGACTCGCCCTTCAAAGTTGCGGTTGCCCGAGAGAACGGCTGCAGCAACCAAATCCCCGTCGCTAATCGCCTTGGCAACCTCCGGGGGCAGCGGACCGGAGTTGCCAATGCATGTCGTGCACCCGTACCCAACTGTCTCAAACCCCAACGCGTCCAGATCCTTGTTCAGCCCCGACCGCTCGAGGTAATCCGTAACAACCCGAGAGCCCGGGGCGAGGCTCGTCTTCACCCACGGCTTTGTTGCAAGACCCTTTGCGACTGCCTTTCGAGCCAAAAGGCCTGCAGCCACCATCACGCTTGGGTTACTTGTATTGGTGCAACTCGTAATAGCCGCGATCACGACAGAGCCGTGATGAATCGTCGAGGAGCGACCGTTCTGGTGAACAGTTCCACTGCGCGCACGCGCTAAAGCATCCAGTGCGAAGCCTCGCTTTGCCGTCGAGGCTGTCAGCGATTCGGCAAATATTTTTTTGACGTCTGAAAGGGCCACGCGATCTTGCGGCCGCTTTGGCCCAGCGAGGCAGGGCACCACGCTCGCGATATCGAGCGACAAACGTTTGGTAAACTCCGGAATGGGCGCCGCTGGCGTTCGAAAAAGGCCCTGTTCCTTCATGTAGCGTTCTACGAGTTCCACCTGTTGATGGGGCCGCCCCGTAAGCCGCAGATAGGCCAAGGTCTCGTCATCGATCGGAAAGAACCCCATCGTAGCGCCATACTCGGGCGCCATATTGGCGATCGTGGCCCGGTCAGCCAACGTCATTCCAGAGAGCCCTTCTCCGAAGAACTCAACAAACTTTCCAACCACGCCTTCGCGTCGTAAAATCTCCGTGACTGTCAGTACCAGATCGGTGGCTGTTGCTCCAGCCGCCAACCGGCCAGTCAGTTCAAAACCGACCACCTCTGGAAGCAATAGCGAGAGCGCCTGCCCGAGCATCACTGCCTCGGCCTCAATTCCTCCCACGCCCCATCCGACAACGCCCAAGCCATTGACCATTGTCGTGTGGCTATCGGTGCCAACCAGCGTATCCGGCACAGCCACCTTCAGTCCGCTCGCATCTGCCGCAGGATCGTCACGAAGAAAAACACAGCCGGCCAAAAACTCGAGGTTCACCTGATGCACGATGCCTATGGCTGGCGGCACGACGCGAAAGTTTTCAAATGCCTGCTGACCCCATCGCAAAAACTCATAGCGTTCGGCATTGCGCAGAAACTCTATCTCGACGTTTTTCCTGAGCGAGTCCGACGTCCCAAAGAAATCGACCTGTACTGAGTGGTCGATTACTAAGTCAACCGGCACGAGCGGATTGATCTTTTTTGGATCTCCACCCAACCGCTGCATAGCCGCGCGCATGGCAGCCAAATCCACGACGCACGGCACACCGGTGAAATCCTGCAGCACCACACGGGCAGGCTTGAACGGGATTTCCGTCTCGGCCGGACGGGCCGCATTCCACGTGGCCAGGCTGCGCACGTCTGCCTCGGTCACCTCGTAGCCGTCGCACGTGCGTAACAGCGCCTCCAGCACGGTCCGGATGGAGTAGGGCAATCGGGATGTGTTGGTGATTCCAGCGTCATCCAAGGACCGCAATCGGTAGAGCGTAGCGGGGCCGGAACCGGTCTGGAACGTGGACCGAGCCGAAAAAGGGTCAATGCGCTGAATGGCCATTGGGCAAAACTCTCGCTGTGTTCGGTGATAGGGAATCTCAGAATACGGACGCTCAGCGGGTAGCGTACCCAAATCACCGAATGCCGAAAGCATTTCCGAAACACGCTGTCCAATCTAAAAAACCACAATTAACTCCGCACGGCCATGTGTCCGGTTGTGTCCGGTTCAAAATGCCAGCCCCTGGATATCCACGCAACCACCGAAATAGGCGTTCAAAAGGCGTTTTTCTCAAAAACACAAATATTTTTTGCCGTGGATTCGACACTGAGGGGTTTCGAGGGTATCTTTGAGGTGTCGGGAAGAAGTGGGCGTTGCCCCAAACGCGTGCAATAAAAACAACTCAACAACGATTCTCTTCAGCGGCTGTTCCCCCCCCCCCCAAAGACCCACACTTCTATAGCCGCTACTCGGGCCCGTGGTTTCCCCAAACCGCGGGCCCTTTTCTTTTGGTTCGGGGCATTGTGTCGCATTCCCAATTGCGAACCAACACCAGCCAGAAGTGTCTTGCCAGAATCGGCCGCTGGATCGCGAGGCTCCTGCGATTCCCTTGAACGCAGTCGGTCTCCGCGCAAGGATTCTCTCCAGACGATTCGGTGCAGGCAGCACGCAAGCAAGTAAGACGCATCGCTAAGGAGGGCGATATGAGAAACTTCAACTGGAACACGGTCATTGGGGCGTTGATGCTGGTTCGGTTCGGGCAAGAACTGGGAACCGAGTCCCACATCGCAAAGGCCATTCACGACCTTCTCAACGCCGTGCTCGTCGTGTGGCGCTAATGCGTCCTTCCGGCAATGAACACGGAACCCACCTCTTGACAGGGCTACCCCCTCTGTTAGAAACAATCCCTTAGACATAGTTCATGGCTCGTCGTTGTGATCGTGCGAGCCAGATTCAGTTTGCAAAAGACCTTGCGTTCTCGCATTCTTTGGGAGGCAATCGACGCTGTGGGGTCGCACTCGGTGAGTCGACAGACGGATGGGTCGGCGAGTGAGCGTCAGGGACGGCATCGACGCGGTTGGCATACGCCGTGGGGCCTTTGGCTCCTGCCATCCCTAGTAGTTTTCCACTGTGGGCTGGCCCACTTTGCGTACGCCACAGAGATTCTCATTCTGAGCCGGAGTGACACAGGGTTCACGCAGACATTCGATGCACTTGGCACAGGCACGGCTAGCGTGACGCTCCCCACTGGGTGGGACGTGCGAACGGGGGCCACAGCCACATCGCTCGGCGTCGCTGTGCCTTCGGTTGTGAAACAAACGTGGGGCGACAACGCCAAGGGTTTTATCAATACTGCCTCCACGACCGACCTCGCCAGCAATGCCTCCACAGAAGCACAGGGCACTTCCGTTCATCGTGCGTTGGGAGTGCGATTGGCCAGCGACTTTGGCGACCCGGGTGCCGCCTTCTACCTCAATTTTGATTCCAGCGACGCACTGCTACGCTCGTGTTCGATCGACCTCCTGATGCTCTCCGTCCAAGGCCGATCCACGGCGTGGGCTTTGCAATACGGGATCGGCATAGACCCCACGTCGTTCACGACCATTGCCAACTGGACCGACCCTGGCACATGGGGGACGACGCCCATCGAGATTGGATCTGCAGAACTCTCGGCCATGTCCTTTCAACCGAGCGTCTGGCTGAGGCTCGCAGCGTCTTCAGCCTCCACCGGCAGTGGCAATCGCGACACGGTTGCAATCGATACGTTTCAACTCGCGTTTGTGCCTGAGCCTGCGAGTATGACTTTGGGTCTTTCCGGTGCGATTTGTGCCCTCGGCCGCCGATGGCGGGGATCGTGGTGGGCTCTCCGTTCTACGGCCCTTCCACAGACGCGGCAGCGTCTGTGGGGTATCCATCGGCAACTCCACCGAGAGCATACACCCTTCTCCGCCCGCCCCTTCCGCGGCTTCACTCTCGTGGAATTGTTGGTTGTGATCTCGATCACTGGCACCCTTCTTAGCATGCTGTTACCCGCCGTGCAGGCGGCTCGCGAGGCGGCGCGGCGGTCGCACTGCCAAAACAACCTGAAGCAGATCGCCCTTGGGCTCTTGGGCTACGAAACGTCCAACCGCCGATTTCCTCCAGCGGCAATCGTGAGCGAGGGCGACAACACAGCCGCCTGTACCGGCTGCTGGAATCCGTGGGCCGAGGCGCAGTTGACATCCGTGCCTCTCGCGGGCGGCAAACACGGCACAAGCTGGCTGCTCGAAATACTCCCCCATATCGATCAGACAACCGTCTTCAATGCGTGGAACCGCCAATCCAACGTGCTGGGGAACGCACCGACGGCCCAGACCGATATTCCGACGCTCTATTGCCCCAGCCGTCGCAGTGGCATTCGCACCTCAAAGGATGATCATAAAATGCTGGTGGCTGCAGCCTGGCGAGGGGGCGGCACCGACTACGGTGGCTGCTACGGTCGCCTCGATGGCTTTATAAATGACACAAGCAACGATCATCGATTTGCTGACCGTGGCACGTCCATTGCAGGATCGATTGGGAAACCAGAAGGCCTCCTGCTTCCCAACAGCGGCGTTGCGATAGCGACGGCAAGAGATGGGCTTTCCAATACGATCTTGGTCGGCGAACTCCAACGCCTGCGCCCGATTCCAGCGGCCGCAAGTGCTGCCGACACGTACAATCGCACAAGTTACGATGGATGGGCCGTTGGCGGCGTGGCCACCCTCTTCACCACATCAACCGATCCAGGCCACCGCAATCCTGGAGGGATGAACAATCTCTTCTTCGAGTCTCCAGGCAGCGACCATTCGGGAGGCGCTTCTTTTGCCATGGCTGACGGTTCTGTTGCATGGCTCAGCGAATGGATTGATGCAAAAGATAACAACGCCATTTTCCCGCTGCTGGGATCGATGCGCGATGGGCAGCCTGTCGGCCTTTCAGGCGTGGGAAACTAACGCATGCAATTCCACCCCCATTTCTTTGCGAAGCGTGCCGCTGTAGCGATTTGCCTCACGCTGGCCCTCTGTTTGATGACCGTCGGCTGTGCGCCCGGCAACCGCCCGACGCTGTCCACCGTACGGGGCATCGTCACGCTCGATGGCCACCCCCTCGCCAATGCCACCGTGCGATTTACACCCGCTGGCCCAGGCCGCACATCGCAAGGCTCCACCGGCACTGATGGCCGCTATCAGCTTTATTATCTCCGAGATATCATTGGGGCCAATCCGGGGAAGCACGCGGTTCGCATTACGACCGCCACGGAGGACAACCATGGCCGAGAATTGCTGCCTGCCTGCTACCACACAAAGAGCATGCTCGAGGCCACCGTGCCCCAAGGCGCAACGCTTCTCGACTTCAATCTGCAGTCCGACCCGAGCTAACGACCCGCACGCAACCGGCTGACTCATTCCAGTCCAGTTTCCCGAAGATGTTCAGCCAGAATCCGCTGCACCTCCAGAATCGTCGCAGGCTGATGGTGCACGCGGGTGTGCGTGGCGGGCACATTGATCTGGCTCACGACCCCCGGAACGTGTGCACTGGACGCTGGCACAATGCAGTCGCCAGGCCCGCTCACAGGCGATTGGTGGCCTGTGCCAATGATGCTATGGGTGGTCACCCAACAGGGCGTTCGCAGGCCTTGAATCGCCTGCAAGATCGTTGACTTTGGCTCGAGGATATCGACGGTTGTGGGCAGCCGGTTGGTGTAGTCGGCATGGAAGGCGCCAGGGTTTGACTGCACCACTTCGGTGTGGATCGCCTCGAGTTCTGGCGGCTGCCGAACCGTCAGCGAAGCCACACGGCCAATGCCCAACGAAGCCAATGTCGAGCCGCCGTGAGGCGTGGCGATGTAGACCACACGCTTGACAAATGGCAGAGGGTGAAAGAAATAGCTGGGACCCACTTGTGCTCGCATCTCGGGCCGCATCACGATCTCGTCGAATGGCGTACAGGCAATGGAATCCCAGAGCGTATTGCCCGGCTCAACGACCTGCAGTTTGGCGTGCAGCCCACCCATGCTGTGGCCGATGAGAACCATGTTTTTGAGTCCTCTATCGACTCCCTCGGGATCCAGCCTTAGCACGGCTGTCTGCAATTCTTTACGCAGCACGGCCGCTGATTGGAGGAACGATGCCCCTGTCGGATAGTGGTAGACCCACGGCTCGTAGCGGCGGTGAAACGTGGGCCAGGTACGTAACTCGTTGAGCATGTCGAACCACGTGCCCTCGTCGCTGGCCAGACCGTGAATGAAAACAACCGGGATTCGGGCTGGCACGTGTGGCTCCAGAAATTCCAGCCGGGGTTGCGTGTTGCCTGCCCCGTACGGCTGTAAAAATCCCGTGATGCCCGCCTGCGGCATGCCCTCCAGCATGTCCAAAAGCGGCGCGGTGAAATCGGCTGCCAACAGGGGCCGCGCCAGCCCAATGTGAACCGCAGCAATCTCGATTGGATTGGCCAAGTCGAGCACCGATGCCGCAGGATCTCGGCTGAGTGGGCCGGAAAACTTCTGCAGTGCATTTTCATCGCCAGGCATCTTGAATCGCAGCACAGCCGTGGCGGCGATCGACTGCCTCGGTGGCGCGAATTCCTCCCTGATGCTCCCCTTTGGCCCAGGAGCCACACGCACCGAAACTGGCAGGCCAAATCCGCCGCGCGTATACTGCCGCGAGATCCGCTTGTCGCACGGTGGCGGCACAGCCACTACGCACTGAATCAATGCCGCGTCGATCGGCATGGCCCGCACCTCCAGCGGCACGCAGATTGGCTTCCAACGCGATCCAATCCAAAGCCCTTGGCCATCCAGTCGGCCGTGCAGGGTCGCATTGGTAAGCACTCCTTCGAGGGACTCCGCGTAGAGCCCCGCAGCCTCACACAGGATTTCGTTCGAAGCCGGGCATGTCCACACGGCATTCCACGCGGCCTCGCAGGCGGCGTAGAAGCCCTCGATGGCGTGCGGACTGCAGTCCTTGGCAAGTTTTGCAGACCCTTTGACATACTTATGAGACGTCGACAGATAGCCTTTGGCCAATTGCTCGGGCGTGGGTTGCAGCGATGGACTGTGGTCGCTTGCGGCCCCGACTGCACCGAACGCATTCGGAGAGGCCAACGCCAATCCCATAAGGCTGCACGCCAGAAGCATGCGCCCTGCAAACCCACGCGATAGAAAACCAAGTATCATCACAAGCCTTTTCCCAAACCGACTCGCCGAGCACATCTGCTCCCAAGCCCAGCGACGATGCGGAGCGATCCCTTTGTGTATCGGTGCTCTTCCCACGCAGGCCGCATGCATCCACGCATGACACGGCACTGCATTCCGGACTTCACGAGAGCCCCACTCGGCGAACGGGATGTTAGGCAACCTGTACCGCCTCGGCATGCAGTAACGCCCAGGAATACCTTGAGACGCTTCGCAGAAGCATCACTACCAAAGCGGGCGAAGTTGCATCGGCGGGAACGAAACGAACCAGACGCCCATGTGAGCAGTGGCTTAAAGCCTGGCGACAGCGTGTTCCTCAGCCACCAGTTCAAGATCCGAACTGAGATACTTCACGGTGGCCGAAGGAGCCAGATTAAAATAGACGCGCCCGTCGGTTTTCCAGCGGCCTGCCTCGTAGAGAAATTCTGCTGTTGCAGCCCGAATGTTGGAGACTGCTTCGACCTCTTCCATGCCACCCCCTTCAACGGCTTCGAAGCTCACCTCGATGGCCACCAGCGCCTTTAAACTACCCGTGTGACGGTCGCGGGCGTACACCACATCGTCGTCAAACTCCACATCGGTCCAGCGCAAACCGCGGGGCTTGCCGGTCGCACTGGCCTTCTCGATGAACTTTGCCTCGAGTTGCTCACGCTGACGGTGGAAATCCCGCTGTTCACGGGCCAGCCGATCTGCCTGCCTGGCAGCCCGAATCGGCTTGAGAGCCAAGGCCGTAGCCACACCGGCAACGACTGCAACAATCAGCGTGGCGATCATATACAACGCAGTCTCCACGCTTGATATCTCCAGGCATGAATTTCGTGTAGAGAACTTCCTCCAACAGTGTACGACTCCCAGACGAGCAGTCAAAAGCTTGTTATGGATTTTGCTGCTCGGAGCCTATTTTTCAGGCCGCTGGTACGGCGTACACTGTCGGCCTTCTGACTCGTTTGTAGTTGGAATGACGTCAAAACCTAGACCATCGCTCGTGGATGCACTTGGTTTGCATGGAAGACATGGAAGAATAGTTCTGCATGAAAAAATGTGCTCGAACGCTGCAACGACCCGTTAGACACTCCCCGCCAACGCTGGGAGCCCACCAGTCCATTGCGGGTGGACTCTCGCGTGCGGTTGACCGCGCCGTGGAAACCGGGTGCCAATGCCTGCAGATCTTCACTCGCAATATCAACCGCTGGGATGTCTCGCCCATCGATCCCGACCATGCCGCTATCTTTCGGAATGCCGTGAAAACTGCCGGCCTCTCGTTGGTTGTCGCACACGACTCCTATCTCATCAACCCTGCCAGTGCCGATCCATCTCTCCGCACCAAATCGATTCACGGACTCATCACGGAGTTGACTCGCGCTGAGCAACTTGGCATTCCATGGGTGGTGGCTCATCCGGGTGCTGCTGGCGACCAATTACCCGCAACAGCTATAGGCCGCGCCGGCGCCGGCATTGCTGAGGCACTCGACCGCACCCGCCCACTCAAGGCTGGCATCTTAATCGAGACGACCGCCGGCCAAGGCACGTGCCTTGGTGCTACTTTTGAAGAGATTGCGGCTTTGCTTGAGCACATTGATTCGATTCCTGGTCTCCGCAAACGCGTGGGTGTATGCCTCGATACGTGCCACGTATTTGCCGCCGGCTATGCGCTCGCCCCACGAGAAGATCTCGACGCAACGCTTCATCTCTTCGACACGCTTATCGGGATCAAGCGACTCGTGGTCATCCACGCCAATGATTCCAAGAAGGGGCGGGGCTCCCGGGTTGATCGCCACGAGGCAATCGGCAAGGGCGCCATCGGGCGCGAAGCTTTTCGGTTGATCATGAATCACCCGATGCTGGCTGGCATTCCTCTGATTCTGGAAACCCCAAAGGAAGGCCTTGATGGCAAGGCCTCACCGGCCAACGATCGAGCCAACCTCGCCACGCTCCGCCGCATGGTGCCGCGACCTCTGAGCAGTCGCGGGACGGTGCGCCGCACTGCAGGGCCGCGTCGATGAGGCATTGAGCCGGCATCCTATGCTTCGACCTCGGCTTTCACTTCGCTTTCGGGCGGAATCGTGCGGCCATGGGGGTCGCTGCCCTGCCGACCAACGTCTGCCTCAATACGATTTCGCACCGAGGCCCCCAAGTGATGTTCGACCCATTCGGCCGGCGGATGCAGGTGATCCAGAGGGAGGTCGGCGTGGCGTCCCAGCCATGCCTCCCAGAGCCTGTGGGATCGCACGATGACCCCAGCCTCTTCGCGGCCTTGGACTAAGAGTTTCCAGCCACCGTTCACCGCAGCAATGCGACCGCTGAAAGCCAACCATCTCAGTGCGAGTTGCTGAGAGAAACCCCTAGGTCGCACCTGACTCGTAGTGGATGCAGGGGCGTCTGCCGAGGCCGTGGCGGGCTGAATGGCTGCGGCCTCTTCAGCTCGCCACATCGCTGCCAGTCGATCTTCGCAAAGCACTCTCCAAGCCAACCCCAGCCGACGCACCACCCGCGAGAGGATACCATCATCGGGGGCCACAACGGCTGCCACCAGATACTCCAAGCCCAGCACAACGGCCATCATGCCGGCGGCACTGGTGTTGAAATACCATGCGGCCATATAGCCGATAACGGCGCCAGCAACGGCCAAAGCGATTGCCACAAAGGCCATGTGGTGGAGCCGGTGGACGAGCAACTCTGCAGCTGAGGCCGGCACCACAAGCATTGCGACTACGAGAATGGCCCCTACGGCTTCAAAGCTCGCCACGGTGGCCAGTGCCGTTGCGGCCATCAACCCCGTCGTGACGAATCCGACTGGCACACCCACTGCGCGTGCGGCATCTGGATCAAATGCAGTCAATACCTGGGTCTTCCACGTCAGCCATGCCGCTGACGCAAGAAGCAAGAAAACGACGGTCGCTGTCAGCATGGCCCGAGGCACGTTAACGCCGGCAATCTCAACGGTATCAAAGGGGACAAGTTCCAAGACGCCATAGAGCACGCATGTTGGATCCAGATCGATTCGAGATGCCGCGGCCGTCACGATCACAACGCCCAAGGCAAAGAGCGTGGTAAACACAACCCCCGTTCCAGCATCCTCTGCCAGCCCGCCCTGCGTGGAGAGCAACTGAGTGAGCCAGACGGTGAGCAACCCGGCCGCGACGGCGCCAACCAGCACAAGCACACCCCCCGGCCGACCGCCAGCCAGCACTGCCAGAACGATTCCAGGCAGCACCGCATGACTGATTGCATCGCCCACCAAACTCATCCGTCGCACAACCAAGAGCGTGCCAACCAAGGCGCAGCCCGCGGATACCACGGCTGCTGTGGCAATCGCCCACGCGTGCATTGCGCCCCATTCAGACACCAGCAATGCCATTGCATTTCCTTGTTGGTCAGGACCCAGAGGCCGCAGCGGCTGCACGGATCGCATGGAGTCTGGCAGCATCGAGCACCGCTTCGGGTGGCGGCAGATCGATTGTGAGAAAGGCGCGGGCATCCCCTGATGCAACGGCAAGTACATCCCCCCAGAGCGCCAACCGACGGGCACGCTCGACCGCTTCCGCTTTGCCTTGTTCGGTGAGCCGCCAAAGCGAGATGCCTTGCGAGCTATCGTTGGCCAACGCCGAGGCTTCGCTGGCCGGTGCTGGCTCGATGGCGTGTCGCAGCAACAGTCCCCGCCACGCCCGACTTGAAGCCATCGTGCTGCTGCGACCGGGAGCAACCGCAGTCCCTAGGCGAGACTCGATGCTTTGTCGGGTGAAATACCCCGACGACGATGCCTGCATCGCGTGCAGGGCCGCCTCGATGATGCGACCCTCAGCCCATCCCTGGGCGACTGCCCGCTGCCGCCGCCAGCGGGCCAGCCAGCCCCTTGAAGGCGATCCAAAAAACGACACGACAAAAATCGCCGAGGCCACCAGCACGACCACCGGCCCGGTGGAAAGCCGCGGCACAGCGGCGCTGAGCCCCACTCCAACGAGTCCTGCGACGAGGCCGAAACATCCAGCCAGCACGAGCATGGTCGTCACACGGTCGGTCCATTGCCTTGCCGCCACCGGTGGAATCACAACCAGCGCCGTCACAAGCACTGCGCCGGCCGCCGGTAAACCCACAACCACCATCACCGCCACGAGCGTCACCAAGGCATAATCAATCATCCCCACGGGCCAGCCCGATGCTGCGGCAAATGCGGCATCGAATGCCACAAGCGTGGCCTCCTTGAGTCCTATCGCAAGCAGCAGCACTGCCGCCGCCGACACGCCAGCCAAGAGCACCGCATCGGAAGCGGTGAGTGCGGCGGTGTGCCCCAGCAGAAATTGTTCGAGGCCCGCGCCGCCAGGGATGCCCCGTGCGGTAATGCCCGACACGAGCGTAATGCCAAGCCCAAACGAAACTCCGAGCACGATTGCCGTTGCGGCATCGTCACGAGTGCGAGTCACGCGGCGAATCAACACGAGTACACCGAGGCTGCCCACCGCTGCAACAAACGCCCCCAACAACAACGCGGGCAGATCGCGGCGGCCGGTCATCAAAAACGCCGCAGCCACGCCGACGAGAGTGGCGTGCGCGGCGGCATCCCCAACGAGTGCCCGCTTCCGCAGCACGCCGAGGCTGCCAACCACTCCGGCTGCAAAGCCAACGGCAGCCACGCCGGCGGCCACCACGAGCGTGTTGTAGGGAATTGTTGGCAGGGCGATCATGGCGTACGTCCTCTCTGCTCGACTGCGCGGCCCAACTCATCCAGCACATCCAGATGGCCTGCGTAGGTACGCCGCAGATTCTCCGGCGTGAGCACCGCTGCGGTGGGCCCGGCCGCCACCAACCGCATGTCGATCAGTGCCACCGAATCGAACCACTCTCCTGCGGTGCGGAGGTCGTGGTGCACAACCACAACGAGCTTTCCATCAGTCCGCAGTTCGGAGAGAACGCGAAAAATTTGATCCTGCGATCGGGCGTCCACGCCGGCCATTGGCTCGTCTAGGAAGTAGAGGTCCGCCTGCTGCGCAAGGGCTCTGGCCAGAAAGACTCGCTGCTGCTGACCGCCAGAGAGCCGACCGATTTGCCGGTCGGCAATCTCTCCCAACCCCACACGATCCAAGCACTCGCGGGCCAGTGCACGCTGAGTCGCACCAGGTCGTCGAAACCACCCCAGTCGAGCGTATGTTCCCATGAGCACGACTTCCACCGCACTGACTGGAAAATCCCAGTCCACCGTTTCTCGCTGCGGTACATAGCCAATGCGCGGCCGCACGTGCTCCAGCGGGAGTCCAAATAATCGTACGCTACCGCCCACCAGCGGCACTAACCCCAACGCCGCCTTCACCAACGTGCTCTTGCCTGCTCCATTGGGTCCGATCACTCCAAACAATCCAGGCCCATCAATAGAGAGATCGATATTCCAGAGCACAGGCCGTCGTCCATAGGCCACCGTCACATCGTGAAACTCCAAATTGTGACATTTCACATCATGCCCCATGCCTAACGTTCTCCGGCGAGTCCCTGCACGATTGCGTCGGCGTTGGCACGTAACGCTTCTTCGAGTGTTTCTGCGCCGCTCCCAGGCCCGCCAAGCGAGTCGGAATAGAGACGACTCCCAAGTGCAACATTCTGGCCGCGTGCACGGGCTCCTTCTCGCAGCGCCGTGACATTTCTATCCGACACGCTCGTCTCGACGAATACGACTGGAATTTTTTGAGCCACAACCCGGTCGACTAAACGGTTCATATCGTTGAGCCCCGCCTCGCTGGTAGTACTTGTGCCCTGCACGCCAATCACTTCGATGCCATAGGCCCGGCCAAAATAGCGAAAGGCATCGTGCGCCGTGACAAGCACTCGCTTCTGAAGGGGGATCGTGGCAATCTTCTCGCGGAGATGGACATCGAGCGATTGCAACTCAGCGGCATAGTTTTTGGCGCGCATGCGGTAGCCATCTGCACCGTCGGCATCGAGTGCCACCAGCGCATCGGCCACCGAACTTGTGCAGAGGCTCCAGAGCGCAGCGTCGAACCATACATGTGGGTCAAAGAGCCCAGGTGCAATTTCCAGTAACCTATCGCGCGGGAGCGTGTCGGCCACGCCCACCACGGGCATGCGATCCCCCAACCGCGCAAGCAGTTCGCCTAGTTTGCCTTCCAAGTGCAAGCCAGAGGCAACCACTAGGTCTGCCCGAGCCAATCGATCGGCATCCCGAGGCGTGGCCTTGTAGCTGTGCGGATCGATGCCAGGCCCCATCAGACAATCCACCGTTACCCGATCACCGGCCACGTGCCGCACCAGGTCGGCCACAACGGTTGTAGTGGCCACAATCCGCAGGGAGTCTGCGGCAGTTGCCGGGGCTAAAAAACAGGCCATCATGACCCAAAAAGCCATCCGGAGAGCCACAGATTTTGAATCATAGAAAAACATTTTTTGAGGCATCAAAAAATTATACGCTGCTCGACGGCTCTTCGGCAATACCGGCGCGTTGACCAAAACAGAGCGTATTCTTATTGTCAGAGGAGCCCGACGGCGACTGGAGAGATGCTGTGGAATCGACCTACTTCAAGCGATTTCGGATGGATATGGATTTTTCTGCGGCCCGCTGCGTGCGGCCCCTGCTCCCGGGCTATCGGTTTGTGGCTTGGAACGATGCCTTGTTGG
>QWQH01000017.1 GCA_003670915.1 Planctomycetota bacterium | reverse complement strand
TGCCTGCAGACGGCGGTCGCTGGAGACGACAATGAGGCTGGTCGGGGCGTGGTCGTCAATGACAAGTTCTTCGATGAGCGAATCCGCGTCGGGATATTCACGGGCAAACCAGACGCGGATCCCTTTATGGGTTAGCCGGCTTGGCAATCCATCCGGGGCTCGTGCAGCGTCGAATACGACGAGAGCCTTGCTGGCGTCGGCTCCCAATAGATCGGCCAGAAAATCGAGCAGGGCCAGTCGCGACTGCTCGAAGCCCCGCGGGCCACGCTCCCGACCAAACACTCCTGACGCGTGCAAGAGATTGTAACCATCAATGATGAGATTCATTGTCCGCCGCAGAAACGAACTGCATTCCTATGTCGCACGTGCTCCTGTGCACCCCAATGGCCTGTGGAACCTCATCGCAGAAGTCTCTTCTCCGATCGCGAAATCACGTCAGCCTGTATTTCACGCGCCCAGCCACGATCGTTGCAACGGCTCTGCCTCGCAGCGTCCATCGATCGAACGGTGAGTTCACGCTCTTCGAGCAAAAACTTTTTACGTCTACCTGCCAGGCACACTCCGGATCAATCAGCGTGATATCAGCGACGCTCCCGGGCCGCAACGTACCACGGTTGATCCCTAGAATCCGAGCGGGGAGCGTGCTCATCGCCTCAATGAGTCGCGGCCAGCCGATTCGACCAGTCGCTACGAGTCGCGTGACAGAGAGGCCAACAGCCGTTTCCAGCCCCATAATGCCAAAGGGCGCACGATCGAGTTCGAGCATCTTCTTTTCAGGTGCGTGCGGGGCGTGGTCGGTCGCGATGCAGTCAATCGTGCCGTCTACGATACCTGCGATGATCGCCTCAACATCCGCCGCCGTTCGCAGTGGTGGACTCATCTTGTAATTGGAGTCGAAGCCTCGCAGTGCTTCATCGGTGAGCGTGAAGTGATGCGGACACGCCTCGGCAGTCACCCGCACCCCCCGAGCCTTGGCCATACGCACCAAATCGACTCCACCGGCCGTTGAGACATGCATCACGTGCAGGCGACCGCCCGTCGACTCGGCAAGCGCCGTGTCGCGGCCAATCATCACATCCTCAGCTGAGGCTGGCATTCCCGCGAGACCCAACAGCAACGACACGATTCCTTCGTTCATGACACCGCCACGGGATAGCTCTAAAACCTCCTCGTGTGCCAGAATTGGCTTGTCGAACATGCTGCAGTATTCGAGCGCACGACGCATCAATTCTGCGTCGTACACAGGCGCGCCGTCGTCGCTGAAGGCCACGGCGCCCGCCTCCACAAGTTGGCCTATGTCGGCAAGCTCTTTTCCCTCGCGATTGCGGCTCACGCAGCCAACCACAAAAACGTTGCACGTATCAGCCCGCATGGCCTTCTGATGAATGAACTCAACGGTGGCCTGGGTGTCGACAGGGGGCTCAGTGTTGGGAATGCAAGCAACGCTCGTGAACCCTCCGGCGATCGCCGCACGCGTGCCCGTTTCGATCGTCTCATCCTCTTCGCGGCCAGGTTCGCGCAGGTGCACGTGCATGTCGACGAGGCCTGGTGCCACAATGAGTCCGGTGGCATCGATCATCTCGTCGGCTCCGGTCTCGGCGGGGCCGATCGCAACCACAAGCCCATCGCGTACGAGCACGTCGTCAATGCGGTCGATGCCCTGCGATGGATCGACAACGCGTCCGCCGCGAAGAAGAAGCGTTTGATGCATCAGGCCACCCTCCCTGCTGAGGACGGTCGGCTGGACACGTCAACTCCTCCTGTGCGGCCTCGTGGGCCACACGTGAGCCACAGCACACCCATGCGCACAGCCAGACCGTTGGTCACCTGATTAAGAATCAGCGACTGCGGGCAGTCGGCTACATCGGCTGTCACTTCAACGCCACGATTGATCGGCCCTGGGGCGAGAATCAGGAGATCTTTCTTGGCTCGCTTGAGGCGTTCTTTATTCATCGCATACAGATAAGCATATTCTCGCACCGATGGGAAAGGACGCGTATTTTGTCGCTCAAACTGAATGCGAAGCAAGTTGAGTACATCACAGCGAGGCACAATCGCATCTAGGTTGTGCGATACTTCCACTCCAAGTTCGCGCCAGCGTGGCGAGACGAGGGTGGGCGGCCCACAGAGAATGACTTTTGCTCCAAGTTTTATAAGGCCCCAGAGATTGGATCTTGCCGTGCGACTGTGAGCGATGTCACCCACAAGCCCCACTGTAATACCGGTGAGGTTACCGAGTCGCTCACGGATCGAAAAAATATCGAGTAACCCCTGTGTGGGATGCTCGTGCGGACCGTCGCCAGCATTGATCACCCCAACGTCCAACCGCTGAGCCAGTAAGTGGGGCGTGCCTGGCGTGCTATGTCGCACAACTACCGCATCGATTCCCATTGCTTCGAGGTTCTTTGCAGTATCGATGAACGATTCCCCCTTCGACAGGCTGCTCCCAGAAGCAGAGAAATCGATAACGTCGGCCCCGAGTCGCCTCGCAGCCAACGAAAAACTTGTTCGCGTGCGAGTAGAGTTTTCAAAAAACAAATTCACAATTGTGCGGCCCGCAAGCACCGAGAGTTTCTGCCGACATCCCCCCGTGGCCTCCTTAAAACGACTCGCCGTATCAAGGAGCAAGCATATCTCTTCGGGCGAGAGTCGCTCCAGATCCAGCAGGTGCCGGTGGGACCACCCGGGAGGCACCGTCTCAGGCTCAAAATGTGTGTGGGACATGAGGGAGAATGAAGGAGGTAAGCAATCCAGATCCCGATTCGCTGGGCCGATTCTAGCCAGCTTGCCAATCCTGCCGGAAAAATTCTGCCCTGCTTACCAATTCGAGCCCCAAACCTACCTACTGCCCTTGCCCTAGAGTTTCAGGAATCCCTACTCTTCCGGCCTGTACCACGGCCACAGCAGAGGTATCTGCAGCCATCGCGTTGGCCAGCTATTGTCAGTGGCAGCCATCCTTGCCACCCATACTTCTTGAGAGCAACACCACCGATGGGCACCCCCAGACGCAGCTTGTCAAAAGCTCCCAAAACGATCCCGTGGCCAGTCCTCGGGTGGGCGCTAGCGTGTGTTAGTGTGCTGATGCAGTCTGGCTGTATGACGGCGATCACAACTGCTGCCCTGCGAGAATCGCTTCGGGACACGGTGGGGCGTACGACAGATGGCAACGAGTTGCCTGAGGATTGTGAAGAGAAAGAGGAGCCACCCGAAACAGCAGGGCAAACCATCACCGATCGCCCATCGCGATCTTCTCTTGATAAAACAACTGCCCACACACAGGCCGCCGTACGAGACCCCATCCCTCAGTCGTTAGACGCCGCTTTGGATCAGGCGATTGGTCGGCTTGCAGGTGTCGGTGGATTCGATTCGGTTGCACAGGCAACACTTGTGGCAACCCTCGAGAGCACGCGGGCGGAAGACTGGCCGTTTGTGATTGAAGCGTTTGCTGCCTCGCTTGAAGCCAACCGCCCACGTGCAGTTCATGCCAAACAGCAACCTGTTTTGAAGTCTGTCAACACGGTAGCATCGTTTACCGCTGGTGACATCGCATCCACGCCGCTCAAATTCCCCGAGCCCGCCGAAACGCAACTCGCTGTGCCTGAGCCATCGCCAGCCCATGCTTCCGACGAAACAAAAATTGTGCTGGCCGCAAAGCCAGTGCCCTCGCCTGATGCTGACGCTGCAATGGCGACGTCAGCTACCGCTGCCAGCAGCCACCAACCGCAGGGCGAACGCATTGCGATAGAAGCCATCGGTGAAGGATCTGTGGCTCTACCGGAGCGTCACTCAAAGGGGATCCCAACGGCACTCATCGAGCCAGCCACGCAACCATCGCTGGCCGTACACAACCCATGCTTTGCGTCTCGCGTGCGGGCTTGGGGTGTAGTCGATGCCTTTGAGCAGCACACGTTTCAGCCTGGCCAGGAGTTGATTGTCTATTTTGAACTCGAGGAACTCTCCTCCCGCGAGTCGACTGCTGGTCACAGCACCAGCATCGACACGGTGTTTCGACTTGTCGGCGCCGATGGCGCTCGACTGGGGCAGTGGAGCTTTGAGCCCATCGAGGAAACCTGCCGTTCGCCGAGGCGTGATTACTTCGCCCGTTACTTTCTGCGTATTCCCACAGATGCCCCGGCTGGTTCTTGCCAACTCGAGTTTGTGGTCACCGACACGCTCGCCGGCATGTCAACGCAGGCCCATCTAGACTTGGATATCGTGCGCGGCCAATAGCCGCTTGTTGAAATACGATTCGTTTACGGCGGCGGCAGCGGTTGGATTTGATCGGGCTGGATCGCAGCAGGTAATCGACCCGGTGGTGCAACGCCTTGGTTGGGAGCATCGCCCCTCCCTCTCTCATCGCTTTGGAAAACGGCTGGCGCATCGGCCTGCAGCGGAAACGTTTCGAGTTGGAGTAAATCTGCGATGGTCACCGCACCATTCCAGCGATCGGCCTGGGATTCCACGAATGCGAGTTCTGTCTCCGTGAGGATACGCTGTGCCTGCAAGAGGCTCAGGAACGTTACCTCACCCCTGGAATAGAGCGTCTGCGTCAACTGGACGGTTTCGCGGGCTTTTGGCAGGATGTATTCCTCATACCATTCGACAAGCCGCTGTGAGGTTCGGTAGGCGGCAATCACTTGAGCCGTCTGTGTGGCCAAATCCAGTTCAATCACTCGCAGAGCTGCCCGCGACGTTGCGATCTCGGCGCGAGCAGACCGAATGTTTCCCTGATTTCGGTCGAAGAGGGGCACAGCCACCGTCACCTGAAACAGCCCTTGGTTGGCCGGTGGATAGTCAATTTCGCGTTGATAACCTCCCATCAAGTTGACGTTCGGGATCGGCTGAACAACTGCCCGTTCGAGCAACCACTGCGTACGAGCAATATCGGCAGCGGCTGCCTGCGGTTTGGAATTGCTCCGCACAACGGCTTCCTGCAATGCCTTGAGATCGAATGACGGGAGTTTCTGAAGAAGATCTGCGTCAATCGTGCCGATATCGGCCCTTGGCAAACCGATCGCTGTAGCGAGTTGCCGGCGCCCCGTCTCGATATAAACCGAGGCGTTCAGGAGCCGCACTTCGGCTCTGTCGCGTTCGATACTCCAGAAAAGAACGTCGGCTTTTGTGCCCTCGCCTGCTGCGGCCAGCTGCCGACCGATCTCATACGAACGCTTGGCTATGCCGAGCAGAAGTTTGTAGATTTCAACCCGCCGTTGAGAGACGAGCAATGCGTAAAAGCTTTGACGCACCTCGCGTAACACATCAAAACGCGCTCGAATCAATTCGTATTCCGCTCGCTGCACCTCCCGAAGGGCCGCCTGCTGCGAAAGCCGTAATTTCCCAGCGGTGACGATGTCTTGTGACACCTGCGTGAAATATTGAGTCGAAGATCCAGCACCGCCATTCTGAGCCCCAGATCCCGGAGCCGTTGCCTGCGGCGAGCCGGCATAGGCCAGCGGATTCGGATACAGCCTCGATTGCACAGCCTTGCCCCGGGCCGCTTCGATTGAAGCCAAGGCTAGTCGTAGTTTCGGATGGCTCCGTTCGGCGAGTTCAACAAACTCCCCAAGCTTTCTGGGGCCCGGACCGTGCATGCTCTGGTCGGACAGATTGGCCAGGAGTTCGGCCGCTGTCGTCTCGGGAGTGCTCTCGAATGGCACGCTGTCCAGAGCCACGCCACCATTCAACCGCACAGAATCGTGCGTCCTTGGCCATTCCTCGGCCCAGCAGGCAGCCCAACAAACATGGAGCAAACACCCCGTCGCCGCCAGCGAAAGTTGCAACACACTCAACCCAGACGTTCGAAAATCTTGTCGAAAATGCTGTGTCATAGGTGAAGCGTGCAGGCGAATCGGTATCTTCCTTTTAATCGGCATTTCTTCGCTCAACGCTTCAAAAAACGGAATCCACAAAGCTTCCCACCCGACTTCCGCGATATTTTTTTAGATGCCAGAGGGCTCTTCTGCACAGGCTGGGTACATTGGGCTGTTCAGGAGCGATTTTGCCCGTTGTTTTTTCGAAAGGACTGATCCGCCGTGCCGATTCTGCAAGCAGAGCATCTGGAAAAAACATTCGCAGCCGCCAGCCAGGCCGGCGCTGCGGTGGCTGCCGTCTGTGATGTCAACCTCGCGATCGAGGTGGGTGAATGTGTCGCGATCACCGGTGCCTCAGGCTCGGGCAAGAGCACGCTCTTGCACATGCTCGGTGGCATTACTCGACCCACCGCAGGCAGCGTCATGCTCGAGGGCATCGATCTGGCAACGCTCGACGACGATGCATTGGCATTGGTTCGACGGCGACGAATTGGCTTTGTTTTTCAACGTTACAACCTGCTGCCCGAGCTTTCGTTGGTGGAGAATGTTGCATTGCCACTTGTGCTCGACGGCGTGCCGTTCCTGCAATCCAATGCCGCCGCAATGTCATCGCTTGAGACCGTTGGGATGGAGCATCGTGCGGGCCACCGCCCCGACGAACTCTCCGGGGGCGAGCAGCAGCGAGGCGCTATCGCCCGGGCCTTGGTCGCCGCACCCGCGATCGTGCTGGCCGACGAGCCAACTGGCGCCCTCGATTCAGTCAACTCGCGCCGCGTGATTGAACTGCTGCACAGGCTGGCTATCGAGCAAAAGCAAACAATTATTTTGGTAACGCACGACGCCTCGATTGCACGGGAGGCCGGTCGCATCATCCGGGTGCAAGACGGTCGCATTGAGTCTGACCTCCCTTCAACCGGGGCGCCCCGGTGATGAAACTCAGCCAACGCCTTCGAGAGCCACTGTTGCTGCGCCATCTGCTCTTTCGCCAGTGGCGCAACCGTCCCGGCCGCGCGCTTACAACCGTGGCGAGCGTTGCTGTGGCCGTAGGTGCGGTGGTGGCGACGTGGGTGGCGGCTGATGCCTCACGGGCTGGCTATCGCAGGCTCACCGAAGCGATCGCCGGCGTGCCGTCCGTTGATGTCTCGGCACGGGCAGGAGGACGCTGGGATCCTACTCTCTTGCCGCCGCTGGTCGATCTTCCAGGCGTGCGGGCTGTGGTGCCCCTCTTCTACCGGCCCACGCTCCTGCGCGTCGGTGAAAAGCGGGTGCGGGAAATAGCCGTTGGCGTGGATGTACAGCAACTCGTGGCTACGGGCCTCTTGAAGATGCAATCGGGAGAAGCCTGTACCCGAGCCAGCGAAGTCGTCCTCAGCTCATCACTTGCCGAGGGGCTCGGAAAGAAGATCGGTGACGAGGTGCTCTTTTTCGCGAGACGTGGCGTTCGCCGACTGACGATCGTGGGGCTAGCCGAGCCGGAATCCATGCGGTGGTTTGCCGAGGGAGCCGGGGTGATCATGGAGATTGTGTCACTAGAAGACCTGTCCAATGCGTTTGGCACAATCGACCGCGTGCGCGTGGCCATTGAATCCTCTGCATCTCGCGATCAGGTGCTGGCTGGCGTTGCAGCGCGTTTGCCTGCGTCGCTGGTAGCCGAGGTGCCGGCCGGCCGGGCTAGTCTGGCAGAAGACGTGCTGCACTCCTCTGATCTTGGGCTCGACTTTGTCACCGGGCTCACCGTGGCAATGGCCTGGTTTATCGTCGGCAATGCGATGCTCATGAACATCACCGAACGGCGTCGATCACTGGCACTGGTGCGAGTGCTCGGGGGCACAGCCGGACAGATGCGCCGCTTCGTCGTGGGCGAGGCCGCGATCCTCGGTGGCCTCGGGGCCGTGCTAGGGGCTGCTGCCGGTTTGGCCGCCGCTGGACCAATCTCCGCTGGTATCTCGCGCGCTTTGCAGGCGCCAGCGGCAAGTTTGCTCGTGCATCCGCTGGTCGTACCGGTATCGATTCTGCTCGGCACTGCCGTAGCGGTCGCTGCGGCATGGTGGCCGGCGAGTCAGGCCGTTGCCACCGATCCACTGGAAGCACTTTCTCAATCGCCACCCAAGCCCGGCGCGGGGGTGTCGTGGAAATTGATTGCCACGGCGATTGTGCTCTGGGGAGTGGCTGGGGCGATCCTCGTGCTTGTGATTGAGGAAATCCTGCCACCGCGAGCCTCCGTGCCGGCAGGCATTGCCATGATGCTGGCATTTGTGGCCATGACGCCGGTCGTTCTGCCGTTCCTCGCCCGAATGTGTGCGCGACTTATTCCCAGCCGATGGCACTTGGAAGGCACGCTGGCACTCGAGCAGATTCTGCGGCAGCCCATCCGCACTGCCCTCACTACTGGCGTACTGGTTGTGGCTGTGAGCAACGGCATCGGATTGGGCCATGCGATTCGTGATAACGTCGATGACGTACTCGGTTGGTATGTCCGGATGCTGCGGGCCGATTGGGTGCTCACAGGCACCGGACCAGCCCCAGCCGCCGTTCCAAACATTTCGGCAGGAAAGGGGGCGATTGGCACCGAAACCGGATCCATGGAAGAAGCGTTAGCGGGGCTTCCCGATATCGAGCGAGTGGAAGCCATTGGCATCACAATGGGCCGCGTGGCAGGCGGGGCCTGCGTGATTGTCTCTCGCGATATTCCCGATACGCTGCCGTTGCCGCTCAATCCGATCAAGGCCACTGAGGCAGAGGTGCGCAGCGCATTGGCACGCGGCGAGGCGCTGGCTGGCACAGCCCTGGCACGTCGCACAGGCATCCAGCCGGGCGATACGGTCGCCGTCGAAGTCTTTGGACGCACCGCAGAGGTGAAGGTGGCGGCGCTGGCCGTCGATTACACTTCAGGGGGCTCGTCCCTGCACCTGCGCCGAGATGCAGCTCAAAAACTCTTTGGGGTACGCGCAGCAGACATCTGGCTTGTGACGGCCAAGCCAGGCACGGCCGCATCGCTCCGAGAACCGCTGCAGGAGATTGCCGAACACAACTCGATGCTGCTGCGGTCGCTCGGCGAACTGAAGGCTTTTATCGACAGAATTATAGGCGGTGTTGTGGGATCGCTCTGGGCAATCCTGGGGCTGGGTTTTGTGGTCGGGAGCCTCGGCGTAGCCAACACCGTCACGATGAACGTGCTGGAGAAAAAACGCACACTCGGCCTGTTGCGGGCGGTGGGCATGACGAGCCGGCAGGTCACTCGAATGGTTGTTTTGGAAAGCATTCTGCTCGGGGTCGCTGGTGGACTCATCGGCTTGGTGGGAGGAATGTCCACGGCCTTGTACATCCAGCTCGCCAGCCAGCCACTGCTGGGCCATCCCATCAGGATTTCCTTTCGGCCCAGCGTGGTCGCTGTGAACCTCGGTGCGGCGATCATCGTTACAGCACTCGCGGCCTGGATCCCAGCCAGAAGGGCCGCGCGACTGGATCTGCTGGAGGCCCTATCGAGCGAGTGATGAAAGGCTCCCAGGCAGACGAAAAGCAGGGTTGAATTGCACGGATTGAGTACCACTGGACTGTCAGCTCATTTCTGTCCAGAATAGCGCTGCCTTCAACAGGGTTGCTTCTTCGCGTGCCAAGACTCGCGTTTGCCTGAAGCCTACGCCTGTACGACACGCTTGCATGGCTCGCCTGCATGATACTCGCTGCTTCATTGAATTGGTTGCGCAGGCTAAGCAGTCTGCCTGTTGCTGCCGTTGTCTTGTTGTGTCTCATGGTTGTCTCGCAAACAGCCTGCCTCGCGGCCGACTGGAACCAGTGGGGAGGCAGTCAAGAACGCAACATGTCCTCCCAAGAACGTGGTCTGCCCACGCGATTTGAACCTGGGAAACGCCGCCGCGATCGAATTGGGATCGACACCGCCTCTACGCAAAACGTGCGATGGGTGGCCCGACTCGGCTCAAAAAATTATTCTTCCGCGACGGTGGCCGATGGCAGGGTTTATATCGGCACGAACGACGATTCGCTCGACGATCCGCGATACGTATCGACTCGTGGAGGACTGCTCATGTGCCTCAACGAAAAGAGCGGAGACACAATCTGGCAGCTGGTTGTGCCGCGGCTAGAAATCGATCGCTCGAAAGTGAGCGAAGATTTCGACGACATGAACCTAGGTGTCTGCTCGACGGCCACGATCGATGAAGAGTGTGTCTATATTGTGACCAACCGCTGCGAGGTGCTCTGCCTCGATGCCAACGGGCTTACCAATGGCAACGATGGGCCCTTCACAGACGAAGCTACGTTCTCCATTGCCGACGGAACCCCGTCGGTTGCACTGCGCACAACGGATGCCGATATTCTTTGGCGTTTTGACATGCTTCGCGACTTGCCCGTATTTCCACACGACGCCGCGAATTGCTCGGTGCTGATCCATGGTGATTACGCTTATGTCGGCACCGCCAATGGCGTGTACGATGGAAAAGTTGTCCTCCCCACAGCCCCCTCTCTCATCGCGCTGAACAAACACACCGGACGGCTTGCGGCCCGGGACGACGGCCACATCAGTGCCGATGTCTTTCACGGTCAGTGGTCATCTCCCACGCTGGTCAGACTTGGCGATACCTCCAGAATTATCTACGGCGCCGGCGACGGCGCCTGTTATGCCTTCGAACCGGTTGTGACGGCAATGGCCTCCCCCTCGGATTCGGAACGAAACGTCGCCACGCTCAACGAACTGTGGCACTTCGACTGCAATCCCCCTGGCTATCGTGAGCGGGGCGGCGCACCAATCGACTACTGGGCACTCGTCCGAGGCGGTCCGAAAGATGTCGATGCTGATGGCTGGCTTGTGAGCCCCAGCGAAGTGATTGCATCGCCTGTGATCGCCGACGGGAGAGTCTACGTATCGATTGGCCAAGATCCGCTTCATGGGAGCGGCCGCGGGGCGCTGTCGTGCATTGACCCAGCCGGTCAGGGCGATATCTCGAACGCGGGCTGTGTATGGCGGTATCAAGCAATTGGCCGCTCTCTTTCGACGGTTGCCGTCGCCGATGGCTATGTCTACGCGGCTGAGTTGTTTGGAAAAATCCATTGCCTCGACGCCGATAACGGCAGACTCAACTGGGTGCATGACACCAACGAGGAAATCTGGTCTTCGACATTTGTTGCCGATGGTAAGGTCTATGTCGGCACCCGTCGTGGACTTACGATCCTTGCTGCCGGCCCACAGAAGCGCCATCTCGCGGATATTCGGCTAGGGTCTGAATCCTGTTCTGCACCGACGGCTGCCAACGGAGTGCTCTATGTGGCATCGCAGAAGCACCTCTGGGCCGTAGAAGAACAAGGCGAATTACCCTGAGTCAGTCGTTGTCAGCCCGAGACTGGTTCGAGGCCTCGGAGTGTGCCGGTCGATGTGGCAAAGCGGTCAGTCTGGATATCCATTCGCTGCAGAATGCTGACGAACACGTTTGCTAGCGGCTGATTGTTCTGCGCATCAAATGCCAGGTGCCCGGCATGCTTGAAAGCCCCTCCCGCCAGCAACACTGGCAGATTTGTGTTGGAGTGAGCATTGGCATTCCCCATGCACGAACCGTAGAGAACCATCGTGCGATCTAGGAGCGCACGGCCTCGCTCTTGGACTGCGTCGAGTCCCGCGAGGAGTTCGTTCAGAACGATAAATTGCATTTCCTCGACGCTGCGCAGTTCCTCGATCATCTCCGGGCGGTTGCCGTGATGCGTGAGGGAGTGGGTTTCATGCGCAACGCCCGGTGCCCGCGGCACCCACATCGCCGGATTGACAAAAAGCGTAATAAGCCGGGTTGAGTCGGATTCAAACGCCAGCCGAATCATCTGCGACATCAACCGCAGGAGTGTGAAGAGTTCTTGATCAGGTACGTCTGGCGGAGGCGGAGACTTGGGCCGCGGCTTCTTACGGCGTTCCCAGATCTCTGCCTGCTGCATCCGCTGTTCCAGTTCGCGGACGGATGTAAAATACTGGTCTAATCGTTCCCGATCGCGGACGCTCATCGTGCGATCGAATCGCTTGGCCCCAAAAGCTACAAAATCGAGGACGCTGCGGCCCGTTCGCAGCGACTCCACACGCTCCAATGTTTCCTGAGGGTTTCCCTGGAGAAACATCTGGCGGTAGAGCCTCGCTGGACTCCGCTCACCCGGAATGAGCACGCCGTTGCGGGTGTAGGAGAGGCTGGGCGTGCCGTGGGCCGCTACGGTGAGTGCAAGCGATGGAAATCGCGTTGCTGCGCCAATCGATTCAGCTGCCATCTGGTCGAGCGAGATTGTGTTCCTAAAACTACCGCTGGCCGGATGAGCCGCCGCCGTTAGAAATGAAGCGTCGGCCGAATGCCCGCCATCGACCATCGGATGCGATACCCCAGAAAAAACAGTCAACCGATCGCGAAATGGCTCTAAGTGGCGCAGATACGCGGTGGGCGCATAGGTGCGCCCCACCGTCGTCGGAAAAAAATACTGTGGCAAAAGACCCATCGTGGTTTCGATAGCCAGGAGCCTGTGCGGCGATGCATCGGCCTGCTCGCGAGTCGCACCCACACCTCGCCCTCGACCCGCAAGACATTCCAACCACGGAAGAGCGAGGGCCACACCGGCTCCTCGCAGAACCGATCGCCGCGAGGACATATCATGCGGGTGTGGCAAATGCATCTTCAATACGTTTCTTTTCATCTCTACACCCGTGTCCATTCTCACGTGTCTCCAACTTATTTCTCAAGAAAACATCGGCTCGCCACGGTTTCGTGGATGAGCGAACGAATGCCGTACTCGTGCGGAGCGGCACGATTGACGATAGCATCAAGCTCATCACGATCAGCCGCCTGAATATCGGCGCCTGTCGCGTACACGAGCAACTGTCTCGCGAAGTTGCGGGCCAGTAGCTTTTGATCGGCTTGTAAAGCCTGTTTGAAATCATTGATCGTGCGGCAATGACGTCCATCCTCCAAGCAGCAGGATGCATCCACAAACGGCCCGTCAGAAAAAGATTCCGGAGCCGTGCGGTCGTCTGAAACCGAGCGGTAGCGATCCCGCCAGCCACCGATCACGTCAAAGTTTTCCAGAGCAAAGCCTGGGGGATCGATAGCCGCGTGGCATGTCGCACAACTTGTGTCGTTGGTGTGCATTGCCAGTTGCTCCCGAATGGTTACCGCGCCGCGCCTGTCAGGATCAATCGCTGGAATATTGGGTGGCGGCGGCTCAGGGGGCTGGCCGAGAATCTCGCGAAGGACCCATGCGCCACGTTTGACAGGCGACGTCACTGTGCCATTACTCGTCACCTTGAGCACACTGGCCTGCGTGAGTAAGCCACCTCGGCAAGAGCCTTCGGGAAGTGGTACACGCCGTACCTGGGAGCCTTGAACCTGGGTTATGATCCGGCCAGAATCGCCCCCATCGACTGGACTGCCGGTGGGTGGCTGCTGTGCCAACTGATAGTGCTCGGCTAGCTTCTGGTTGACCATGATAAAGTCCGAATCTACGAGGCTTTTGATGCCTGCGTTGTGCTGGATGAGTTCTCGAAAGAACGCTCGCGTTTCGGCGAGCATGGAGTCGCGAAGATACTGGCTATATTCGGGATAGAGCGCGCTGTCTGGTGTCGTCAGATCGATCTCTCGCAGGTCCAACCACTCATCCAGAAAATGGTCGATGAACCGCTGCGATTTCGGGTCCGCGAGCATTCGATCCACCTGGGCATGCAGGACGTCAGGCCTCCGCAGGTGCTGCCGACTTGCGAGTGTGAAAAGTTCCTCGTCGGGCATCGAATCCCAAAGAAAATAGGACAGTCTGGCGGCCAGAGACCAGTCATCCAGTGGCCCCGGGCGGGGCGTCAAAAACAAAAATTCTGGCGAGCACAGCGCCCCTTGCAACGCAGTCTTGATGGCCGCTTCAAAGGAGTCTCCTTGCTTGACCCGCCGCCCCACCATCGCCGTGTAGGTAGCAACTTCCGTGGCCGTTGCAGGGCGTCGAAATGCACGCGAGAGAAATCCGGTGATCACGTGCTTTGCGTGCGTGGATGGAGTGGCGCCTTCTGATCGCACGGGCAGATTGCCGAATATTCGGCGGTGGCTAGCCGGCGGCCACGATTCGTGCAGCGGTCCCTCTATATCCATTGAGTCAATAGCAATGCCTGGCCCCACATACTCCGCCGCTCGGCCCTCTCGCTGATAGACCCGTACCGGCGGAAGCGACGCGGCCGTAAAGACCAGTCGTTCGCCAGCGTTTAGCCAGGTATCGATTTCATGAACCCGTGGCGCAAGCGACGGGGCATCGTAATAGCCAAGCAGACGGTCGTTGGCGTGCAGGCTGGCAACTTCCGGAGCATCGCGAGCTTGCAACGAGCCTTTGACCCACTGAAAGCTCCATAGAGAAAGCCGGAGCCTGTAGCGGCCAGAATAAGTCGGGGTAAAGGCGTTGAAGAAGAGCGCAAAGTGGTCGTTCGCTCCCTGCCGACGAAAAACACCGACCGAATGGCGATAGGGAAAAAGACCCGTCTTTTCATAATGGGGAAGCGGGTGCGGAAGGGCTTCGCGAATCAGTGGCATGGCTGCCGAATCGTACTGCCCTCCTTTAAGAAAGACAGCATCACCTTCGATGAGAGCCAGCTTGAAGAAGTCTTGCTCGCCTGGTAGAAGCCGATGTTGTAACGGTTTCATCGGATTAGCCTGCGTCGCGCTCACCATGGCCAGCGCTGTGCGAGCCGCTTCGGCATAGCCTGCTATGTGTACGTGTGAAAGCTCGAGGGCCTCTCCCGACTTATCGAAGCCGTAGGCGCGACCATCTTCAGGTAACATGTCTTGCACGGAGAGGCCTGGCAGATCAAGCAGATCACGCAGCGTATTTTCATATTCGCGACGGTCCAGACGACGGTGCGCTGCGCGGCCTTGAGCCGTGAAAGATGGCCCATCACCTGGAGGGCTCACGTCAGCCATGTCAGCCACGTCAGCCATGTCAGCCACGTCAGCCATGCTTGGCATGCCTGACCCGAAAGCTACGATGGCCATCGCCACCGCGACTTTATGCAGGAGCAATCCAATGATTCTTTTTGCGCATGGGTGAACGGCGATTGCGAGAATGCTGGCTGGCATATTCTTTGTGATCCTGTTCGCCGCCCCACCACTTCCAGAAATCCTTTCTGGTTCATTTCCCCTCCCTCTCAAATCGGCTTTTTCGCAGTGGATTGAGCATGCAATTAACCCTTGGAAGAAAAAGGGCTTTTTTCAAGCATTTTTGCAACTCACCCGGTGCCCACAACGAGTGTATTGGACCCAGCAGAACATCGTTTGCACTGTGAGCAGGAGCCCTGTTAGTGTGCTCCGTCTGCCCCTTATACGCCGCCACAGACGTGCGGTGCCGTCTTCGCAGTGGCAACCATGCTATCGTTTTTTCACGCGTGCTTCGCCATTGCCAACCGCTGGCCAACCGTGCTCACGGCTGCCTACAGCCTCGCCGTGTTGAGTTGGTCAATGCCAGCCGATTTGTTTCCATGCAAAAGCGCACTCGATGCGATAACGGGTCAGCCATTGATTTTTTTCAATCTCTGGCAGGGGTGGGAAATGTTCTCTCCCGAGCCACGGTCTGAAGACATCTGGGTCGGTATTCTCGTTATCGATCGTAATGGATCACAACACCGTTGGCCATTGACGCACATGATTGAAATGCCGTACTTCACTCGCTGGCAAAAAGAACGCTGGCGCAAATATTGTAATGACCACCTCCGACTCGATGCTGAACGCACTCTTTGGAAGCCATTCGTTGAATATTGGCTGCGCACTTTACAAGCCAAAGGCCATGATCCTGTCGCCATCGAACTCACTCGGTTCTGGCGACCGACTCAGCTTCCCGTCAGCGCAGCACTGCGGGCTGATGTGTATCGGGGACCGTGGAATCACTTTGTCTTTTACCGGTGGACTGCCCCCGAAAGAGGCCCGCGATGATTCGGTGCGTGCGGTGGCTAGGGCTGCCTCTGGATGCGTTTGACGACTGGGTTCGCACACCCGTAGACCCACGGCCTCTCGCTTTCTTTCGATTCTGGTTTGGATTCCTGTGCCTCGTTAACCTGCTGCTGCTCTGGAATGATCTACCCATGTGGCTGGGCAATGATGGCGTTCTTCCGCCACAGACTCACCTTCTTTTGCAGGATGGCACCCGATTCAATCTCTATATGTTTACGGGCTATAACGATGGGACGATCACACTCATTCGATGGTGTGGACTCGCCGGCGGCCTCGGCCTTCTCGCGGGGTTCTTTCCTCGGGTCTCGGCGTGTGCCATGTGGCTGGCCGTCAGCAGTTTTTCCTGGCGCAACATGAATATTCTTCACTCCGGCGACAACCTCATTCGGATCGGCTGTTTTTTTCTGATGTTTGCACATTCCGGTGAGGCGTTCACGCTGCGTCGCTGGATTGCCACCCGACGGGCGGGAGTCGGGCTCAAGCCGTTTCGGCATATCCCGGCTTGGCCGCAGCGCATTTTGCAACTCCAACTGTGCGTGGCCTATTTTGTTGCGGGCATATGGAAAGCAACGGGAGTGGCGTGGCAATCCGGCACAGCGGTTGGAACGGTGCTGCAGTTGGGCGAGTTCCAGCGATTTCCGATCCCCGACTGGGTGATGACACCGATCGTGTCACAACTCATGACACACGGGACGCTCTTATTTGAACTCGGCTTTCCATTTTTAATCTGGATTCCATCGCTGCGAATGCCCGTACTCCTCGTCGGCATTGTGTTTCACGCTGGCCTTGAATGGACGATGAATGTGCAGCTCTTTCAATGGCTGATTACGGCCTATTATCTCTTATTTCTGGGCCCGCTTTTCTCGACATCTACTCAAGCTACAGCCGTCGGCCCAGCCGCCACGACTGCCGGGCCAGCCTGCTCAGCATAGGGCGCAAAGTTAGCTCGAAATTTTTCAGCCAACACGCGAGCCGCACGTTCCCATGCCACTCGGTCGGCCCATGCCAGATGTGGCACAAGCACGCGATCGTCTACACCTTGTACATGCGTCACGGCATCAAGCCCAAACACTGAATCCCGCACAACGGTTGCTGCATCAAGCGACGATGAGTGGATGGCATCAATAATTCGACGGGTCACGGCTAAATCGATCCGCCGTCCCTGACCGTAAGCGCCTCCGGTCCAACCTGTGTTCACAAGCCACGCCTGCGCGCCGTGTCGCTTGAGTTTATCAGCCAAGAGTTGTGCATATACGGTGGGGTGTCGCACCAGAAAAGCAGCGCTAAAACAGGCCGAAAACGCCACCTGTGGTTCGACCACACCCACCTCCGTGCCAGCCACGCGGGCCGTGTAGCCCGAAAGAAAGTGATACATCGCCTGCTCGTGAGACAGTCGGCTCACCGGCGGTAGCACACCGGAGGCATCGCATGTGAGAAAAATCACGTGCCGCGGATGGCCTGCAACGCACGGCACTTGAGCATTCTGAATATAGTCGATCGGGTAGGCCGCTCGCGTGTTTTCGGTGATCTCGCCTGACTCAAAGTCAACGAGGCGCGTGGTCGAGTCGTAGGCGACATTCTCCAGAACAGTACCAAAGCGAATTGCTGCATAGATCTCGGGCTCCTTCCGGGCCGAAAGATGGATGCACTTTGCATAACAGCCACCTTCGATGTTAAAAACGCCTGTATCACTCCACCCGTGTTCGTCATCACCGATGAGCCGACGCAATGGATCGGCCGAGAGCGTTGTTTTTCCCGTTCCGGAAAGACCAAAAAAGAGCGACACATCGCCTGCCTGCCCACCGAGTGATTCCGTGGCAACGCCTTCATTCGAGGCCCACTCATTCGCGGCACAATGCATCGAAAGCACGCCGAGCGAAGGCAGCAGCCAGTGCATGATTGTGAACACGCCTTTCTTCATCTCGCCAGCATATTCCGTGCCAAGGATTACCTGCTCGCGGCGTTCGAGCGAGAGATCAATGCTCGTGCGACTTGTCATCTGGGCTGTGAGCGAATTCGCAGGAAACTGACCTGCGTTATAAATCACATAATCGGGCGAGCCAAACCGCTCCAACTCATCGGCCGAAGGCCGAATGAGCATGTTGTGCATGTAGAGAGCATGGTAGGCACGGGCACATATGACGCGAATCTTGAGCCGACACCGCGGGTCCCAGCCAGCAAATCCGTCGCACACATAGACCTGGTCGCGCGTATTGAGGTAGTCGATTGCCCGCTGACGGTTGAGGAGAAATGTGTGCTCATCAATCGGGTGATTGACAGGCCCCCACCACACATCCTGCTGAGAATCCGGATGACACACTACATGCTTGTCATTTGGACTACGGCCAGTTTTTGTGCCCGAACAAATCGCGATTGCTCCGCTCGAAACAATTCCTGCCCGCTCGCGAGTGACTGCATCTTCGTAGAGGCGGGCCGGGGGGGCATTGCGCACTACAACGGGACCATTGATCTCATGCGCCGACAAATCGACGTGCACCATCATCGGAATCTCTCGGAAGATTGTGTGGATCATTCTGGGACGATTGGGCGAGCGTCTGATAAGCATCCCAAGCGGCAGCCGCAATGAGCACCGCACCGATGGCCGCAAAAACAGGCCCCCATGGGCTTGATCGAACGCGAAGTTTTGGAACAGACTGCCGAAGTCGCCGGCTGAATTCGCTCCAGCTTTCAACCGACATGCGTTCGCCCACAGCCACCACGCTCACGCTTCGCATCGATCCGTTGCCATCAATCTGAAGTTGAAGACCGCGAGTCGGGAGCCCTGCACTCTCGCCAGCCCATCGTGCCGCCGGATCCAGCGACGAAACAATTTCAGCCACCAGCGGCCGCAGTTGATCGACCGTGATATTGTACACAACGACCCTTGGTCGAGACACGAGAACGCACAGCGAAATCAAGAGTCCAAATAGCAGCAGTACGATCGGCCAACTCCAAAGTGAGTTGCCTGCAGCAGGACGCATGAGAGCCAGCGGCCCTACCAATGCCAACCCGGCCACACTCGAACCGAGCAGAATCCCATCCCACATTCCCGACACTACAAGCGGCCTGCGACGCAGATGCGCCCAGCCCAAACCCAGCAGGTAGAGGCCCAGCGGCACCAAGGCAATCCACGCCGGCAACGGATCGGGAAACATACGTATCATTCGTGAATCATTTCTCTCTGCCACTTTTTGGATGCTCGTCTACATCTTTTTCAGTCGAGCCTGCTACCGCCTAAGCACGAGCCAGAACAAAAAGAAGAGCCAGCTCATTTCCAATGACAACACAGCGACAAACCACAGCCACTCGCGGCCCAATTCTAACGCCGATTGAGATCCCGCGGACGGATCGTCACCCACTTGAGACACTCTCTGGAACCACAAACGACAGTCCGTGCACAAACGCTTCCTGAAAGTCGTAGACGTTATGGAAGTCCTCCCGCTTATCTCTGCGGGTCTTGCGCATCTGCCCGATCTCAATCATGTTGAAGACGATCTCTCCCAGATCAGCGGTGCTGTGAACGCCCCAGGTACCGAGCACTATGCGGGCGAGATAGCCATATTGCTGCAGTGCGTACTGCTTGGCTGCTTCGCAGAGTTGTTGCCCCGTGAGATGCCGCTCAATCGGCTTCCGTCTGGATTTGCGAGCCAGCGGCTTGCCTGGGAGTGACTTGCCGGCAGCGGTTGGCTTTTCGTTCGACGGCGTCTGCCCACCTCGAGTGGGTTCGATGTCTTCAAGAGGAGGCTCCTCTCCAAGCCCCAGCGTGTCATGCGCAAAGGTCAGCGCTTCTAACACAAAGAGATAGGCATCCAGCCTATATCGTTGATCGCGAATCAGTAATTGGCCCAATGGATGAGCAGGGTCGACGAGCGCCATCGCAATCTCGCAGCGGGTGACGGAAACCGGCTTTAGTATAACGCATCACAAACGGAACACACCCACCCCATTTTGCATAGGTACATGGGTCGATGAAACGGTGACTCTCGGTCAAGAAGGCGAAGAAAACGTGCCCCCGTGGGGTGATGCCGCGGAGCGAGGAACCGCCCGTTGGCTGAGAGGTCGAACCGCTTAACCAGCACGAGGCAAGGGCGGCGGGCCGGTGGGCTGCTGCGATGCGGTTGGTGCTGGTGGGGCCGACATGTCCTCGAGAATAAATGTATACCCCAGCGGTGTCATCGGTCTCGAGAAGTCGCGAATCATATCGAGCCCCTTATCAATGAGATTCGTACGGGGGTCGAACTGATAGACGTCGCGATCCTGTCCGCCAGGCTTATAGATTTGCATGGCAAATGGCATGAGATCGCGTGCTTGCAGAATCAACTCCACTTTGGAAAAGTTCGCTCCGTCTGCTTGCAGCCGAGGCTGTGCCTCGAGCCAGATCTGGTCGGCTACACCGGGCGGCGTGATGATCCGCATCCTATAGCGTTTTTTGAGCGTCTCGGCCTTTGCACCAAAGACAAAAGGCAGAGGTCCATCACTGATGGCCTTGCCTTGCATTTCCGGGGGCAGCTTTGTCTCGCGGAGTTGTCGCTCGCTATGCCGGAATTCATAAATGCTGGTGCCATTGCAGACCCAGTGTTCCCCGGCTTCACCAACCCGCGTTTCGTACCGCTTGTTCTCCCCATTCCACTGCTTTGATTCCTTCACGCGAAAGAGGCCCTTGTCTGGGGCAGCATACTTAATTTCGCCCGTGCTCTCCGAGAATGCCAGCCGTTCACCAGCGGTATCGGCTGGACTCCAAGCGTTGTACTCCCACTTATAGAATCCACACGACCACGTTGTGACGGATGCGTTGCGAGTCTCCCACGCAGCCAGCAACCGTTCGAGTGCTGCGGCCGCCTCCGGCGAGAGTGCCATCGCTGGCTGCGCCGGCACAACTGACTGCGCATCGCTGGGGGATGTCAGGACGCAGGATAGAAGCAGCACGCCCGCGGCCAGGATGCGTGCCGTGGACCATCGCAGTTGATCGCTTAAATACATGCTGTGTGGCACGTGTTGGACTCCGGAAAGTGACAGCGGAACTGTAGCACTGTCGCCACTCGAGAGCGAGGCCGTTTTCTGACTTCTGGAGAAGCCAGAAATACCGCAAAAGACGCAGCCTATATATTGCAATAGACTTCTGGCTGGGACTTTGTGCCAAGGTCTCTCCGACCGCGTGTGGCATCCGCACTGCCATACAGCCCCACCAACCAGGAGAAGAACCCATGCTCGTTGCTGTATTTTCAACCAAACCCTACGACCGAGACGCTCTGCTCGCCGCGTCGAGAGGCACTGGCATTGAGTGGCGATGGCACGAGGCGCATCTGGGGGCCGACACGGCGTCGCTCGCAGCGGGGGCAATGGCGGTGAGCTGTTTTGTGAACGATCAACTCGATGCCGCGACACTGGACCAACTGTCGCAACTAGGCATCAAGCTCGTCACGCTGCGATGTGCCGGATTCAATCAAGTCGACTGTGCCGCAGCTGCTAGACTTTCGATCCCGATCGTACGGGTGCCCGAGTATTCGCCCCATGCGGTGGCAGAGCATACCGTCGCTTTGGTGCTGACACTCAACCGCAATCTCCATAAAGCATTGAACCGGGTTCGCGACGGCAACTTTGCGCTCGAAGGACTTCTTGGATTTGATCTCTTTGGCCGCACCGTGGGCGTCATTGGCATGGGCCGCATCGGCCGTTGTGTGGCTGAGATCTTCCTTGGATTTGGCTGTCGCATTCTGGCCCACGATCCACACCCCGATGCAACCCTTGGGGCCAGGGGCGTTGCCTCCGTGCCGCTTGGACAGCTTCTAGCGGAGTCTCATATCGTGACGCTCCACTGCCCACTCACGCCGGCTACCTACCATATGATCAATGCCGAGCGGATCGCTTGTATGCAGCATGGCGTGATGCTCATCAACACCAGCCGCGGCGGACTCATTGACACAGCTTCCGTTATCCAATCGCTGAAAAGCGGCCAGATTGGCCACCTTGGGCTGGATGTCTACGAGGAGGAAGCCGATCTCTTCTTCGACGATCGAAGTAGCTCTGTGATCCAAGACGATATGTTCATGCGACTGCTCACGTTCCCGAATGTTGTCGTCACGGCGCACCAAGCCTTCTTCACAAAAAACGCGATGGATGCAATCGCCACACAGACTGTGCGTAATCTCATGCACTTCCAGCAAGGTGAGCCACTGGAGGCAGTCGTGGCAGGCTGATCGGCCACGCCTTGCTGTCAGGAGTCGACTGCAGGAGTGCCGAAGCCTTCCACAGGTGCAGTCGCTGCCGCCCGCAACTCGGCGAGTTCGCGCGCAAAACCCCCGGAGAGGATTGGGAATCGACACCATGTTTTTGGGTCGAGGTTCTCGTCGTCCACGTGGAACGATGGGGCATAACGCTCGCGTTTCCACTGATTCCGGCTCCATAGCCTGAAAAATCGCTCCGTCCACACCGCGAGTTGCTTGGGGGTGTGCTGGGGGAAATCAACTCTCAAACGCTGCCATGCTTCCAGCGGCGTCTGCTTGTCGCGAACCGCAAAGCGTTCAACTGCATCAAGCACGTCGTAGGGCATGAGATCTGCTTCATCCGTCTGGCCAGCGGCGTCTGGTCGCAGTTCGGCTGTCGGTGCCTGTGCATTGACCACCGAGAGCGCCGGAATCGGCCCGACTCCCTCAGGACCAATCGTCTCCAGCCAGCGAAGCCAGCGTCGCAAATACGCCTTGTCGATACCGGCGAGTGGCGCGATCCCTCCGGAGGTGTCGCCATCCATGGTGGCGTAGCCTACTGCTACTTCAGAGCGATTGCTCGTGGAAATAAGCAGAGCGTTGCGCAGGTTGGCCAACATCCACACGCCTGGGGATCGCACGCGGGCTTGAATGTTCTGCAAGGCTACGTCGTCTTCGGCCCATGTCAGTGGCCGACCAATTGCGTGCGAGACAATTTGTTCGTAGCGTCGCACAATTTCTTCAACATCAAATGCGTGAAACTCCGCCCCGAGTGCATGGGCCAGTTCCTCGGCTGCCCGGCGAGTTACGGGCCCGGAGTTGGCCGTCGCTTGGTACACGCACACGAGCACTGCGTGAAGGAGCGACTCCATCGATGGACTCCTTAACTGCAGTCCTAATCGCTGAGCCACCTCGGTGACGGGCATCTCTAAGGATGCCAGTCGCATGCCAATTGCAATCAAACAGGCCACCGCCGACGAGTCACAACCACCGCTGGTCGATACCACAAACCCACCCGAGCAACTCTTCCGCAGTGAGTCGAAAAGCCCCAGTGACACGGCTCGAGCAAATTCCTCCTCCTGAACGCAGTCGCCTCGCTCCCACCTGTCGCGGCCCGCCTGTCCTTGTGCACTGTGGCTCGGCAAAAGCGATGGGAACACACACGCCACAGGAATGCAGTCGGTGGCTTGTGCCGGTGCAACAGCCACGGGTACAAGCCGTGACTGCGACTGCCGCAGGGCATCAATATCAACCACAGCGCTTGTGCATAGCTGGTCGCCAAAGCCAAACCGCCTGCCAGCGGCCACCATCCTTCCACCGGTAGCGATGAGCACCCCGCCGTCGTAGATGGCACGACCGGCCTCGTTGCCAAGCAAATTCGCATAGACGTACGTCGCACAGAAAGCCCGCGAGCCCTCCAGCACAAATCGCTGTCGAATGGCGTCCTTGTCAAAGGCAAAATGGCTCGCGGATGGATTGAGAATGATATCCACGCCTCTGGCGGCGAGGCTTGCCCCCGGACGATCGGCCGCCCAGGCATCCTCACAAATCTCAAACCCGATCCGAATACCCCCACAATCAAATCGCAGATCGCCGATCGGCACCACTCGCTCACGAATCCCCGGACTCGCGCTGATCGCCAACTCCGCACGCCGCCCCTTTGGCCACGGTCGAAACCAGCGTGGCTCATAGTGAATGCCTTCGCCCGCCAGATGCTGCTTGGCTACAAGCCCAGCCAGATGGCCATCGGCCACCAGCGCTACGGAGTCATAGACACCGCTCTCAAATCGCACGGGAAGCCCGAGGGCCACAACTAATCCCGTTGTATGCGGCTCAATCTCCTCAAGCACTCGCCACGCCATGCGATGCACTCCCGGCGACCCAAAGGCATCTTCGCAGCCGTAGCCGCTAATACACAACTCCGGCAGACACACAACGCTCAATCCACGCTGCCTAGCCGTGCTCATCGCTTCAAAGATTCGGTCACGATTGCCATCCCAATCGAGTGGGGTTTGGTTTAAGGCAATCCCGCCAACGTGAATCAGATGCATACGTCGATCACCGCTTCACAGGCAAAAAGCTGACACGCACCTTTTCAGAAAAGGCAACGGGCACCTTCTAGGCTAGCGCTGCGAGGGCTCCTCGAGATAGGTGTAACCGCCCAGTCCCTCCTCGTAGAACTTGAGGAACTTGCCTGCCTGCTCGTCGCAGATACGTCCTTCTCGCACGGCCTGCTCGATCGACTCTCGCAGTCGCTGCACGAGTTGATTGGGGTCGAATTCAACGTAGTCGAGCACTTCTCGCACGGTATCGCCCTTGATCACGGCATCCAGCACAACATCGCCCTTGGCGTCGGTGCTGACGTGCACGGCGTTGGTATCACCAAAGAGATTGTGGAGATCGCCCAAAATCTCTTGATAGGCACCGATTAAAAAAGCCCCAAGATAGTAGGGATCTTGCTGCCACGCATGGAGCGGGAGCGTGCGTTTGACATCACGGCGGTCGATAAACTGATCGATCTTACCGTCAGAGTCGCAGGTCACATCTCCCAGTACAGCGCCGCGAGTGGGCCGCTCATTGAGTCGATGAATCGGCATAACAGGAAAGAGTTGCTTGATCGCCCAACTGTCCGGAATCGACTGAAAGAGCGAGAAGTTACAGAAGTATGTGTCGGAGAGAACCGCTTCGAGCCCTTCCAATTCCTCTGGCATAAATTCTAACTGCTTCGAGAGCTTGCATATTTTTCGGCAAATCGCCCAGTAGAGATTTTCGACGGCCGAACGCTGATCGAGTGGAAGATACCCACTTGTAAAAAGGCTCATTGCAGTATCCAGCGACTGCTGGGCATCGTGGTAACTCTCCAGAAGATTACGGACGTTGATGTTTTGGCAGGTCTCAAACAAATCGTGCAGGGGTTGCTCGGTATCGGGCGAGGGTTCCACAAGTTCGCCGTTGCCCCCCTGCTCCGAAACTCCGAGCACACCAAAGATGAGCATGCTGTGATAGGCCACCACGGCCCTGCCGCTCTCCGATACGATTATCGGATGGGGCACGCCAGCCTCGTCGCATGCATTTTGCACGTGATAGACAACGTCGTTAGCATACTCCTGCAGGGTGTAGTTTACGCTCGATTCAAAATTGGTCTGTGAGCCGTCGTAGTCGACCCCCAATCCGCCTCCAACATCGAGATACCGGAGGCCGGCGCCTCGCTTCACCAACTCTGCGTACATCCGCGATGCCTCGTTGAGTGCCGCTTTAATGTGCCGAATGTTGGTGATCTGACTTCCTTGATGGAAGTGCAGCAATTGCAAGCAGTCTGCCATTCCGCGGGAGGCAAGCAGGTCGAGCCCCTTGAGAATCTCGCTGGAGGTCAGCCCAAACTTACTTCGAAATCCGCCGGAAGCCTGCCAGCGACCGCTGCCTCGGGTGGCCAATTTCACGCGCATGCCGATGCGGGGACGCACCCCCAGTTTTTCTGCATACTCCAGAATCATCTGTAATTCCGAGAATCGCTCGACGACCGGCATGATGTGTCGCCCAATCTTTTGGGCCATCATTGCAGTTTCGATGAATTCAGCATCCTTAAAACCATTACAGATGATCGGTGTGTCGTTGTCGGCCAATGCGATCACCGCAAGCAACTCTGGTTTGCTGCCGGCCTCGAGGCCAAAGCGGTAAGGCTTACCAAACTGCAGCACCTCCTCAACCACTTGCCGCTGCTGATTGACCTTCACCGGATAGACGCAGCAATAATCTCCGCGATAGCCGTTTTCCTTCATGGCAGCGGCAAACGCACCGTGAATCTCACCCAACCTGTGTTGGAGGATTCCACCAAAACGCAGCAGGATTGGCAGGTCGATGCCTCGCAACTGCAAGCGGTCGACGAGCGACTTCAGGTCGACGCTCTTGCCAGGATTCTTATCGGGATGCACGAGCAGATGGCCGTTTGAACCAACCGAAAAATACCCATTGCCCCAACGGGCCACTTCGTAGAGGTCGGCGGCATCGGCCGTGCTCCAGTGTTCAACATCGATATCAACTGCCATCAATAACCCTCGCATAACAGAGCCTGTGCCCGGGCCAGCACCACTTCACAGAGTGTAGCGTCAGCAGCCCCCAAGGCCATGCCAGTCGCTCAAGAGGTCAGACAGCCACGCGTGACCAGTGCTTTTGTTTAAAGATAATAAGCATGGCAAGCCCCCTGGCTGCCAAGTCGGCCGCCATGGCATACCACGCCCCCACCGCGCCCAATCCCATTCCTGGGATGACGATTGTTGGGCCGAAAAACCATACATCTGGGATCGGTACCTGGGGCCAGGCCAGGAACATTGCCAATGGCAGACGGATCAAAAGGAGGCCGAGAAAATTGACGGCCAGCGGCAGTCGGGTGGCACCGCCGCCCCGCAAGCCACCTGAAAAAACCATTAAGAGCGCCAGTGGCGGTTGGGCAAATGCCACGACCCGTACAAGTTGTGCGGTTAGTCTTGCGACTTCTGGCTCCCGGGAAGCCCCGCCCACAAACCACGCCGCCAGCGGATCGGCCACGCTAAACAGCACAAACCCGAGGATACTCATGAGCCCCATGCAGGCCATCGCGGCTAGCCACACGCTGTCTCTCGCCCGTTTTTCATCTCGAGCGCCCAGAAACTGTCCCGCGAGCGTGGCTGCAGCCACCTGAAACGCACTCCCTGGTAGAAATGCAACCGATTCGATAGTGATCGCAAGCGAGTGGGCCGCCGCATCGATATTGCCAAGACGGTTGACAATTGAGAGAAATCCCAAGTGGCAGGCCGCATTGCCCACGCAATCGACTCCAGCCGGTACTCCAACGTGCCAGATACGCCTGAGCCACGCTGGATGGGGCCGCCAATCGGCCTGGCTTGGTCGTAGGCCGTGGCCGGTACGGGCAAGCAGTCCGATCACGCAGATCGCACCGCAGCCGTACCCAGCCAGCGTGCCCCATGCTAGCCCCTCCCAACCCAAGCAAGGCAGGCCACCACACCCTGTGGCCAGCGCGAAGCTCGCCGCCGCATTGATGAGGTTCACAACCGACATCGCGAGCAGACCGGCCAGCATGTCTCCGGCACCTCGGAGCACCGACACGCCCACGTGAATAATCATTATTGCCGGGAGCGCCGGCAGCACGATGGACAAATAGCGCAACGCCAGCCCGGCACTCGCTGGCGGCAACCCCAGGACCCTGACGAACGACTCTCCGACAATACCGCTCAGCGTCAACAGCAGAGCCACAAGCAACGCTCCCACGAGAAACGCTTGGGCAGCGACCCGCCTCGCTGCTGGCATATCGCCAGCGCCAACACTACGAGCCACCAACGCCGTGACGGCTATCGACGGAATTGCAAAGAGAACTGGTAAAAAACCCAAGCAGTAGGCCACAAGCCCGACGGCTGCTAGAAACTCGGGCCCCTCGAGCAGATTGCCCGCGAGCCACTTATCGGTAAATCCAACAGAGAGCGCTAGCAACTGCTCAACAAGCACAGGCACCACAAGCCAGACCACAGGTCGAAGCGTGCCAGATAAATGAACGACCCCACTAGAAACGGTTTCGACACTCTCTGGAGAACCTGCCTGAAGGATCGCTTGCGGGGCCGTTCCACCGTCCAGAGGCTGCCCTGAGGGAATGTTTCCTCGGACTCGGCTCAGGAAAACAGCTCCTTGATCACCTTTCCAGAATTGGCGATCTTCATCGGCCTGCCATTCTTGGCCGTGAACGTCGTCTCCAGCGAGATCCCCAGCGACTTCAGAACACTGGCCATCACATCTTGAGATGAATAGGGCTCTGTGATGACTTCCTTGCCATCAGAACTCGTCTCGCCCACCGCCACACCTCGCTTGAATCCAGCACCACCCACCACCACGCTCCAACTCCTCGCCCAGTGATCACGCCCACCTCCACCGTTAATATTTGGCGTGCGGCTAAATTCTCCCATCCAGATGATTGCCGTATCATCGAGCATGCCTCGGTCGGCCAGATCGCTGACAAGCGCGCTCATTGCCTTATCGAGTTCTGGAAGTTTTGTGTCTGCAAGCGTCTGGAAGATGCCAGCGTGCATGTCCCATCCGCCCAGATCGACCTCCACAAACGGAACCCCCATTTCGACCAGCCGCCTTGCCATGAGGCAACCCTTGCCAAATCCAGTGGTACCGTACTTCTCCTGAACTTCCTTTGGCTCCTTCGTCACTTTGAAGGCTTCCATTTGCTTGCTCGTCATCAGCTTGACGGTTCTGTCGAGCACCTTGGCGTGGTCTTCTGACGAACCGCCTCGCTTTTCGCCAATAAACTTTTTCTCAATGGTTGCGAGCATCTCCATTCGCTGGGCCATTCGAGCCGGATCAATGCCTGTGTCGAGGTTCCGCACATTGCCGTTGGAGTCGACCACAAACGGGGCCCACGTCATTCCAAGAAAGCCTGGGCCAACGCTGCCGCTCCCAACGGAAACAAATGGGGGAATCTCAAGATCTGGCACCTTCTCAGCCAACTCATGCGCGATCACAGAGCCGTAGCTGGGATATTCGACATTTGGATTGGGCACATAGCCCGTGTGCATGTAGTAGCGACCTCGCATATGGTCGGCTTCGCGAGTACTCATGGACCGTACGATTGCCATGTGATGCATTTGCTTGGCCATGAGCGGCAAGTGCTCGCAAATCGCTACGCCGTCGGCGCTCGTTGATATCTGCTTAAACTGACCGCCAGTAGATGCCCCCGGCTTCAGGTCCCATAGATCCATCGTGCTTGGACCGCCGCCCATCCACAAAAGAATCGCGGCTTTATGCCGCTTCTTTAAATCGGCAACATTCGCCAGAAGCGAGTTTGTAAATGCGGTGGCTGGGGCAGCAAGGGCCGCGGCGCCTGCCAAGTGGCTCATGAAGTGGCGACGGTTCATTCCCTCCGGAATATCAAAAAAATGCGAACTCATTCTTCAACTCCTTCACGGTATGAAACATCGAAACCAGCAACCACTCACCCTTTGTAGGCATCTATTCGCGGCCTATAGCATGCCTTATTCCCTGTCAAACGGCAAATAAAGCCAGCCTACCGACCCTACTCGGGCACACCATTCGGCCAAACACTTAATGATTGATAATAAACTCGTTGGAATTCAGTACGGCCCACCAGATGTCTTGGAGGGCCCCAATCGCATCCCCTTTGCGTGCCACCATCAAGTCATTGGCCGTAGCAACCTCCTTCGTGGAGGGCTTCCTAGCCAGAGCCGCCAAATAGAGGGCATCGATTTTGCTTTGGTTCTTGAGGCCGCTGGAAGCAACTCGATCCAGAAAGCCTCCTTTTCCGGTGCTGGTTGCGAGCTTCACCAACTCCCCGTTGAACATCATGAGCACCTGAGGAATCGATCCGTTAAACGTGGTGGCCTCATCTCCTTCATCGGTACCAAAAGCGATGACGAACTGACTCAGCCATGCGTCTTTCTTTTTGGCAGCCTTCTCCCCCTTCTCACCAGTTTGATCAGCCTCGGTGGCAGTCAACAGGGATTCGTAGAGCTCTTCGGCCTGCATCTGCCTGAGATAAAAATGAGAAAACTTGGGTTTCTCTCCTAACGTGGGATCATCTCGCGAGTTGGCCTTTGAGACCTTGCTCGACAGACCGTAGGGCTTGGAAAGTACGATCCATTTGATGAGCTCCTTGAGATCGAAACTCTGCTCCCGAAACTGTTCAGCAAGACCATTGAGCAATTCGGGATGAGAAGGGGCATTGTGCTCGCCGAGGTCGTCAATCGGCTTCGTGAAGCCGTAGCCGAGAAAGTGCGCCCACATGCGATTCACGATCACCTTGGGCATCAATGGGCTGACGAGCATCAACTCTGCTAACTCCTTGCGGCGATCTGTTCCGTATGCCTTGCCGTCTGCCATCGTGCCCGGCAGGTAGCCGCTCTTAGAAATTTCCGTACCGTCAACAAAGACTGGATACGCCACCTTCTTGACGCCGTTGCGGAGCTCATAGTACAGCTCAGCCTCCTCCGGATTCCCGCCTTCACCAGCGAAATCCTCGTTGACCAGTTCAGTGGATTGTACATCCCTCGTGCCTTCAAACCTGCGCAAGGCCCTCGTCTGGCGAAAGAACGCGTTGAACTCCCAAAATTGATTTTGCTTTCCCTTATTAAACGGATGATTGTGACACTGCGTGCACTGCACCTGCAGGCCCAAGAAAACTTGCGCTGTTTTGGCGGTGGCTTGGGCGCCATCTTCTGCCATCTTGCCGCTCAGGAAATTGGTAGCGCCGTTGAAGCCCTCAACGCCTTCCTTATTGGCGTTTGAACCAGTTGCTGTCACCAACTCAACCATAAACTGATCGTACGGCATGTTCTTTGAAAAGGCTCGCCGCAGCCACTGACGCAGTCCGGGGCGATTTACTAAATCGTTTTCCACATTCCGACCAACCAGCACGGTGGTCCAAATATCGGTCCAGTTGCGGGCATACTCATCGACACAATCGTCGCCCAGCAATCGCGTTACAAGCTCGGCTCGCTTGGTGGGAGCGGAGTCGCCGACGAATTTTTGCAACTCATCGACCGTTGGAATTCGGCCGACCACATCCAGATACACACGACGGCACCACTCCCCGTCTGTGGCTGCCGCCGATGGCTGCAATCCAGCGTCAGCCCAGCCCGCCCCTACCTGCTCATTGATAGCCTTGACCTGCGGAATACCAAAGTGTTCATCGGCTGCAAAAAGACAGGATGTGCCGAGGCTGGCTATGCCAAAACCGCCCAGTCCGATCCATGCCAACAACACCAAACGGACAGCCAAACCAGAGTGAGCCCGCCACTTTTTGCACAGTATGCCAGCCATAGATCAGAAGCCCTCGTGAGTCACTGGATTTGCACGCAAGAAGCCATTTCAGCCAGCAGATCACAGCCTAGCCATATCCTATTCGATTAAAGGCGTGCGGCCTATTCCCGGCAAGAACTGCTTCTTTTCCGGCAAAAGGTCGTGAGCAAGAGAAGCCTTTTTCAACCCTCTACCGTTAGCCAGTCCGAGATTTCCTGGGCGGCTTAACCGACTCAATCCGTGGCGCAGGGGGCTTTTGCAGGCCGGCTGCTTCGCCAACAAACTCAAGCATGGCCCGCGGGCCAGCATCTCCCAGCCTGGGCGTGGCAAGCTTTAAAATACGCGTGTAGCCACCGGGGCGATCTACAAAACGGGGAGCGATCCTCTCGAAAAGGATTCGGGCCGCTTTTTTATCGCCGAGCAACTGCACCACTCGTCTCCGAGCGGTGACAGCCGGGGCAGACGCGCGGGCCCATTTTTGCCACTGGTCGCTCGTTCGCCATTTTTTCCACTCCGCTGAATCGCGGACAGCCAAACTGCCAAACTCCTGAGCCTGACCGATAGCCACAAGACCCCGCTTGGCAACAGTGATGCAACGCTCGACCAAGGGCCTCACTTCTTTGGCCTTCGCAACGGTCGTAATAATTCGACCAGCCACTTTTGGCGCACCGACCTCATCAACTTCTACCTCACGCTCAGTCAACATGAGAGCAGAAGCCAGATTACGCAACAGAGCCCTTTGGTGAGACGGGCTGCGTCCGAGCACACGGCCTTTACGACGATGTCGCATGAATAGAGTCCTTTGATCCGGTTGTTTTTTCTTTGCTATCTTGTCTTTTTATCTTGTCTTCAATCCGAATGACGAATGCGACTGGCATGTATCGGGAATTCCCCAACACACGAGTATCACGCTTCAATCGTAGCCGGCACCTGCATTCCAAGCGTCAAGCCAACCTCAGCTAACTTCTCTTCAATCTCCTCCAGCGTTGTGTCGCCAAAGTTTCTGACCTCAAGCAACTCTTCTCGGGATCGTGACACAAGATCGCGGAGCGTCGAAATGTTTTCCGCCTCCAAGCAGTTGCTAGCACGCAACGACAACTTGAGGTCGGAAAGGAGCATACCGAGACGACTTTCCAGAGGAGCTTCGATCAATAACGGACTGCCGACTGCAGCCAAGTTGACGCTTTGGCGGGGCTCCATGTAGCCCACGAACGGGTTGAGATGCTTCCGCATGATCTTGGCGGCTTCGACGAGCGCCATTTCGGGAGTCACCGTGCCGTTTGTCCAAATTTCCATCGTGAGCTTGTCATAGTTTGTCTTCTGACCAACGCGAGTCTCTTCGACTTCATAACGCACGCGGGTCACCGGACTAAACACTGCATCAACCGGCACAATGCCGATCTCCTGCGCTTCGGGACTGTGCTCACTTGCAGGCACATACCCACGGCCATTTTCCACGACCATTTCAAGCTCAAAAGGCACGTCGTCTGTAAGCGTGGCCAGAACAAGATCTTGGCTTATTACATCAACCGCCTCGTCCGTTTGAACATCGGCCCCGGTGACCGGGCCACGCGTGCTCTTCTCAACGCGAATCACTCTCGTAGAGTCGCTATGGTTTTTGACTACTAAACTCTTCACCGCCAAAACGATATCAGTAATATCTTCGAGCACGCCCTTGATGGTCGTAAACTCGTGCAGGGCACCGCCCACTTTAATCTGAGTGACAGCACTCCCTTCAAGACTCGATAACAACACGCGCCGTAGGCTGTTTCCTACAGTCGTACCGAAGCCTCGTTCAAATGGCTCCGCAACGAACTTGCCATACGTCGCGGAGAGCGTCTTTGGATCGGCCACGACCGAACCGGGCAACTCAAGGCCTCGCCAGCGGATATGCATGCAAAACTCCCGTTAAACAGTTTGAACTCTATTGATGAAAAAGCGAAAAGTATTTGAAAACAACTACTTCGAACACAACTCGATAATTAAATTCGCCTGCACAGGAATCGAGACGTCGTCGGCCGACGGCAGTCGATCGATCCGTCCCTCTGGAATCGGACCGTCGGCCCGCGAGAGAAAATCGGGCACATCGCGTCGCGAATCCGCTAGGGCGGCATGCACCAACTGCAAGCTTTTCATCCGATTCTTCACTCGCAGTAAATCGCCGGCCTTCACGAGATAGCTCGGCACATCCAATCGCCGGCCATTGACCGTGATGTGGCCGTGCATCACCATCTGGCGTGCAGCGGATCGCGACGGAGCAAAGCCAATGCGATGAACGATATTATCGAGGCGACGCTCGAGCAGGGACATAAGGGTTTCGCCGGTATTGCCCTTGCCTCGTTCGGCACGCGAAAAATACGTACGAAACTGTCGCTCAAGCACGCCGTAATAATGCTTTACCTTCTGCTTTTCGCGCAGATGAAGGCCGTACTCCGTCGGCTTGCTGCGCCGTTTCTGCACCATGCCAGGAGGAGTAGGTCGCCGCTCAAAGGCACACTTCGGAGTGTCGCACCGATTGCCCTTGAGAAACAACTTCAAGCCGTCACGGCGACACAGGCGGCACACTGGCCCAGTAATACGTCCCATTTTTATGCTCGAGTACCGTGAGAGAGGTGGGTGGGGAGATGTTCAGGATGCGAAAAAAGTGTGTTCAAAAAAGGAGCAGCAATCACGCAGGACCATGTTCGTCAGACGCGTCGCTTCTTTGGCGGACGGCAACCGTTGTGCGGCAGAGGAGTGATATCTTCGATACTTTTCACATTCATACCAGCAGCCTGTAACGCCGTGATCGCGCTTTCACGGCCGCTTCCAGGCCCACGAACTCGGACTTCAAGCTCCTTTACGCCAAACTTGGCAGCTTTTTCGGCAGCCTGCTGGGCAGCGCACTGGCCCGCATAGGGCGTTCCCTTACGACTTCCCTTGAAGCCGCACGTGCCACCGCTCGACCAGCAGAGCGCGTCCCCCTTGGTGTCTGTAATGGTGACTGTTGTGTTGTTGAAACTTGCCGTTATGTAGGCAATTCCAGCCGACACGCTCTTCTTTTTTGTCTTTGCAACCTTTGACATGAACCTGCTCTATGAATGATTCTTTTGATGACTCTTTAAAACTGACTCGCTCTGAAAACTGCCACCCTTTCGGGCCTTGGCTCAACCCTGCGGTCGCCACAATTGAGTGCTTACGCATCCAAACTGCTGTCTACTTGAGATCCTTCACGCCCTTCTTGCCGGCGACCGTTTTCTTTGGCCCCTTGCGAGTGCGAGCATTGGTACGCGTGCGCTGACCTCGAACGGGCAACCCACGTCTATGTCGCACTCCGCGATAACTGCCGATGTCTTTCAGACGCGAAATGTTTTGGGCCACCTGCCGTCGTAGCTGTCCCTCGACGACATAATCTTTATCCATTAAAGATGCGAGGCGAGCCAACTCATCCTCGTGCAGATTGCGGGCGATCCCCTCGGGATCAACGCCGGCCTTGTGGCACAAATCGCGAGCCACTCTCTGCCCCACACCGTACAGGTATTGGAGCGAGTAGATGGTCTTCTTCTCTGACGGGATATCAACACCGAGGAGGCGGGGCATGGCTCAAAATCTCAGGGAATGTTCCGGGCACTCAAGCAATCATTCTCAACGCAACTCAAACTCCTGCACTCACTCAAACGGCTCGCCAAAACGAAAATACCGAAAAAGCCATGAATACTCTTCTAGAATTCTGTTTTCTACCCCTGCCGCTGTTTGTGGCGAGGATCAGCGCAGACAACAAAGACGACACCTCGCCTTCGAACGATCTTGCACTTTTCACACATTCGGCGAACGCTGGCGCGAACCTTCATACAACAGCTCGTGGTGGGCTACCGACCACGCCTTTAACTCGTTCAGGGTGACTGGCGAAATCGGGAATGACTCGTGGGAAACCGCGGAGTATAGGGAGAAGCCAGCAGCAATCACAAGGGGGGGCCTTATCTCGGGCAAATTCCGCAATCGGCTCCCCCGCAACGATTGTAATAGCGAATTAAACCAACGCTTCCGTAGCTGAGGCATCGCCTGCCGCTGGCCCTGCCGTCAGCACAACAGGGCCGTTTTCTGTCAACGCCACCGTGTGCTCAAAGTGCGCACTTGGCCGCCCATCGACGGTTGACTGCGTCCAGTGGTCAGGGAGGGCTCGCACCTTCTTGGAACCCATATTCACCATAGGCTCCACCGCGATCACCAAGCCCGACTCCAGCTCAAAGTCGTGGTTGCGGCGAAAGGACGGGGTGCAAAAATTTGGAACTTGGGGATCCTCGTGCATTTTTCGTCCAATCCCATGTCCCACAAAGTTTTCGACCACGGTGAAGCCGTAATCCCGGACGAATTTGGCCATCTCCGTAGCCACGTCGCTCCAGCGGTTCCGCGTGGCCATTAACTGAATCGCCAGAGCCAGCACACCGGATGTGCAGTCGAGGAGTCGCTGAACATCCGCATCGATTTCGCCCACAGGATAGGTAACTGCAGAATCTCCGCACCACCCTCCTACACTGCAGCCGGTGTCAATGCTCACAATATCTCCCGCAAGCAGCACGCGATCGCTCGGAATCCCATGCACGACTTCTTCGTTTACCGACATGCAACACACGGCAGGAAACGGCACCTTCCCAGGAACTCCTTTGAACAGCGGAACGGCCGAATGATCTAGAAAAAACTGTTCGATCGCTCGGTCCATCTCACCAGTTGTCACGCCTGGCCTCACCAGCGACAAAGCGAGTTGATGCGCGCCCCACACCACAAGGCCAGCTCGGCGCATGGCCGCAATCTCACGCTCAGAACGAAGATTTACCACGAACTCTGCACCACGCTGAAGGAAACTTGAGAAAATACCGAACGGCCGCTGCATCGGCTTAGCAGTATACCGCCCGCCGCACTCTCTCCAACTAGGTATTTCATTGAACGCATGTCTCGGGAACCATTTTGATCCAATGACAGACCGTGAAAACACGTCGATCACTGTCCGAAGGCCCGAGCGGTAGGAATCCGCCGGGGGCGGGTAAAGCCTCCGCCTCGATGCGAGGATACGCCGACTCGCATCAACTTCACCCGACCCCACGCTTTCTCAAGCGATGGTTCGGATTGTCGTAGCCCATCCGCGTCAAGAACTCGCCAACCGAGGCGATGGCGAGCGGGTAGCCGAGGCTAGCCCTGTCAAGAATCTCGCTTCAATCGCCGTAACGCCTCACGCACTCGGTTAAAAATCTCGTCCGCCGTGCCCAGCCCGTCAATGCTAGCAAGCTTCCCCTGTCGCTTGTAGTAGTCGAGTAACGGAGCGGTTTGAACCTCAAAACTGGCAATACGCTTGGCAAAAATCTCGGGGTTGTCATCCTCTCGCTTGCGAGCCAGCATCCGATGGACCAGTTCGTCCCGAGGCACCGCCAGTTCGATCACACCGTCGACGCTCATGGCGCGGCAGTCGAGCAAGTCATCCAGCATTGCCGCCTGCGGTAACGTACGCGGAAAACCATCGAGCAGGCATCCATCTCGACAATCCGCGGCTTCCAATCGCTTGGTCACCAACCCCAAAATCATTGGGTCAGGCACAAGCTGCCCTTGGGCCATGAAATGCGCAGCGGCAAGCCCCTCGGCTGTACCGGCTCGCACAGCCGCTCGCAGCATCTCGCCCGTTGAGAGATGTGGCACACGCAGATAGTCCACAAGCCGTTGGCACTGAGTGCCTTTGCCAGCCCCTGGCGGTCCGATAAGGATGATCCGCATGGCGTATCTGCGTCGTGACGAAGGAGTCAATGAATGGGCCACAGAGGAAACATTCCGCACCAGCAGCAAAGGCCCCACAGCTGCTTGAATAGCTTCAGGATTGGCGAGTTAGGATTTCTCTAGGAGCCCCGTGTAATTCCTCATCACCAGATGGCTGTCGATCTTCTGCACGAGGTCAAACGCCACACTCACTGCAATCAACAACCCGGTGCCTCCGTAGAAACTCGCGATCTGCGACGGAATCCCGAGCGATCCACCCACGATCGTCGGAATGATAGCAACCAGTGCTAAAAACGCAGCACCGACATACGTGATTCGCTCCATCACTCGTTCCAGAAAGTCGGCAGTTCGCTTGCCTGGTCTATAGCCCGGAATAAATGCCCCAAAATTCTTGAGGTTGTCTGCCATCTCCTTGGGATTAAACGTGATCGCCGTCCAGAAATAACAGAAGAAGTAGATCAGCACGACGTAGAGCACGTTGTAGAGATACGACTGGCCTCTCGTAAAAGAATCGTGCAAAGACCCCAGAATGGCACTGCCGGGATTCGCATTATGCAAGTACTGAAAAAGCATTTGTGGAAAGAGTAATAACGAGCTGGCAAAAATAATCGGCATCACACCGGCCTGATTCACGCGAAGCGGCAGATACTGCCTGGTACCGCCATACACACGCCTGCCTCGCACGTGCTTGGCACTCTGCGTAGGGATGCGTCGCTGCCCTTGCGTCATAAAAACAACGCCTGCCACGACGCCAACAAACAGCGCGGCGAGCACGAGAATCGTTTCGATTCCCATTTTTCCGCCCGCACCTCCCAATTCCCATGTTGTATCGCTGGTTAATTCCACGAGGGCGCTCGGCATGGCCGCCAGAATACCGGCCATAATCAAGAGACTGATGCCGTTGCCAATGCCAAACTCATCGATCTGCTCGCCCAGCCACATAAGAAAAATAGTGCCTGCTGTCATCGTCATCACGGCAGTAAATTGCCACGCCAGCGGTAGCCTACCGTCAACGAGAAAGCTGGGTTGAATCAAGGGCATCTCGCCCACTTGCGTGTTTGACAAAAACGCAACATAGGCCCAACTCTGAACCAAGCAAATCACCACCGTGGCATAGCGAGTGTATTCGTTGATCTTCTTGCGCCCGGCCTCGCCCTCTTTTTGTAACCGCTCCAGCGGAGCCCAGACTGTTCCAAGCAGTTGGAAGATAATGGACGCTGAAATATAGGGCATGATCCCGAGACCGAAGATCGTGGCCTGCGAGAGTTGGCTGGCTGAAAATACAGCTACCGTCTTGAGCAGATCGCTAATGCCACCAGCTTCCTCCGCGAAGGCTGTCATGGCCTTGGGGTCAACGATCGGCAGCGGAACCTGCCAGCCCACCCGATAGATTGCTAGCAATCCAAGCGTCAACAGAATCTTCTGACGCAGTTCGGGGATCGTAAAAATAATGCGAAGTTTTTCGAGCACGTGACTGACTCCTTTGCTCCATCGTGAGGCACTGGAGCCATACACTACCCGGCCAGGGGCTTTTTCCGCGATGCCTTTTTCTTATTCCGCACTACGGGTGCCGGGCCTGGCAATTCAGTCGCCGTTCCACCGGCTGCCAGGATCTTCTCCCGAGCCTGAGCGCTGAAGTGGTGCGCCGAAACCTGTAGCGACTTCATCAGGGCTCCGTCGCCGAGAATCTTTACTTCATCCCAGATGCCTTTGGCAAGACCAGCCGTACGAAGAGTCTCTGGGCTGACCTGGCTTCCAGAGGAAAAACATGTATTGAGATCATCCACGTTAATGCCGATGACAATCCTGCCGTAACGGTTGTGAAACCCTCGCTTCGGGATCTGTCGAATGAGTGGCATCCGTGCACCTTCGAAAATCGACGGCGCGCTCCAGCCAGCGAGTTGCCCTTGCCCTTTGTGACCACGACCAGATGTTTTTCCACGGCCGGAGCCTGGGCCGCGGCCAATGCGCAGCCGCTTGCGGTTCTTATGAATACCCCGGTTGACATCGCTGATCTGCATGATGAATTCCTTGCTCGACTGAAGTTGCTCGACTGAGGCTCTACCTTACCCAAATACCTGACACTCTTTTTGAATCGTTCTTCTGACAGAGCTTATGAAAGAGTCACGCCACGCAGCCGCTCCACGTCGCTGCGAGTTCTTAACTGCTTCAGCCCATCGAGCGCCGCCTTGACGAGATTGACGGGGTTGGTCGAACCGTGTGCCTTGCTCAAAACGTCGCGAATGCCGGCCGACTCACAAACCGCCCGCACCGCCGCCCCAGCAATGATGCCCGTACCAGGACTGGCTGGGAGCAAGATCACCCGGGAGGTGCCGCTCAGGCCTTCAACACGATGGGGAATTGTGCCCGACTCAACTGGCACATCGATCAGGTTTTTCATTCCATCTTTGATCGCTTTTTCAACTGCCGGTGGCACTTCGTTGGCCTTTGCGTACCCGCAGCCAACCCTCCCCCGACCGTTTCCGACGACCACAAGGCCCGCAAAACTAAATCGACGGCCGCCTTTTACGACCGTGGCGCAACGCCTCACTTTCACGACTTTTTCAGCGAATTCACCGCCTCGGGCTTCCTTGCCGCCCGATCCGCCCGGCTGCCTTCGCTGGGGTCGATCGGGGGTGCGTTCGGAGCTGTTTGCTGGGTTTGCCATTATGGTTTTTCTTTTCCTTTAAAATTCTAAGCCTGCGGCCCGCGCCGCATCGGCCAGAGCTGCCACGCGGCCGTGATAGCGAAACTCAGCGCGATCAAAGCATACTTTTTTCAAACCAGCCGCAGCGGCACGCTCAGCCACTGCACGCCCAATCGCCTCGGCAGCCTGCTTGTTGCCGCCAAACGCAACGCTGTCGCGAATCTCCTTGTCCATTGAACTTGCCGACACGAGGGTACAGCCCGTTGAGTCGTCGATGACCTGCGCATAAATATGCTTATGCGTTCTAAATACGGCCAATCGCGGACGCTCTGTCGTGCCGCGAATGGCTCGGCGCACGCGGTGGCGGCGTCGCATGCGCTGCCTGAGAATTGTTCGTGAGTGATCCATGGGGGCTGTAAAATACTTGGGTTAAACGGGCTTCAATGAAAAACTAATTTGGGTTTCTGGCTTCCATTCGTTCCGAGCAGTGCGGCTACTTCGTGACTGCCTTGCCGGCCTTGCGACGCACTTGCTCATTTTCATACCGGATGCCTTTGCCCTTGTATGGTTCGGGCTTGCGCTTGGCACGAACTTCGGCCGCAAACTGGCCAACAAGTTGCTTATCGATTCCTTTGATCACAATATGCGTCTGGTCGGGACAGAGAACGGTGAGGCCTGCTGGAATCGGTATCTGCAGTTCATTGGCAAAGCCAACGCGAAGCTGCAGCGTATTTTTTTGGATCGCTGCGATATAGCCGACGCCCACGATTTCAAGCTTTTTCTCGTAGCCCTTCGTGACACCCTCGACCATATTCGCCACCAAAGCCCGCGTGAGGCCGTGCAAGGCCCGCGACATACGACTGTCGTCGGATCGAGTGACTTTCACAACGCTGGCGGCCTGATCGATTTCAATCCCAACAGCGGCATGCGGCCGCTGCTCGAGTTTGCCAAGCGGTCCTTCGACCCTGAGCGTGCCTGCTTCAACAGCCAGCTTGACGCCTTTGGGAATGGTGACTGGTGCTTTACCGATGCGAGACATGAATCCGTGACCTTTCTATGACTACCACAACTCGCAGAGCACTTCGCCGCCGAGTTTTCGCTGCCTGGCTTCTCGATCACTTACAACGCCGCTGGATGTGGAAAGAATCGAAATCCCTAGGCCTCCCAGAACAGGACGCAGGAGCACTGACCGGCTATAGACTCGCTTGCCGGGTGAACTGACTCGCCGAATATGTCGGATCAACCGCTCGCCGTTTGGGCCGTACTTCAGCTCCAAATGCAGCTTGGATGACGGGCCCGATTCTGAACTGATTTCACGCCAATCCCAAATAAATCCCTCTCGCTTGAGAACGTCTGCGACGCCTCGCTTTACCTTCGAACTAGGAATCTCCACGGTCGCGCGTTCAATGCGCACCGCATTGCGGATGCGAGTGAGCATGTCGGCGATGGGGTCGGTCATCATGTCAAAAGAGCCTTTGTAAATTAAAAAGCATCACACAGAACCAACTGGCCAGTGCCAGATGGCCCCTTACCAACTGGCCTTACGAACACCAGGAATATTGCCTTGATCAGCGAGCTTACGAAAACAAATACGGCAAATCCCAAACTTACGGTACACCGCACGGGGCCTGCCGCAGAGCATGCAGCGATTCACAGCCCGGGTGGAGAACTTAGGCGGCCGCTTGGCGGCTGCGATTTTTGACTTACTTGCCATATATTTTTCCAACCGCGAGCCGAGGGGGACTCGCTTCAGGGATGCCTGCCCCTTGGGGGGCTGCTATTCAATCGTACGAACACCGCTACGCAGCGGCATCATCGTCTTCCTTGTCTTTTTTCAGCGGAACTCCCATGGCCCGCAAAAACTGGCGGGCATCGTCGTCGTTTTTAGCCGATGTGACTAACGTGATATTCATCCCCTGCGGGCGAGTGTATTTATCCGGGTTGATCTCTGGAAAAACCATCTGCTCCGAAAGACCAAGGCTGTAATTGCCGTGGCCGTCAAAGGCGGTACTCGACAGTCCTCTAAAATCCCGCACCCGCGGAAGCGCGACCGACACAAGTCGGTCGAGAAATTCATACATCCGCCGGCCACGCAATGTAACCTTGCAGCCAATGGGGAGGTTTTCTCTCAGCTTAAATCCGGAGACAGCAACTTTAGAGAGCGTGGCAATCGGCTTCTGTCCAGTCACCTGCGCCATCGCGCCAATGGCCTCCTCGAGGTATTTTTTCTCCGTTACAGCAACCCCGACACCCATGTTTACGACGATTTTTTCGAGCCGTGGGATCGCCAGGGAATTCGTGCGGGAAAGCGCCTTGCCAAGCGCCGGTTGAACTGTTTTTAAATAGTGATCCAACATCCGCGGCGTGCCAGCAGGCACCGACGAAGGCGATGCTTTCGGAGTTACCGCTTTTGTTTTCTTTACTGTCTTTGCCATCAAAACTGTCCTTGAATCTTGAGAGTGTATCGCGAGAGTCCGGCGCTTGGCCCTTTATCCGAATGCCCTTATGTACTGACCGCTGCCTTCGAGGCGACTGCCTTCTTTCCGAGTGCCTTTACCGCTCGCGGCGGCCTCAGCACGCTCAATTCTGCGCCGCACTTCTTGCAGAACCGCGATTTGCCTCCGTCGGCCGATACCCGCACGCCGATTCGCGTGGCTTTGCTGCAGGAACCGCACACAATCAACACGTTGGAAACATCAATCGGCATTTCTTTGCTCAGCCGGCCGCCCTGCTGATTCTTCTGGCTGCGTTTCATGTGGCGGTAGACTAAGTTGACGCCCTCGACGACGATTTTTCCCTTGTCATTGAGTACAGAAATGACTTTTGCTCGCTTGCCACGCGAGTTGCCTGTTTGCACTTCGATCATGTCACCGGAACGAATCAGCATCACACCACCTCGCTGGCTAGGCTGACGATCTTCATGAAATTGCGATCGCGCAGCTCACGGGCCACCGCACCAAAGATGCGAGTGCCTTTTGGATTTTTTTCGTTATCGATTATCACGCATGCGTTGGTGTCAAACTGCACATAGCTTCCATCGTCTCGCCTCGTCGGCCGCTTGCACCGCACGATCACGGCCTTGATAACGGCCTTTTTCTTCACCTCGCTGCCAGCAATCACGGTTTTCACACTGCACACAATAATATCACCAAGGCCGGCCGTTCGCTTCTTGCTGCCACCCAGCACTTTGAAGCACATCACTTCCTTGGCGCCTGTGTTGTCGGCCACGACAAGCCTCGTTTGCATCTGAATCATTTGGCCCGCCCTTCAGTTGTCCGGGGCGCAGATTTTGGTGATGCAGGCGAGGGCCCACCGGTTGCTGCGGCAGCCTCAGCCTTGGCCGCCGACTCTCGCATCTGTGTGGCCCTTGCGCCGCTGCGAAGCGAAGCCACATCGACAGCGGTGCTCTTGGACACCACTCGCACAAGTTCCCATCGCTTCAGGCGACTGCGTGGCCGGCATTCGATAATCTCCACCATGTCGCCGAGCTTGGATGTTTCGTCTTCGTCGTGCACGTGGCAGACCGTGCGACGATGCATAATCTTGCCGTACTTGGCATGGCGGATCACGCGCGGGATCTCAACGCGGCGAGTCTTGCTCGACGCGGCGCTGGTGACCGTTCCTGTTTCCATTCGCTTGGGCATTTGGGGATTTCCTGAATTATCTCAAGAACGCAGTTGAGGAACTGAGTTCAATGTTACGAGGTACTTTTCTTTGGTTTTTTTATTTTCTTTGTTTGCTCTGTCGGGGTAGTGGCCTCCCCAGGAACATCAGCCACCATCGGACTACCCCGCTGGTTGAGCACCGTCTGGCAGCGGGCTATCGTGTGGCGTCCTTTTCGAACATCAGAGGGGGACGCAAGCTTTTCTGTCTGAGCGGAGAGCCGCAGGCGAAACAGCGATTCCGCTGCGTCTTTCCAGACGAGACGGATCTGCTCGTCGCTCATCTCAAGAATGTCTCGTATTTTGCTCATATTGTTACTGAAGTTCTCTTCTCGAAATGCTTCTTGCACTGCGTATTCCAACAAACGTCTACATGGCCCGTCGCTTTACAAACCGCACACGGAGCGGCATTTTGTGCGCCAGCCTCGAGAGGCACATTCTGGCCGCATCCTCCGACACACCACCGATTTCATACAGAATCGCACCCGGCTTAATAACGGCTGCCCAAAACTCAGGCTCGCCCTTACCCTTACCCATCCGCGTTTCCAACGGAATAGATGTGATCGATTTATGTGGAAACACGCGCACGAATAGCCTTCCCTCCGTTCGGAGGTATTGCTGGGCCGCAACGCGGCCAGCTTCGATCGTCGCAGCAGGGAGCCACCCCGGTTGTTCGGCCTGAAGGCCGAAGTCGCCGAAGACGACGCGGTTGCCGCGAGAGGCATCACCTCTTATACGACCTCTTTGGCTTTTTCGGTGCTTGACCCTCTTGGGCATCAGCGCCATCGCCGTTCTCCTCGTACATGCCTTGGTTGACCCACACTTGAACTCCGATATTGCCCTGCGCCGTGGGAGCCTCGCAGAACCCGTAATCGATTTTTGCCCGCAAAGTTGAGAGCGGCACGGAGCCAGCCATGCCCTTTTCGCATCGCGACATTTCCGCACCACCTAAACGACCAGACAATTGAATTTTTACACCTTTTGCGCCCGCATCCATCGTTGTGTCGATGGATCGCTTCATGGTACGCCGAAAAGCAGCCCGCTTTGTCAGTTGATCGGCGATATCCTCAGCAATGAGTTGGGCCATAATCTCGGGCCGAGAAACTTCTTCTACCTTGAGATTCACCCGCCGGCCAATGAGTTCTTGGAGTTCGCTTTGCAAGCGATCCACCTCCTGCCCCTTGCGACCAATAATCACGCCAGGACGCGCCGAATGCAGAATCACCTTTACTTCGTCGCGAGTGCGCTCAATCTCCACCTTGGGAATCGCTGCAGCGCGATATTTTGTCTTGAGGAACTTCCGCATCCGAAAATCTTCTAGCAATAACTCGCGGAAGTCTTTTTTGGAGGCATACCAACGGCTCTTCCAAGGCTCGGTAATACCGGTCCGGAATCCGATTGGATTTACTTTTTGTCCCATGAGAAAAATGCCTTCTTAAAAACTGTGATTCTGTAGTTACTCAGCTGAGTCGAGTGCGACTTTTATGTGCGACATCCGTCGCTTCACCCCAAACGCCATGCCGCGAGCCCTCGGACGAATCCGCTTGAACATTGGCCCTTCGTCGATGCGAGCATCGACCACCACCAGATCGTCCACGCCCGTGGCCTGAGCGTGCTCAGCATTGCCAAGCGCACTCTTGATGACCTTCTCGAGCATGCGAGCCCCACGGTGCGGCTGAAACCGCAGAATATCAAGGGCGTCGTCCGCAAATTTGCCGCGGACGAGATCTGCCAACGCCCGCACTTTACGAGCACTGATCCGGGCGTATTTATGAGTGGCTGTGTAACGCATGTGTTGTTTGAGTGGACTTTTTTTGAACTGCTTCTTTCACTTCACGCAGAGGATCTTTACCGACTTACTTACCCGCGGCCTTGGCCGCAGGTGGGGCCGCTTCCTTCACTCGCCCACCGTGGCCGCGGAACGTGCGGGTCGGGGAAAACTCACCGAGTTTGTGGCCAACCATATCCTCTGTGACAAAAACCTTCAGATGCTGCTTTCCATTATGAACCATGAACGTGAGACCGATAAACTCCGGGACGACCGTGCAGGCACGAGCCCACGTCTTGATGGGGTCGCGCCTTCCCGATGAAAGCTGCCCCTCTACCTTTTCGTACAGGCGAGGATCGATGTACGGCCCTTTTTTTGCGCTACGTCCCATAGTGTATTACGGCAGTTTGTATCCTGCCCTCTTTTCCTGCACAGGCCCGAAGGCCGGTAGTTTTTTTGCTCTTCAGTAAACGGCTTAACGGATTTTGAGTTGACCGTAACGACGGCTCTTACGACGGCGAATAATGTTGGTGCCCGATGGCTTTCTTGGCTTGCGAGTACCACCACCCTTGGCGCTCTTACCTGTTGGGCTTACGGGATGACGACCACCCTTCGTTCGGCCTTCACCACCGCCGTGAGGATGATCAATTGGATTCATTGCCGTGCCACGAACGGTTGGACGGACGCCCATCCATCGCTTGCGGCCTGCTTTGCCAAGCACAACATTCATGTGCTCTGAGTTGCCAATCGCGCCAATTGTGGCACGACAGTCGGCCGGAACTCTCCGGATTTCGCCGCTGGGCAGAGTAATCTGCGCCCACTGCGATTCTCGAGCCACAAGCACGGCAGACGAGCCAGCCGATCGGCACAACCGCCCGCCACGACCCGCCTGCAATTCAATATTGTGAATCTGCATGCCCAGCGGAATAGCCGACATCGGCAGGCAGTTTCCAACCTCGGGCGGTGCTGAAGGACCACTTTGAACAGTCGATCCTGCAACAAGCCCTTCGGGCGCGAGAATAAAACGCTTTTCGCCGTCAGCGTAATGCACAAGAGCCACGCGACAGGTGCGATTTGGGTCGTATTGAATGGAGTCGATTTTCCCTGGCACGCCATCTTTATTGCGACGGAAATCAACGAGCCTGTAATGCTGCATGTGGCCGCCGCCACGATGCCGAGACGTGATTTTACCCTGGTTATTGCGGCCGCCGGTCTTGTGCTTGCGCACGCGAAGGCTCTTGGGCGACTCGGCGCCGCGCGAAAGCTCGGCAAAATCAGAGACACTGGCGTTGCGACGGCCAGCACTGGTTGGATTGTATGTTCGAATGCCCATTGATATTGCTGCTGATTGAAAGACTAGAACAGGTTGATCTTGAATTCCGGCTTGAGAGTAACGATTGCCTTCTTCCAAGCCTTGGTGCTGGTGCGACGCATGCGACTGCGGCCGGCCTTTCCAATACGATTTTGAACGGCGACCTTCTCTACCTTCACGTTGAACAGTTCTTCCACGGCCCGCCGGACATCGGCTTTATTCGCTTCGCGAACCACCTCAAAGGCGTAGGCGTTGTGACGGTTGGCCCTGTGCATCCCCTTTTCGGTAATGAGCGGTCGCACAATCACCTGATGGGGCGTAAGCCTTGCGGTAAAACTAGGTGCTGGAGGAACCGGTACTGACATAAACTACTTCCCCTTCCCGAGCTTGGAAGCCGCAGTTGAGGCAGCCAACGCACTCGGCTTGGAACGCGTTTTGGGAGCCGCCTTCTTTCCTGCCGCCGACTTCGGCGACACGGACTTCTTTCGGGCAGCGGATCGCATCGCGGGCTTGGACTCCGCCAGCGGTGGCTTTGTCCGAGACGAAACCGTCGCACGAAATGCGTCGAAGGCACCTGTGGTCATCAGAATTTTGCGTGGACGCAAGATCGAATACGCATTGAGTTCACCCACCGGCGCAACCGACACACCCTCAATGTTGCGGGCGCTCCTCCATAGGTTTTCGTCGTGTTTTTCAGGAGAAACAAGCACGGTGTGCTCGCCTAGCCCCAAGGCACTCAAAAGCCTTGCCACGGTTGCGGTTTTAGGCGAAGCCAACGCCAGAGTGTTGACCAACGTAATCTCGTCGTCAGCCAGGCGTGCGGCCAAGGCCATCCGCGTAGCCGTACGAAGCGCTTTTTTGGGCATGCGCCATCCGAAGTCGCGAGGGCGTTTGGCAAAAATATGACCGCCGCCCCGACGGGTACCGCTGCGACGACCACCGGCACGAGCGTTGCCCGTTCCCTTTTGTCGATACAGCTTTTTCGTGGAACCACGCACCTCACCGCGATTCTTGGTGCGCATCGTGCCCTGACGAAGGTTGGCTTGATACATCACCACCGCATCGTGAAGCAACTGCTTGCTTACCGAGGAAGCCAACTCAGCTGGGTCGATCTCGTAGGAGCCAACCTGCTTGCCCGAGATATCGTAGACGGCAAGATTCACTTGGCACCCGCCTTTTTCTTTGTTGATAGAGCGATCGATGGATCGGCAATTCTCTTGAGCACATTAGTCTGTTGCACCACCACATAGCTGCCATTGGGGCCTGGGATAGCCCCTCGCACGAGCAAAAGATTGCGTTCGCGATCCACTCGCACCAACTTGAGGTTCCGCATGGTTGAGCGTTCATTTCCAAAGCGGCCCGCCATTCGCTTTCCCTTAAACACACGGCCCGGCGACGTATTCATCCCGGTGCCTCCCTGATGGCGATGCACCTTCTTGACGCCGTGAGAGGCTCGCTGGCCACTGAAGCCGTGCCTCTTCATAACGCCCGCCGTGCCGCGACCCTTGGATGTGCCTGTAACATCAACCGAGGGCACCCCATCAAACAGTTCAACGGTGAGCACATGACCGACCTCAACGCCGTCGTAGACCCCACGAAACTCTCGCATGAATCGCTGCGGCTCACAGTTGGCCTTGGCCGGTAAGGCCGCACCGCCTTCGGTCAACCGCCGACTTCGCTTGCTGTCGAGTTTTGCGACTTGGCCTCGCAGCGAGCGGCCTGCCAGGCGGCGAGGCTTGTCTAAAAATCCAAGTTGCACAGCGCAGTAGCCATCCCGCTCGACCGAACGGACCACCACCACGGGGCACGGGCCTGCCTCGATCACAGTGACCGGCACCGCCGTGCCGTCAGCCTCAAAAATCTGCGTCATTCCGACTTTGCGGCCAAGCAATCCCTTGCGGCCTTTCAGAGCGGGTCCAGCAATTTTTTGGCCAGCCTTTTGGCTCACCGTCTTTCGAACCTGCTCAGTCTGTCCAGCCATTCCGTGTTCCGCCATTGGTATCGCCGTCGAGACAGGTCTTGTGGCTCTGGGAGCACTTGGGCAGTTGCCAAGTCTTACCCACTAACGCCGTCCAAGCATGCTGTTTCGTGCGCTCCTTAAAAACGACTACTTAAAAACTACTGATTGCTTTCCTCTTCTCCGCAGAACTACCGCGAAGAAGCCTTAATTTTGATATCCACTCCAGCGGGAAGGCTCAGTTTGTTGAGCGCTTCGATTGTTTTGGCTGTTGCCTGCACGATGTCGATCACGCGCTTGTGCGTCCGAATTTCGTATTGCTGACGTGCCTTCTTATCGACGTGCGGGCTGGAAAGCACCGTGTACCGCTCAATCCGCGTGGGGAGCGGAATGGGGCCATGCACTTCAGAATTCGTACGCTTAGCAGTGTCTACGATCTCTGCCGCACTCTGATCGAGCACGGAGTGGTCGTAAGCCTCCATGCGAATGCGGATGATTTCCTGCGTCGGACCAGCCACGGCAAAACTCCAAGTCAGTTCAAGTCAGTTCAAAGAATTCAAACAAAATCAGGACACAATCACGCCAATCATCGACATTCAACCATCCAAACAAAAACAGAATAACCGAATCGTTTCGGGATCCAAGCGATCGCAGTCTAGCCCGGGCAAATGCCCTACAAGACCGAAAAATGGCCTCCGAAAAGGCACTTTTCGCGACGTCATCCGGAGGCACTCGTTGCCGCGGGCGTCGCTGCGGAATGGAGCGACGAATCTAAAGGTCGCACCGCCCTGTGTCAACACACCGCAAAAAAGAGTGCTGTGGCAGCATTTTCGGCACAATCCGCGATGACAACGACTGTTGAGAATCACTGTGCATTCCACTTCTGGAGCTTTTAAGCCTGCCTCCACCCATCCTCGCTGGCTGAAGACGCGGGTCATCCGGGCATGAGGATTACCTTTCAATCGGGCCCTCAATCGGCAGCCGTCCGCTACTGTCCCCAAATTTTTCGGTCGGGGTGTCCATGGCGTTGAGTACGGTGAGCCATAAATTATTTAATGAAGTATGCATCGGCAAACGAAGATGCCGGCCGGTACTCAGAGTGCCCCCACCTCGGCCTGCAACGAGCACTGGGAGATCGAATGGTGTGTGCGAATTCCCATTCCCAAGTCCACTCCCGTAGTAAATGATGGAGTTGTCGAGCAGGGTTTGATTCCCTTCGCGAACCATCTTCAAACGCTCCACAATGGACGCAAAAAGCGACACGTTGTACCGATCAATCTTTCGAAGCTTGGCAAGTTTTTCCTCGTTGCCACCGTGATGGGACAACTCGTGATGGCCTTCCTGGATGCCTAGCATTGGATACGTCTGACCACCCGCAGCCACGGAAAACATGAACGTGCACACTCGGGTTGCGTCGGTCTGAAAAGCCAACACCATGAGGTCTCCCATCACCCGCACGTGCTCGCCGAAATCCGATGGCTCCTGATCTGGCACCTGGTCTGCCAACACAAAACGTTGCGGCGACCGGCCTGCTGCAACTGGCAATGCCATGCGTTGGATACGGCGTTCGAGTTCTGCAACTGAATAGATGTATTCATCGAGCTTGTGCCTATCGGCAGTGCCGAGCGTACGATGCAGCCGGCGGGCCTCCGCCAGAACAGAGTCAAGCACGCGCGTGCGAAGTTCTTCCTGCCGCGTAGGTTCTCCGACATTCGCGACCTGTCCGCGTTCGCCGCAAATCCTCCGAAACACGCTCCTGGGATTATTGTCGGTTGGATTCGGGGAGTGTGCGTTCCGATAGGAAATCATCGTGCTATACGCACAGCTATATTCCCCGTCGCAATGCCCAGCCGAGTTGGATCCACGAATCGACAATTCGAGTGATTTCAATTTCGAATCCCCTCCGATTCGGTCGGCGATCACCTGATCGATCGACTTGCCAACTTGGATTCGGTCTTTGCTTGCAACCGCACCAGTTAACAGGGCGGCTGTTGGAAGGGCATGCCCCACACCGCCTCGCGTGCTATAGGGGATCTGCGAGAGACCTGTCAGGACGAGCACATCGTCTTTGATGCCTGCAAGCGGTTCGAGACTAGATGGCAGCACGTAGTTGGCATCAGTGGTCGTTGGCTTCCATGCGTCGTGAACGATGCCGTTCGGGACATACAGAAATGCCACGCGTTGAGTGGCCGCAGAGGTGGCCGCGGCTCTCGCCGTCGATCGGTGCTGCATCGCCTCCAATAACGGAAGCCCCAGGGCCACTCCGGCTCCTCCCAACAAGTTTCCTCGCAACAAGGTTCGCCGTGACAGATTTTTCATAAGAGCTTTCCTTGGCAAGTGTGGAACACAATCCTTCGATCCGTTTGCACATCATCGACACATGCGACACCACGGGCTTCACTGAGAGCTTGCATTGAGCCCGTCGTGAAGGCTATTGAACTATTACCTCCACGGGAATGTTCACTGAATAAAAGCCTGCCTGCGGCTCCCCGCGATTCCCACTGGATGGGACACCTGTATTCCCTGCCTGCGTCACGACTCGCACGATTGCGCGGTACGTTCCAACAGTGGCAGCCCCTCGAAAAGCCACCTGAAATGCCTCCGTCTCCGGTTCGCTGCCGCCTTCAAGCCCAGGCTTGCCGTCCTCTCCTATCAACGCCAGGCCGTTTCCTGTGTCGGTCGCATTTTTTCCAACGAACGTAAAATGGGCAGCATGCTCGCCGATGAATTCAACGCCGACGTGTTCCGTCGTAGTGAGATACACACGTTTTGGATCGCTGGCCACGCGACACATCCCATACAGCACCGATCGCCACACAGAGTTTTTCTGGTCGGTCAGCGTTGCCTTCTGTGCATTCCTCACGTGACGCTCCGCTGACACCGCGGCCGTGTTGATGGCAACGGGCTCGAATCTGATAGGACTTGTATCACTCACTCCCAACTGAGGACGAATCGCGTGAATGGGAGACACATTACTGATGACCGTTTGGGTTCGTGAGTGAATCACCAGCGTGATGTTGCTATTCCAAGCATCGTGAGTCGTAGCGTTTCGAATGCCGACTTGAGTCAAGCGATGCTTGCCCTCGCCCTGAATGCGAAACGGCCCTGAGTTGGAAATCATGGATGAATTCACACCGCCCGGTGTGGCTAAAAACACTTCGCAACTGGCAGACTGTTTGGCGACAAGGTCGACATCGAAATCAAACGCGAGAAGCGTCCCCGGGCGAATGTTGGATGGCCCAATCAATGAGCCGTTCCACGAGCCATTCCAGCCATGCGATGATTGAGCAATATCGAGAATGCGATCCTCGTCAGATGGGGGCACGAATGCGATCCCCTTCAGGAAATCGTCGCTGTATTCTTGTTGCCCAATGATCCCTTGGAGAAACGACAGACTCACCGGCTCATCAACCGGGACTGTGATCGAATACCGAAATACCTGCTTGGGTTCGGTTCCACCGACGGCCTTGCCCACACCCACAGCACGTCCACTGCGAGTGGAGGCATGCAGCAAAGGCTTGAGCGTATGGAGCTCAAAAGAGACTTCTTGTTCGAGTGGATGATTGGCCTGAGCGTTGGCTCGCACCGTCAGAATCGATTGCTGATCGGGATTACCGCTGATATCAACATGAAACGGCTCGGGACAATTTTCGGCGGCAATGCGCCCAGAGTTATGCCGCTGGCCAAAGAAATCGCTGTCCACGATCGCGATGATGAGGGTGGAGAGGCGATCGTTGTCGTGAGTCACGCGGGCGATGATGCGACGCAGCGGAAGCCGATCGTACATGCCAAGCGTCCGTCCGAGAGCGTAGACTGTCATGGAATGAGCCAGAGTGTTACGCAGGGCTCCGGAGTACTTCTCTCGCAGCAAACTCGTCAATTCGATGGCGTTTTTGAACGTTCCGCCATCGGGCAGAGTACCGGTTGGATCAATCGAAAGACTACCGTCCGTGGTTCGCCACGCTCCGATCGCATCGAAGTTCTCCAGCGATAGACCGAGTGCATCCATTCTCGCATGGCACGACGCGCAGTTCGTGTGAGCGCGATGCATTTCCATTCGCTGACGGAGCGTCGCGCTGGCATCCACCACCGCTAAATCAGGAACGCCAGCCGGCGGCGGCGGTGGAGGAGTTCCCAAGATGGCTGCCATGATCCATTTTCCTCGCAGCACGGGTGAGGTCTGCAGCGGATGGGAGTTGATCGCCAGAATTCCAGCATGGGTTAACACCCCGCGTCGCGGTAGACCTGCCAGGCTTACTCGCTGGAATGCATCCCCCTCGATGCCGGCAATGCCGTAATGCCTGGCTAGGCGTTGATTGACAAACGTGTAGTCAGCGTCCAAGAGATCTGTGAAGGGGAGCTCATCGTGAAGGATCGCCTCGAATAGCCGGAAGGTTTCTTCCTCCATGGCGATGCGAAGCGGTTCGTCGAATTCAGGAAACGCCTTTGGATCCGGGCGGATGGCGCGCAGCCGCTTCGTTTGAAGCCATTGCCCGACGAAATTCTCGACCAAACCATGCCGCAACTTTGGGTCTCGCAGCATCCGTTTGACTTGCTGCTGGAGGTTGTCTCCTCGCTGGAGTTGCCCCTGTTCGGCGAGGTGAAACAACGCCTCGTCGGGCATGCTGCTCCATAGAAAGTAGGACAATCGCGAGGCTAATTCAAAATCGTTGAGTGCGGAGTCTTGGCCAATTGGCCCGTCTTTTTCGATCCGGTAGAGAAACTGTGGGGAAATCAAAATTCGCGTCACGCTGGCCTGCATCGCTTCGTCAAAGCGAAACGAGTCCTGCATGCACTGGTCAAAAAAGCTACGGACAGACTGTTCTTCGAGCGGCGTGATTGGCCGGCGAAAGGCACGCGACACGAGTGGGATGAGAATCTTGAGAGCGCGTTGCTGTGGTGTCTGTTCGGGCGATGGATGCAAGGCATGCCCTTCGCCGAGCGTGCGAATACACCACTGCTGAGCGACGCGTTGGGCAGCATCGGTGTAGCGTTCCATCAGCAGCGGCGGAAGCGAGATCATGTCGGCTAGATTGTCGAATCCATGGGCCACATCATCCGACGGAAACGCGCTGACATCCACTCCACAGTCCAACAGATCACGAATGGTATTGCGGTAATCGATGCGAGTGAGACGCCGAATCGTGACAGAACCCGGATTGGCCTGGCCCGCAAGCCTCCGATCGATCTGCGATTCAATCCAAGTCAGAAGCAAGCCTCGGTCTGCATCGCCAAGCGGCGCATCGCTCTCGGGTGGAGGCATCGTGTGCGAACCCAAGCGATCCGCGATTATGTCCAATCGTGCGATGTCGCTCATCGCTGGAGCAAGTGCCGCCGATGCATCGGTCGCCAGATTGAGCCCGCCTTTCGCCGCAGCACCGCTGTGGCAACCGATGCAGTGTCGAGCGAGCACAGGCAGAATGCTCGCAGAAAGTTCATCGGTCGCACTGACGGCCGCCGGAACCATCCCTAAAAAAACGAGTATCAGAGTCCGAAAGAGCACGGGTACGGCCCTCGCCTTATGGATTGGCTCAACGATACGCATTCTACTCTCCCAAATCGCTGCAGTCGCTCACGCAAACGCTTCGACCGTTTCCGCGGAGGCTGGGCCATACTTCAGCGGTGCCATAGTGAAGCTGGCGCGGCCCTGGCTCACGCTGCGTACTGCAGCCGAATAGCCGAACATGCTGGAAAGCGGCGCCTCCGCATCGAGTACGTTCACGCCGCCGCGAATCGAAGTGCCTGTGATAATCGCACGACGTTGCTGGAGGTCGTTGATCACGTCGCCTACGTGTTCCTCCGGCACGCTCACTTCTACTTTCATCATGGGCTCCAATAATACAGTGCCCGCTTCGTTCAGCATTTTTTCAATGGCATCGGCGGCGGCGATTCGAATCGCAATATCTGAAGGAGGTGGCTCGGGCAACGGACTGTCCAGAACCACGATCCGCGTGCCCCACAGGGGACAGCCCTTGAGACCGCCTCGCTCAGCACTCTCAGCCACGGCCTGCACCATCGTGGCAGCAACGGCGGCAGCCGTTTCATTCGTTGGAAACCATTGCTGCTCGACACGCACTCCCACCTGTTCGTCAATCGGCTCGGCCCTGATATGAACCGTGGCAGTGAGCGTTTGCCCCGCTACCTGCCGATTCGCCTGCCCCGTGGCGGCGACACTTTTTGCGAGTGTTTCTTTGTAGCTCACGCGAGGCTTGTGCACGCGGCAATGCAGATTGAACTCGCGATCCAGCCGATGGCGAATCACCTCCAGATGCAATTCGCCCATGCCAGAAATAATTGTCTGCCCGGTTTCTCCGCTCTCAATCGCCCGAAAAGTCGGATCTTGCCGCTTCATCATCTCGAGTGCCTCTGAGAGCTTTTTGCGATCGAGGCTTGTCTCCGGCTCGATTGCCATCGAGATCACTGTTTCTGGAAACTCAATCGTTTCAAGTAAGATCGGATCGTTGGCGTCACACAGCGTATCGCCGGTCATGCTCCCCCGTGGGCCGATGACACCCACGATGTCACCCGCCTGACACACCTCCACCTGCTCGCGTCGGTCGGCCTGCAGGTGCCAGAGTTGGGCGATGTTTTCCTTCTTCTGCCTCGCCGGATTCCACGCCCTCGTGGCAGCCTTGAGCGTGCCCGAATAGATGCGCACGTAATGCAAGTCGCCGTGCTTGTCCGCCACGATCTTGAAGACGAGGCCACAGAATGGGGCCTTGGGGTCGGGCTTGCGAGCGATCATAACGGGCGTTTTTTTGGTTGGATCAAGTCCTTCCACAGGCGGCACATCGGCCGGGCTCGGCAGATACCACGCCACCGCATCGAGCACGGGCTGGATCCCGATGAGATCCAATGCAGATCCGCCAAACACGGGCACAACCTGCCTGGCGATCGTGGCCTCCCGGATCACTTTGCGAATCAATTCCACCGGGATCGGCGCTTCGGCCAATGCCAGTTCGGCAAGCTCGTCCGAGAAATCAAAAAGCGTTGAAATGAGATGCTCCCGCCACTCGTCTGCCAAGCTTCTGGCCTCTTCTGGAATCTCCCCTCGCACGACAGTGCTCACAGGCACTGCGCTGGATTCGTCGCGAGGAAACGTGAGTTGCTGCATCTCAACAAGATCCACCAAGCCACGAAACGGATTCTTCACGTGCGGCGGCCCCATGCCCAGCGGCACCTGCAACACCAGCGGCCGAGCGCCCAGCCGCTGCTTGATTTGGTTCACCGTGCCGAAAAAGTCTGCGCCTTCGCGATCAAGTTTGTTGATGAGTGCCATGCGTGGCACTCCATACTTGTCTGCCTGCCGCCAGACCGTCTCGCTTTGTGCCTCCACTCCCTCGCGCGCCGAAAACACAACGACTGCTCCGTCAAGCACTCGCAGGCTGCGTTCGACCTCGGCCGTGAAGTCGACGTGGCCGGGCGTGTCGATCAGGTTCACCGTCACGTCCTGCCAGCAAAATGTCACCGCCGCCGAGTAGATCGTAATGCCTCGCTCCTGCTCCTCCGGATCGAAGTCTGTGATCGTTGTGCCACGGTCCACTTCACCGAGCCTGTGGCTCGTCTTTGTGAAAAAAAGCATTCGCTCGGTGAGCGTAGTCTTGCCAGCATCGATGTGAGCAATGATGCCGATGTTGCGGATGGTGGCGATGGGACGGGTCATCTGTGGCTCTTTGGGCGTGGCTCTGCGGCACAGCTCTGTGGATTGAAACCGCCCCTCAGCTCATGGCTCTACCGAGGCGGGCCACGATTGTATCGTGTTGGTGGCATCCCGTATTCGGTTCAGTGTCGGGGTTCTTACATCTTTTCCACGACGCCAATGCCTAGCATTTCGAGACCTTTTCGGAGGATTTGCCCGGTGAGATCGCAGAGCACAAGGCGAGTGGCTCGTTCGTCGCCCTCGGCCTTCGCCACAGGCAGAGCGTCGTAGAACGTGGAATAGACTCCGGCCAATTCGTACAGCCAGGCTGTCAGCACATTGGGGCGGTAGTCGGCCTCGACGTCTTCTAGCGTCTCGCCAAAGCGAGTCAGTGTGATCGCCAGTGCCCGCTCTCGCGGATCGGTAAAACGGAGCGGAACCCTCGCCTGTCGCACCAACTCGCGATCGATACCCGCCTTGGCAAAAATCCCTTCCACTCGGGCCACCGCATACTGCATGTAGGCGGCCGTATTGCCCGTGAGTTGGAGCATCTTATCGAAACTGAATACGTAGTCCGTCGTGCGGTTCTGCGCAAGATCGGCATACTTGATCGCGCCGATGCCGACCGTTTCGGCCACGTGCTTCCTGGTTGAATCGTTCATGCCATCGCCGCCGCGACTCTCCGCGCCGCTGTTGACGACCTGCATCGCTCGATCAACGCCCTCGTCGAGCAAGGCCTCCAAGCCAACGGTGTCGCCAGCCCTTGTCTTAAATGGCCTACCGTCGTCCCCGAGAACTGTGCCAAAAGCGACGTGCACACACTTCACATCGCCATAGCCCCACGCCTTTGCCGTGGCAAAGACCTGCTGGAAGTGCTGGCTTTGTCGGTGATCGACGACATAGAGGATGCGGTCGGGCTTCCAGTGGGCGATCCGCCATTGAATCGTGGCTAAATCGGTGGTCGCGTAGAGAAACGCTCCGTCAGCCTTGCGAATCAAAAGCGGTGCTTCATAGCCGTCTAAAAACACAGCCGTCGCCCCGCGGCTCTGGGTTGCGAGTCCCTTGCTGGCAAGGTCCTCAACCACCCCCTGCAGCATGGGCTGATAAAAACTCTCGCCGAGCGTATGGTCGAACGACACGTGGAGCCGGGCATAAATTCGATCGATCTCCAGCCGGCAGGCTGGCATAAAGCGTTCCCACATCGCGACGTTTTCCGGATCGCCCTTGTGCAACTTCACCGTTTCGGCAAGCACTGCTTCAGCCACGCCTGGATATTGCTCTACGATTGCTGCGGCTTCAGGATGCTTGTCCAATTCTTCGGGCTTTGCATCGACCACGACACGCACCAACCGGTAGAGCCGACCGAGTTCACCGGTTGGATCCAGTGCAAATGCCTGCTCGTTGCGCACGTGCTTCCAGCCCCAAAGAATCATTCCGAACTGCGTGCCCCAGTCGCCGAGGTGGTTGTCGGTGATCGTGCGGTGCCCGCGAAAGCTGAGGATTTTGGCTAGGCTGTCGCCGATGACAGTGGAACGGATGTGCCCCACGTGCATTGGCTTGGCGACGTTTGGCGAACTGTAATCGAGCACGATCGTCTCGGGGCCAACCACTGGAGCAACCCCCAGCCGAGGATCGCCGACGGCCTGCTTTATCGCACAAGCAATCGCCTCATCTCGGACACGCAGGTTGATAAAGCCCGGGCCGACGGGCTCGCTTGGCTTCTCGAACAGTTCAGAAAATCCGGGCACACCGTCGAGTTTGGCGATCATCTCCATCGCCACGTCCCGCGGTTTGCGGCCGGAACGCTTGGCCAGCGACATCGCCATCGTCGCCGAATAGTCACCAAACTTCGGGTCGGCGGTTTGTCGTACCTGCTCGATCAATGCCGGCATCTCTTCCGGTGCAATCGCTATGGCGTTCTCGGCGGAGAGCCGTTCAAGGACGGTCTGAAATATCCGGCGGAGGGCACACCGAAAACCAAATCGCTCGAGGCCGCCATCCAAACCGAGCAGAGGGCCGTTGCCATCGGCCGCACACGTGCGAGGGCCATCCGCTTCTGGCCCACTCATCACTGGGCTGCCTCGAGGTCGGCCGCTGGTACGCGGCGAGCGTCCCCCCAGAGTTGTTCGAGGTCCCAATACTCTCGCGACTCGGCGTCGAAAAGATGAATGACCACATCGCCGTAATCGAGCACGATCCAACGCCCCTCTTCGTAGCCTTCGATCCCACGACGCACGTCGTGCATTTCCTTCTTGAGAACCAGATCGATCTCGTCGGCCATCGCGTGCAACTGCCGCCGGCTGGTGCCTGTGGCCAAAACAAAATAATCGAACAGTTCAGTGAGGCCGTGGAGATCCAGCACTCGCACGTCGGTGCCCCGAGTTTCTTCGGCCACCCGTGCGGCAGCGACCGCCCTGGGAAGTGCTCGATCCGTCGGCCGCGGCGAGTTGTGAGGAGATTCGATAGAAGGGTTCACGCGGCAAGGATCCTAAAAAAGGGCTTGGAAACGACCAGTGTGGCATCCAATGAAAACCTCGTTGAGAAATCATTCTATCCAGATTCGAAGGCCTTGCTCAAAGGCCCCCTGCTTTGAGACGCGGAAGGAGGTCGCAAGCCAATTCGAGACTTGGCGAACACTTGAAAACAGCGAGGGGACAGCGATCACCTCGCGCAGGCCCGTTCGGCGGCCAGAGCAACTCCCATCAGCACAAGGTCTGGCATGTCCAACGCACCAGGCAACACAGCCCGAACGGCACCTCGCCAGCCGCCTGTCAAAATGACATCGGCATCGCCACCAAGCGTGGTGCGGGCTTCGGCAACCAGTCGGGCAATGGCCCCTTGGATTCCAAAGCCGATGCCGGCGGCGATTGCCTCGTGCGTTGAGCGACCGGGCATTGGCGGCGGGGCCGACTGTTCCAATGCCAACACTTCCGGCAGTTTGCTTGTGCCCTCCGCCAATGCCCGGGCCATCAGCGACGGACCGGGCAGAATCGCGCCCCCCAGAAATTCGCCGTCAGCCGACACCATGTCGACGGTGGCCGCCGTGCCGCAATCCACGATGATCGCACTGCGTCCTGGCGTTTTGAGGATGCCTGCGGCTGCCGCGGCTGCCAATCGATCGATGCCGACCCTGTGCGGAGATTCCAACCGGATCAGCAGCGGCAAGTCCGCATGGCCAATCCGTCGCTGCCGCAACGGTCGATGGCTTGTCACAGACAATTCGGCGAGACAGGCTTCTAACTTCGCCGCGGCCGCGTCGTGCACGCTGGCCACAATGACAACAGCCGCCCCAGGTGCCACGCTCTTGAGCCATTTTTCCAGCTGGTCGTGGCGAAATCCGTGGCTGGTGAGATCGTGACGGCGTCCCACTGTGGGTAGACGGTGAGTCAACTGCGTTGGATGGAGCGTGGGCTGCTCAGGATCCATCACACCGTGGTCAACCAAGACGGCCAGCTTGATGCGAGTGTTGCCCACATCGGCCAAAAGCACCGTGTCGCCAAGACAGATTGGTGGGCTGCTCATCGCAAAACTCTCGCGTGAAGTGCTTGCCTGCGGGCGTGTCTACGGGAGAACCGGCGGTGTGTGTGGACTCGTCCTGCGAGGAATGTACTTTTCGGGCATGACATGCCGATCCATTTCCGTCGTCACCGCGGCTAGGAGTGTATTGAGGCCCTGCCCCGTTACAGCACTCACCGCGATCACATTGCGACCAATCTCGGCGGCCAAAAGAGCTCGCACATCCTCCGCGTCCGGTAGTTCGCACTTGCTGACAATGACGATCTCCGGTCGCTCACCCAGAGAGGCATCGTATCGCACGAGTTCTTCACGGATGGCACGGTAGTTGGTTAGCGGATCGGTGCCGTCCATCGGTTGCGGCTCGACGACGTGCACAATGATCCCGGCCCGCTCGACATGCCGCAGAAATTCGTGACCTAAGCCAACCCCAGCGTGGGCTCCTTCGATGAGCCCTGGCAGATCGGCCAGCACAAAGCTCCGGTCTCGCGAAATGGCCACGATCCCAAGCATCGGTGTTTTTGTAGTGAAAGCGTAGTCGGCAATCTGCGGACGGGCCTGCGAGAGCCTGGAAAGCAGCGTGCTCTTTCCAGCATTTGGCTTGCCAACGAGCCCCACGTCAGCAATCACCTTGAGTTCCAAAAGCAATCGCCGAACCGATCCTTTTTCACCTGGAGTTGTTTCGCGGGGTGCTCGGTTGGTTGACGACTTGAAGTGGATGTTGCCCTTCCCCCCTGCCCCGCCCTGCGCCGCAATGACGGAGTCGCCCGCTGTTGCCAAATCCTTGAGCGCAAGCCTTGTCGATTCGTCTCGCACAATCGTGCCTGGGGGCACCAACAACACAAGATCTTCGGCCGAACGCCCCTGGCAATTGCACGGACCACCAGACTGCCCGTGTTCGGCGCGCCACTGCATGCGATGCGATAGGGCGGCGAGTGAATCGACTCCCGAGGCAGCACGAATAATCACGCTGCCGCCGTCGCCGCCGTCGCCGCCGTCAGGTCCACCTCGCGGAATATATTTCTCGCGACGAAAGCTGGCGCTGCCACGGCCACCATTACCGGCAGCCGCCTCGATATGGACACGGTCGACGAACACGAAAAAAGCCTACTGCCGATCTGCACTTGCCAGCACTCATACACGGCCTCTACTCACACTGCTCTCTTTTCACGAGAACACAATGCTAGAAACGCATCACGCAAGCACGTTGATGCGACGGCCTTCGCGATCAAAGCCCACGACGCCGTCCACGAGGGCGAAGAGCGTGTAGTCGGTACCCATGCCCACGTTCTTGCCGGGGTGAAACTTTGTCCCCACCTGGCGCACGAGGATGTTACCGGCAAAGACAGCCTCGCCACCAAATTTTTTCACGCCCCGCCGCTGGGCATTGGAGTCCCGACCGTTGCGGCTCGATCCCTGACCTTTTTTATGTGCCATCACTCTGCTCCTAAGGGCGGTTTCTAAGGGGCGTCTCTCTGCTCAGCACCACAGGCTGTCAGAACCCTCGATTCAAACATCCACAATCAAATGCGTATCAAAATCAAGGCTCGCCGGCATTGTTTTCGTAACGGAAAACCCAAGCGTGGTCAATGCCCTCGTGCACGGCGGTAGCCGCAGCGTAGAGGGCCGGCCCCTGGGGCCCAAAGAGCCCCTGTAGCAGCAAGGCTCGCTTGGCCTGGTCTGGCTCTGCAGCCACCTCGATCCGAACGGCGTCAAACGCAGCCCTAGGACCACCTGCCTCCACCTTTTTACGATCCAACTGAAGGCCGTTGAGCACGACCAACGTACGTGCAGTCGCAATTTCCTCCGCAAGAGACTCCAGCCGACGGGCAGCCGGCCCAAAGACGGCCGCAGCCACCGCCTGCCGAGAATCTGACTGCGAAACCCCCTTCCTGCCAATCGCATCCAGCGAGTGAATCACGTTGGCCAGTGCAGGAAGTGGCTGCGAGGCAAGATCCGCTGGCGTCACACCTATGCGTTTGAGCGACGCGGTACGCAAGACCTCTTGATTGGGGTCCAGAGGCGCGGCAAGCCCTCGGGAAAGTTCTTCCAGCCATTGGATGCCTAGATCGCCCAGAAGATTCCGCACAGCTGGCCCCCTGGTCGCAGGATTCTTCATCGCGGCGAGCCGCTTTACCACTTTTTCCAAAGGGAGAAGGCTCGACAAGACAGTTCGATCAATCTCGCCGCCTGCCCCGGCCGTGATGACAGGCTCCAGGCCCGCTGCGACGACAGGCTCAAGCAAATCTCGCCACGAGAGCCCGAGTTGGTCGAGGCCGTCGGCAGGCGTAGATTTGGTGAGGCGTGGACGACCAAAGGCCTCCAGCACCTTTGTTCCCAAGGACATGCTTTCGAAGAGGCCAGCGTGGCCAACTTGCATCTCTTCATCGACTTCGTTGCGTTCATCGCCGGGCCGCCAGAAGTCCAACCGGAGGCTCTCGAGGGCATACTCCGTCTGAGCACCCGGAACGCTCTCTTTTGAAAACACCGCGAGTGGGTCCTCCCGCCACCGGATAGCGTTGCTGAGGCCGCGAACAAAGATGGAGAAGAAATCGATTCGAGGGTCAATGTCTTCCCAGATGGCCACTCCCCATCGCTCCTCGCCAGAGGCGATGTCTGTTGCCGCCATGCGCGCGCTGTCAAAAAGTTCGATCCGCGGATCCTCTCGCCGACGAATGGGCCCAACGGCACTCGGCACTAGGCGATCCAGATATGCGCGGTAAGACGTCGCACCTTCTGCCGGCGAGAGGCCTTCGACGCTTTCCAAAACGAAGTGTGGCAGAAAGCGAATCGGCTTCTCAAACTTCTCCGAAGTGACAGGGCCGTTTTGCACCACCACTGGGCGGATACCACCCACGTTTTTGACACGGTAAACGAGATACCAGAGTCGCTTCCGCCTCATCTGCAGATCGGGGGCAGGCACATCTACATCAATCAGTCGCGGCATCTTGAACGCAAATTCGAGACACCAAATGTCGCGGTACAGTGCGCGGTTTTTTGCTCGCTCAACAAACGTGCCACCTATTGGATCCTGTTTGGGGATCCATATGCGATCTGAACGGCCCAGCGTGATCTCAAGGATATCGCTGCGTTCCAAGGCATTCCTGGCCGATGTGTCCGGAGGGATAACCGTCAGCACGCCAGGACTGAGTTTGCGAAATCCGTCCGGGCCAACCGCCCGCCCAGTGCCGGCCCCAACCCAACCCAGCGCAAACGCAAGCCACAGAAAGCCCGCTACCTGGAGCCTCCTATTCCACCAATGCCTGCCAATAAACCGCGTTACCATTGCCTATTTCCTATTTGAGAGGATCCGAAAATATAGGCTTTTTGAGCCAAAAGCACCACAATCCTCTTATTTAGCCCAGACTTCCTTGCTTATCCAAGTTGCCCGAATCATGCTTTGTGAAAGGTCTGCCAAATCCTTCAATCTGCAGAAAATTGATCTACGCCGCAGCGGCCTGTCGAAAGACACTTCGCCCACGGCATTTTCAACAGAGAGACGGGACTCGCTCACAGACCGCTGTTTCCATCGCCATTTTGGGCCGTCACACATCATGCTTGCAATGAACCGCCTTCAGCCACCGCGACCCTATACGCCTACGTCCCAGCGGGCGGTCGCTGGGATTACGAATCCTGCGGCTGGATTGCCTGCCACGGGCGATCGCCTTTTTGTATCGGCGGAAGACTTCGATTGCACCGGCATTCTGTCGGGCCTCGATCTCTGCGAGTCACTCTACTGGTGGATGTCGGAACTCTATGGGCCTGACGTGCAGACAACTCTCCGGCCAGCATTGCCTGGGCCGGCCCTCAGCGAGCCAGCACTGCCGTCGCGAAAACTGCCGGCTCACGCCACGCGTAGAACACCATCGCGCTCTACCGCCGCAGCCTGATCCACTTCTGCGGCAAGCGCTGCGTAGTCCAGAGCGCCGTGAGACTCCGGCGCGTAGTCAAAGATCGACTGGCCAAAGCTCGGCGCCTCTGCCAGTCGGATATTGCGGCGAATCTTTGATTCAAACACTTTTGCACCACCCCACGCCGGATGCCTCCCGGCACTCGACGCAAAAAAATCCTGCACATCCCGACCCACTTCGCCAGCGAGTCGCGTGCCGGCCTCGTGCATGCACAGCGCAACACCCAAGAGCTTGAGCCTAGGATTCACTCGCTCCGAGACCATCTCGATTGTTTCCAGCAGTTTGCTCAGACCGTGCAACGCCAGGAAATGCGGCTGCAGTGGCAGCAGCACCTCGTCCACCGCAGCCATGGCATTGAGCGACAACAACCCTAGCGAAGGTGGGCAGTCGATCACCATGTAGTCGTAGTTGAATCCGTCCGTGGCCTGCCCAGTGCAGGCCGCATCGGCTTGGATTCGCTGCCGCAGAATCGTCTCGCGACCAGCCTTGGCTGTGAGCGTCACTTCTACGGCCGAAAGATCGATGTGCGACGGCAACACCCGCAGATTCTGGCCTGCCGATACCGTTGCCGCAGCCAGCGACTCACCCGACACGAGCACATCATACGCCGAGAGCGGATGCGACCCAGGCGGCACCCCCACGTGCAGCGTGGCATGGGCCTGAGGATCAAGGTCGACCAAACACACCTTTCGCCCGGCGCGAGCCAACGCCACGGCTAAATTGACCGAAGTGGTTGTCTTGCCGACGCCACCCTTTTGATTTGCCACAGCGATCGATCGCATCAGAAACCTCTCGAGCGTGATTGCTGCGCCACAGAAAAACGGTTCATGCCAATTGAAAACAATTGCTGGAAAATGCACGCATACAACACCCGTCAGAATAGGCTTCCCGAGCAGTCGCCAAAAGACCGATTTCCGGCTTGATATGCGGCGTTTGCTAGAGAACATGAGACATGGATGCATAGCGACGGAATTGGCGGAAGCTCGACGAGCATTGGGATTTTTCGATCCGCTTGAGCAATGCATCGCCGCAGAAGGCTCTCAGAGAAAAAGCCGCCGCGAGAAGACTTCTGCCATTCCGGAGCCAGTGCGTTACGAAATCCATTGGGGTAAACTCGCCTACAAATTTCGCGGGACTGCGCTCGGTATCTTTCTGACGAGTATTTCGATAAAAAGGACCTCCACGGGTTCGTGAGGACCTCAGCTTGGGCACGCCACCTAAAACAATCCACAATGAAGACCATCTTGTTTCTCATTGCTGTAATGGCTCTTTCCTGCGCGACCGTTCATGCCGCGGACATCGTCTGCCTGACCAGCGAGGATCCTAACAACTATGACGCGGTCACCTTCCTCAACGGATTTGCGGATCAGGAACTGCGGCCGCTGGGACATCAGGTGAAAGTCATCGCCGGAAACCAGCCAAAGCCAACTCATTTCGAGGGACTTTTGTCCGCGATGCCAGATGCCGATTTGCTCATCGTCTTCGTGCGGCGGGCCACGCCGCCGCGCGCGGAACTCGACGTGGTTCGCGGCCATCTTCAGGCTGGCAAGCCCATGATCGGCATTCGCACCGCGAATCACGGGTTCATCCCCAGTCCAAATGATCCGCCGCCACCGTCCGGATGTGCCGCTTGGCCCGACTTCTCACCGGAGGTGCTCGGCTGTCAGAATGCAGGCTACCAAACGCAAGGACTCCCATACCGCGTCGCCCTGCTTCCCACTGCGCCGCAGGACGATCCGCTACTGGAAGGCGTCGACGTGGCCTCCATCCGGGGACATCAGTCGCTCTATCGCGTCCTTCCGCTAGCCAAGAACGTACGGCCGCTGCTCTTCGGAACACCCCAGAATCGCGAGCCGCCGCAACCGGTTGCCTGGACGCGAACCTACGGTGACTCGCATGCCCGTATCTTCTACACGAGTCTTGGGGCTCCGCAAGACTTCGTTCAGCCCGCTGTCCGGCGGCTCCTCGTCAATGCCGTGAACTGGACGTTAGACGAACCATCTGGGCAGACCACTGGCCGTTCCGATCAATGAGGCGTAGCCTTTTCTGCGTCAATCCACTTACGCAAGCCGGGTCCAATGCGGCCCAGTCCGATCCGGCCTGGCCGCCCCACCACGGTAATCGCTCCTCCCCGATCGCTCTGATCACGCTGATCACGCTGATCACCCTGATCACGCTGCCAATTCTGATCACCCAAATCGATTGCCAGAATCGTGGGCTCACCAGAAGCCACCACCGAATCAGAAAACGCGATTGCTATATCCCACGCCTCAACTGGCAGTCGCTCGGCCGCGGGATACGTCGCGGCGGATGATTGAAAATTGCTCCACACAAAATTGGCATCCTCCACCAAGCCTCGCCTCAAGTGCACCAACCCTTTGGCGTTGGAAATATCCTGTCTATGCAGGGCCATCAGTCGGCCTGGGGCGTGTTCTCCAAACACTTTTTCTCCTCGTGCAAGAGATCGCGGTGCAAGCGTCCAAAGCTCGACGCGCGGTGCCGCCGATATCCGCTTCGCCGCGGCGGGGCCATAAAACGCCAAACACCTCCGTGTCTGTGCCCACTGAAACCAAATGCCCGTCAAGGCCGCAATCAGGCCCAGCACCACTAGGCCGATCACCAAGTGAGTGCCGCGAGCGACTGTTTTTTGAACCACTTTTTGAACCACTTTTTGAAGGACGACATCTTTCGGTGGCACTGCTGAAAGGACTGTATACTCGGGGAGAGGCCGGCTGAAGAGGCCCGACGCTATCTGCTCGACCCGCTCCAACTCGAATTTGATTCTTTTTGACTCGAAGTACAGCCTTCTTCTTTGCAGGAGTCCACCGGATGCCCAACGCGTTTGACCCCTACCGCGACGCCCTTGTCGTGGAAAACCACACCGTCTGGCCAGAAGAGTACGAAGATTGGTCTCGCGGCGACAAAGCCCGAGTCGAATCGCTCCTCCACGGTAGCCCTCGCGAAGCGTCCGATCTTGACTATGTGCGACAGCATTCGGGATTTGCCCGCGTGATCACCGTCGCTCCGGCGGACCTGGAGCGAGTCAGCGTGGCCTAGCCCAAGCAACGTGGCCTAGCCCAAGCAACGTGGCCCAGCCCAAGCAACGCACGCTTCCTTATTGAACAACCCGCTGGCTTCTCGGAATTTTTCGCTGATGCGCACCGCCACAATCCGCGTCAATCTTTCTGGTGCCATTCCAGGCCTTTCCGGCATGACTCTTTCGAAGAACATTCAGCCTGAACCCGCCCACGACCGCTCATACGACATCGCAATCGGCCCTGGCGTGCTGGCCTCTCTTGGCCAGAAACTCTGCGCAGTCGACGCTCGCCGCTGCGTTATCATCGCCGATGCAGCCGTTCTGGGATCCCATGCTGCACAGGCAGAAACCATTCTGCGGGCTGCCGGAATCGATGTCACCGCGATTGCAGTTCCAGCGGGTGAAGCTTCCAAGTCGGTGAGCGAGGCCTCGCGACTGTGGAACGCATTGGCACAGTTGGCCGTCGACCGCAGCACGCACATCGTGGCCGTGGGGGGAGGCGTGGTTGGCGATCTAGCAGGATTTGTAGCGGCCACGTTTGCCCGGGGGCTTCCGCTGTGGCATGTACCGACAACGCTTGTGGCTCAGGTGGATAGCGGGATCGGCGGAAAAACAGGCATCAATCTGGAGGCCGGGAAAAATCTTGTGGGTGGCTTTTGGCAGCCTCGCGGAGTGGTTGCCGACACCAACACGCTGGCCACGCTTCCCAACCGCGAGTTTACGAGCGGTCTGGCCGAGGTTGTGAAATACGGCATGATCCTCGATGCTGATTTCTTCAGCTGGCTGGAGTCTCATGTCCAAGCGATTCTAGCCCGCAATGGCTTGGCCGACCACACTGCCGCCCTCGTCCACATCGTCGAGCGTTCGGCCTCGATCAAAGGCAGCGTAGTCGAGCAAGACGAGCACGAACGATCGGGTCTACGCGCCGTTTTGAACTACGGCCACACGTTTGCCCATGCCTTTGAAACAGCCGCGGGCTACGGCACGCTCTTGCACGGAGAAGCTGTGGCAATTGGCATGGTGGCAGCGGCTCGGCTGGCCCAACTGCTCGGCCGCATTGGCCCCGACGTCGTGGCCCGACAAACCAAACTCCTGCAAGCTCTTGGCCTTGCGACACGGTCGATCGCAGCCGAACAGATACCGGTCGAGCGACTCATCGACATCATGGCTCGGGATAAAAAAACCCTTCACGGTCGGCTGCGATTTGTACTGCCCACCCGGATTGGGCACGCAGAACTTGTGACCGATGTGGATCCAGCAGCCGTGCGAGAATCGCTCCGCCCCGAATGACCGCTGGGACGGCCAACACCTGCTAGCCCTCACCAACCATCGCATGATAGTCTTGCCAGGAGCGACCGCCAGCCGTCATGTCAATCGGTCGTTCCTTACGGTCGGCTTCAAGTTGCTGGTTTTTGTTTTTCTGGAGGCAGTGCCTTGGCTCAACGGATGACTCCAAGAAACCGCATGACTGCCTCGCCGCTCAATACCATTCTGCGATTCGTCGCCCTCCTCTTCAAAACGACTGCCTGCGTGGCTGCAGATGCGCCTGCAGATGAGATCAGTGAGTTTGCCAAACGGTTGTTTGCCGTCCGCACGATCTCCGAGGTTGCGATTGCACCAGACGGCCGGCGAGTGGCTTGGGTTGAGTCATTGCCGACAGACCCTGGCACGTTTCCGACTGGCACTGCCATCTGGGTCGCGGAGCGAGTTGATTCCAGGAATCGCGTGCGGGTCTCAGCCGGAAAAGACGCTGAGGAGCACGGCATTACTTGGGCCCCGGACAGCTGCAGCTTAGCCTTTCTATCAAATACAGACGGTGCAACGCAGGTGTATTCGAGCAGTCTGAATGGACGGCCTCCGCGACGACTGACGGACACCGGTGGCTTTCTGCGAGGCCTGCGTTTTTCGGCAAATGGACGCACTCTTGCGGTGCTTCACACCGGATCTGTAGCACACGATTCTGGCCCCACGAAGCCGCATCCGCGAGACGTGGGCGTGATTGGTGAATCACTCGACCCTCAACGACTGGCCTTGGTCGACCTCAACGGCGGCGGACTGCACGAGATCTCTTCGCCGCAGTTCCATGTTTACGAATTCGACCCCTCGCCGGATGGCAAACAGTTTGCCATCATCGCTGCCCCACCCCCAGGCAACGCCAATTGGTGGGTCGCTGGGCTGTCTGTCATGGATGCCTCCGGCGGCAATAGCAAACTGCTCTACTCGCCCGAACTGCAAATTGCTGTGCCGCGTTTCTCACCAGACGGCAAGCACGTGGCCATCGTGCATGGCTTGATGAGCGACGAGGACTCCCCAGGCGGGGAGATCGTACTCGTCGCAACCGATGGCCAGCGCAGCACAACACACACATTGGAATCGGGACGGCCAACGTCAGTCTCGTGGCTGGCTTGGTCGGCCACTGGCGATCTATTATGGGCAGAGCATGACCGCGGTGGCGTGGCCATAAGCCGCGCTCGTTGCACCAATGGCACACTCGCCGCTAGCCAAACACTCTGGCGCGGCGACGAAATGCTCCGCGCAGATACAAAAGTGCAACCCTCTTTCTCGGTCGCGCATGATGGGATCACCCTAGCAATGACGCGAGAGGCGTTCGACTTGGCTCCCGAGGTATGGGCCGGCGAACTCGGCGATTGGCGACAACTTACCGAAGAGAACACCGCGGCCAAAGTGGAGTGGGGCGCCGCCCGTAGCATAACGTGGACATGCGACGGTGGAGATCGGCAAGGATGGTTGCTCGAGCCGCTGGGATACAACCAAACGCAGAACAAGGGTTCCTTTCCGCTGGCCGTGTGGGTGCATGGAGGACCAGCAAATCAAGTGGCGCCTCGCTGGCCGAGCGCATGGACTCTTGCGCGAGCGATCGCCTTATCGCATCGGGGCTATTTTGTTTTTTTTCCAAATGTGCGAGGGAGCTATGGCCGCGGCGCAGCTTTTTCGCAGGCAAACGTCAAAGACTTTGGTGGCGGTGACCTGCGCGATCTGCTGGCTGGTGTCGATTGCGTGGTGCGAGACTGGCCCATCGACTCGGAGCGACTCGCAATCGCCGGATGGAGCTACGGTGGTTTCTTCACGATGTGGACAGTCACTCAGACGCAACGCTTTCGCGCCGCCATGGCTGGCGCAGGCATCGCCAACTGGCAAAGCTACTACGGGCAGAACAGCATCAGCACCTGGATGACGCCATTCTTCGGTGCATCGGTGTACGACGACCCTGCGGTCTACGCCAAGTGCTCGCCGATGAACTTTATTAAGCAAGTCAAAACACCAACGCTACTGCTGGTGGGTGAGAGGGACGCCGAGGTTCCCTCGCCGCAGTCGTTTGAGTTCTGGCGAGCGCTGCGCGTTCTTGGAGTGCCCTCTCAACTGGTGGTGTATCCTGACGAAGGGCACACAATATCCTCGTACGAGCACCGCGTCGACCTCATGCAACGGATCACCGACTGGTTCAATCACCACCTGACCCCAGAAAGTCGACGTGAAAGGAACAGTCCATGAAGCGACACATGCCCGATCGCAGGCAGATACTCCAGGCGACGCTCGGTATGCTCAGCACGGGCTTGGCTTCGACCATCGGTCGGACGCAAGAGCCAACCCCTCGGGGAGTGCCATCTTCACAATCGCCCGTTGGGGAGCCGCGAGCGACCGACGGCGACAGCCGCAGTCAGCCCGACTGGGAGGAGCAACTGACGCTCACCGTCGGGCCTGGCAAAGCCGATATCGTGGGAACCGACGACAAGGCCTTGCAGGCGGCCATCGATTCGGTGGCGAGGCTCGGCGGTGGAACGGTGCGCATTCAACCGGGACTCTACACGCTGCGAAATACGCTCCACATCCCGTCGCGACTGCGGCTTCTTGGGAGCGGAGCCGAAACGGTGATCACGAAGATCGCCTCCGAGCCGGTGGCTTTGGCAGCCGACTCCGACTGGTACGACCAAGAGATCACATTGAAAAATGCGGAAAGTTTTCGGATCGGTGATGGGGTAGTGCTGGTCGTGAAAAACACAAACACCGGCGAAATCGATGTGATCAAGCGCACAATCGTCGCACGCTCGGGCAGGCGACTGAAGCTCAACGAAGGCCTTCGAAAGAACGTATGGCTCTCGGCTTCTCCGACCTGCGCCGCGCAGTTTCCGCTCTTAACCAGCGAGCGCACCGGCGATGTGACGATCGAGCAACTCACGCTCGATGGCGATCGAGAGCATAATGTACCTCTCAACGGAAACTACTCCGGCTGCGTGTTTCTCCAAGACTGCAGCCGTGTCACGCTGCGGCAGATCGAGGCCCGCAACTACAATGGGGATGGAATTTCATTTCAAGTCTGTCACGATGTCCTCGTCGAGAACTGCCACTCGCATGATCATGCTGGGCTCTGCCTGCACCCTGGGTCTGGCTCACAGCGGCCCGTGATCCGGGGTTGCCGGCTGGAACGCAGCGAAATCGGTCTATTCTGGTGCTGGGGCGTGCGGTTTGGCATTGCCGAAGGCAACAGAATCTCTGACAACTCCAACTGCGGTATCTCGATCGGCCACAACGACACCGATAATGTGATGCGCGACAATGAAATTACAGGCAGCGGCCGCGTGGGTATCCTTTTCCGAGATGATAAGGGGGGCCGCGACTTCTGGCCCCACCGCACCACGATCGATCGCAACCGCGTCATCAACACAGGCGACGGTATCGCAATCGATATTCAGGGCCGACCACAGGATGTGCGAATCGTTGGCAACGAGTTGCGACAAACACTCGCCCCCCCCAAGAACACCGGCATTCGCATCGGCGCCGAGGTGGGCCGCATCGAGCTAGCCAACAACATAATCGATGGATTCGCGATACCAATCGACGACCGGAGGCAACCACAATGAGGATCGTCATAGCGTTCTCCTGCTTCTTCGCCATTCGGCTCTGCGCCGCGGAAACCACGCCGTCAGCGGCGCAGTTGGCGGCACTCTCTGCGCCGACAGCAAGCCACATTCCAGCCGGACACCTCGCCTCGGCGATTAACCAAGCGGCGGCCAACGGTGTGGCCACGCTCATCGCTCGAACAATGGCCGAGGGCAACGACCTCGGCCTAGCCTACCCGCCGCTCAACACACCGAAATTAATTGAAGTCGAGAAGGTGCCTGCCCGCCTCGTAAAAGTCGAAGTGCCAACCTACAAGGACGACTACGATGAGGTCGAGCAGTTGGTGCCCGAGATGAGCAACGGCAAACCGACTGGACGATTCATCCGCGGTAAGGTTCGCGTGCTCGTGAAGCGAACGAAGACCGGCACAACGACAATCGAACGGCTCGTGGCCGATCCCAAAGGCACGGCACTTATGGACCGGGGACGGTATGGGCCAGGCGGCCCCGACATCTACGAACCCAACACGCTCGGCTTCAACGGCATGGCACTCTATGTGCTGGCCACCGCTGGCCAGCAGAAACATCCGGCCACATCCAAGATCGCCACGGCTCTGTGTCTCCACATGGACGAAGTCGGTATTTCTGACCACACGTTCGATGTTGGCTGGCTGGCGGCAGGACTTATGGCCCTCGGACCGGATTCAAAATACCGTGAGTGGGCTGACCAACTGATTGCAAAATTGATCGACGGGCAGATTCGCGAGCCAGGCGAAGCGCAAGGGCTTTGGGGGCCTGTCTGCATCCATTCCTCTTACTTTAGCAAGCTCTACGAAAGCCAAGAGGGCCTGCGCCTGGAGTTGGAAGTCAACCTGCCGAAGCGGCTGGAAATGGCCACTCCACAGCAGCAAGCCGCGTTGGTCAAGCAAGGCCAACAGATGCGAAAATTCTACGGCCAGTTCACGCGAGCCTATACCAATGCCGCCTCCTCCGGCACACGAATGCTGTCGATCACAAGGGCAAATGTCATGGAGCGAATGATCCTTCCTGGACTGCCGTTCTATGCCTACAACCGGGTCGTTGCGGACGTTGAATCGACGACGCTGGCTGCGTTTGTACTGGCCGAGGCAAAACGACTCGAAATGCTTCCGAAGGAAACCCCCCGGATTGCAATCCGGGGCAAGAAAATTTATCCCGCTGAAAAGACTGCGGCGGCGATCACGTTGGCCGCAAAAAAATTATCGGCCTGCGAGGGAGCGGACGGTGGATTTTCGGGGCTGACATTTCAGGCAGTGAACACCGCTTTCGAAAAATCGCGACTGCCCATCCCAAACGTCCCCTTCAAAGACTCACATCCATCCCTCATCGATCTGGAAACTGCCTGTACCTGCGTGATCGGGCATGCGGGGCTATCGCTCTTGGCAGAGGCCGATCCCGCGGCCATGCTCCCGCATGCAGAAAAGCTGGAGCGTGCCCGTGGCAGATCTGCGGCAATCGCCGAACGGTGGTACAGGGAGTCTGCCAAGGGATTTACCACTGGCTGGGAGAGCGTCTACAAGTCACTCTTGATTTCCAAAGCAGCTCTCACCAGTTCTGCGAGCCTACCCTTTCCGTCTCACGAGCCGTTGTCGGTGGAAAAACTACGATGGGGTGGATCCGCCGCCCCCTATGAGATCGTGCCGGGGTTCGCCGCGCTCTTCTCCGGTTCGGACTCAAAGGCTGAGATCCTCCAAGACGGCCTCTATCG
>QWQH01000157.1 GCA_003670915.1 Planctomycetota bacterium | reverse complement strand
CCACGGATGTGCCGGAGGCGATGCGCAGCGAGATCCGCCGCACCATTGCCCGCTCAGGTCTCGACTGCGTTGGCCTGCACTGGCTTTTGGCCAAGACAGACTTTCACGTCGCCCATCCCGACCCAGAAGTACGGCGGCACACGGTCGATTATCTGGGGCATTTAGCAAGACTTTGCGCCGATCTCGGCGGTCGCGTGCTTGTGTTTGGTTCGCCAAGTCAGCGCAGCCTCATGCCGGGGGTTTCGCTCGAAGCAGCCACGCAGCACCTGCACGAAGTGTTTTCAAAATTGATTCCCGTTCTGGAAGCTACCGATACCGTCGTGGCGTTGGAGCCGCTGACTCCAGCTGAAACGGACGTGCTCACGACCGCCGCCGAAACCCGCAGGTTGATCGACTCCATCGGCTCGCCGCACGTGAGATTACTGCTGGATGTCAAGGCGATGTCCAGCGAGCAGGAGCCGATCCCACAAGTCATTCTGGCCAGTGCCAGCCACATCGAACACTTCCACGCCAACGATGTCAACCTGCAGGGACCAGGATTCGGTGCGATCGATTACGCACCAATTTTTGGTGCGCTCAATGAAGTTCGCTATGCCGGTTGGGTGAGCGTTGAGGTGTTCGACTATGCCCCTGGGCCCGAACGTCTCGCCCGTGAGAGCATTGCGTACATGCAACGCATCGAATCCGATCGAGGCTAATCCGCCGAACGAGCCGTACACCAACCGGCATTGACCAACGACAACGGAAACAAACACCCCATGGCCGATTCCCCCCGCAGCCAATTATCCTCGTCGACGGCATCTTCAGAAGCATCTCTAGGAGTGTGGTACCGAGGCCTCACCACGTACCACTGGTTTGTCTTTACCGTCGCGTCGCTGGCGTGGCTCTTCGACTGCCTCGATCAGCAACTCTTTCTGCTCGCGCGCAGTTCAGCGATGAAATCGCTGCTCCCGCCAGGAATGGACCCGATTATGTATGGCGGCTATGCCACGAGCATCTTTGTGGCGGGGTGGGCGATGGGCGGCCTCATTTTCGGATCTCTTGGGGATCGTCTCGGTCGGGCGAAAATGCTTGCTGTGACGGTGCTCATCTATTCGGTCTGCACGGGGCTTTCCGCCTTTTCGAGGGGCTGGATTGATTTCGCTATCTTCCGTTTTCTCACCGGCTTAGGTGTGGGGGGTGTCTTCGGGTTGGCCGTCGCCCTCGTTGCAGACACGCTACCGGATCGAGCCCGTACCGGCGCGCTTGGTCTCTTGCAGGCGCTCTCGGCCGTGGGCAATATCACTGCCGGAGTGGTGAGCATGTCGTTGGGCCATCTGGAGGCAATTCGAACAATCGAGCCTGGCACGGCGTGGAAATATATGTTTTTGTTCGGTTCGATTCCTGCTTTTCTGTGCGTCTTTATTCAGGTGAGGCTCAAGGAGCCAGAAAAATGGGTGCAGGCAAGGGCCGCCGGCAAGGCTATTGGAGTGAAATTTGGATCGTACGGTGCGCTTCTCGGGGATATTCGCTGGCGTGGCCGCGCGCTGGCTGGGATGATGCTGTGCGTGTCTGGCGTGATTGGCCTGTGGGGCATCGGGTTTTTTAGTCCCGAATTGGTGGGCGACGTTATGGCAAGGTCGCTTCTGGCTGACGGCGTGCCCGAAAGAGATATCGCCGGCCATCGAACGTTTTGGATCGGCGTGAATTCAATCGTTCAAAATATTGGCGCTTTTTTTGGCTGCTTGCTCTTTACGCGTGTGGCGCAGAGCATTGGCCGCAAGCCAGCCTTTGCGATCGGATTTGTAGCGGCGATGGTGGCTACAGTCGGCTACTTTCAAATGTTTAACGGTCGCGGCGACATCTGGATGAGTGCGATTATGGGAGCCTGTCAGCTCAGCCTTTTTGCGGGCTTTGCGATTTACCTGCCGGAACTTTTCCCAACCAGCTTGCGGAGTACGGGCACCAGCTTTTGCTACAACGTGGGGCGATTTCTGGCGGCCAGTGGCCCCTTTACGCTGGGCAGCCTGCAGGCCATGCTCAAGGCCGGGGCCATTACGCCCGAGGCCAAGCTTATGGCCTTTCGGAATGCCTGTTCGTATATGAGCGTGATCTTTCTGGTGGGGCTGGTTGCCTTGGCGTTTTTACCGGAAACCAAGGGGCAGCCGCTGCCCGAAGACTAGTCGTCGGACGGGTATCGAGGCGAGTTTTTTGCTACTGTATTGGCGTGTGTCAATCGGTTCACCATTCCCTATTTTTCGGAGAGCACGTCCATGCGCTGGGAAGGCCGTCGCCAGAGCGACAATGTTGAGGATCGTCGCCAGTCCGGGGCAGCACCGATGCTCGTCGGCGGTGGATTGCTATCGATTCTCTTGATTGTGGCGCTCATGTTTCTGGGAGTCGATCCACAGCAGATCGCACAGATTGCGCCAGAGCTCGCCGGGCCGCCCGACCAAGCGCAGCAGGCACCTGGACAGCCTGGCAACGATGCGATGTCGCAATTTATTCGCGTGGTTGTTGCCGACAATGAAGATGTGTGGGGCAATCTTTTCCCGAAAGCCTTTGGCAGTCGCTACGCCGAACCCACGCTCGTCCTTTTCACCGGGCAGGTGAAAAGCGCCTGCGGTTTTGCCAGTGCTGCAGCGGGACCATTTTATTGCCCGCTCGATAAGAAGGTGTATATCGACCTAGCGTTCTACGAAGAACTTAAGCGACGGTTTGGTGCTCCAGGCGATTTTGCGCAGGCGTATGTCATCGCGCACGAGATTGGGCACCACGTTCAAAACCAACTCGGAATCAGCAACACGGTGCAGTCGATGCGGCCTCGGCTCTCCGAGCGAGATTACAACAAGCTCTCCGTCCGCATGGAATTGCAAGCCGACTTTCTGGCGGGCGTCTGGGCTCATCATGTTGCACGGTACGCCGGCATCGTCGACGAAGACGACATCCGCGAGGCCGTTAACGCGGCCGCCGCGATTGGCGACGATCGGATTCAGAAGCAGTCGCAGGGGTATATTGTTCCCGATGCCTTCACGCACGGCTCGAGCGAGCAGCGCGTGCGGTGGTTTCTCTACGGCTTACAAACAGGCGACCCGACCCTCATGGAACGGGCATTTGAAGTCGATACCCCATAATCGGCCCGCGTCTTCGTCCTGCCCAGACTCTCGCACTGTTCGGAACGTATTCCACGCATGAATATTCTTCTCACAGGGGCGACTGGCTATGTGGGAGGGAGTCTCCTTCACGAACTGGAGCGTCGCGGCCACGCCGTGCGATGCCTCGCGAGGCGGCCGGAAAAACTGGCTGGAAAAATAGCGGCCACAACTGAAATCTGTGTGGGAGATGCTGCCGATCCGGCAACGCTCGCCCGTGCCTGCAAGGGCATCGACACCGCCTATTGGCTGGTGCACTCGATGGAGAGTGGCGTCGATTTTGAGCGGTCCGATCGGCTTGCAGCCGAGCGGTTTGCACAGGCAGCCAAGGCCGCCGGCGTGAAACGGATCGTGTATCTGGGTGGGTTAGGCGTGGACGATATCACGCTCTCCGCCCACCTCCGCAGCCGACAGGAAGTAGGCGCAATCCTCCGCGCCAGCGGTCTGGATGTGATTGAATTTCGGGCTTCTATCATTATTGGTGCGGGTAGTTTTTCGTTCGATCTGGTGCGCACGCTCGTGGAGCGGCTGCCTGTGATGGTGTGCCCGGCATGGGTGAGCACCCCCACGCAGCCCATCGCGAGTGCCGATGTGGTGGCTTATTTAGCGGCGGCCATCGATCTGCCGGCGGCGGCGGCTCGGATTTTTGAAATCGGAGGGCCAGACAGAGTCTCGTACGGCGCTATCATGCACGAGTACGCCCGTCAGCGAGGATTAACGCGTTTGATGATCCCTGTGCCGGTGCTCACGCCCCGCCTGTCCAGTCTGTGGCTCACGCTTGTGGCCCCCCGATATTCAAAAGTTGGCAGAAAGTTGATCGACGGCTTAAAGAATCCAACGGTGGTCGTAAGCGATGCGGCGTTGCATGAATTTCCGATACATCCCCGTGGATTGGTCGATGCCGTACGAGAAGCCATGACCTACGAAGACTCTTTCTTTGCTGGAAAACGCTGGGCCGATCTGGCCGATGCCGAAGCGCTCCCGCATCGCTACGGCGGGCGGCAGGATGGCTCACGCCTCGTGGATCATCGGCAGGTCGTGGTGTCGCTGGAGCCGGAGCGTGCGTTTGCAGCCATTGAGCGGATCGGCGGCGTCCACGGCTGGTATGCGTGCAACTGGCTCTGGAGATTCCGGGGTTGGATAGATTTGGCCATTGGAGGGCCGGGCATGTCTCGCGGACGGCGAGATCCAGATCGTCTGCGAGTGGGCGACTCGCTGGACTGCTGGAGGGTGGAAGCGTACGAGCCCCCGAGGCGTTTGCGTTTGGTGGCAGAGATGAAGATGCCTGGTCGCGGTTGGCTGGAGTTTGAAGTGGTGCCTCGCGATGGTGATGTAACGATTCACCAGACGGCGATCTTCGATACCAAGGGACTCGGCGGCCTGCTCTATTGGTATGCCTTATGGCCACTGCACGAGGTGATCTTTCATCGCATGCTTCTGGGCATCGCCCGCGCAGCAGTACGAGGATCGGGCTAGCACGTGCAGTGAGCGTGGCTGCACTCGATCTGAATCGTCGTGTGAGCGACGCCACAGTGACTGCGAAGTTCTTGCAACGATTGCAGGAGCACGCTTTCGTGCCGTTCGATGTCGGGCACGACGAGGTGAACTGTCAGTGAAATCTCAGATGTACTGGCATTCCAAATATGCATGTCGTGGACATCGGCCACACCCGGAATTCCTGAGAGCAGGCTGCGCACGCTCTCGGGATCGATGCCCTTGGGTACGGCGTCGAAGGCTAAGTCGATACTCTCGCGAAAGAGCCCCCACGTGCTGGCGATAATCGCCAGTGTGATCGCGATCGACACCACCGGATCAATCCAATCCAAGCCGGTCGCAGCAATCAGAAGTCCAGCCAGCACGACGCCAGCCGACACGGCCGCATCGGCCGCCATGTGGAGATAGGCTCCACGGATATTGGCGTCGTGCTTGCTCCCTCGCATAAAGAGCATCGCCGTGAGGGTATTGATTGCGACGCCGATCGCAGCCACCACGATCACCACGATGCCTCCAACCGGTTCGGGAGCCCACAGCCGATGGAAGGCTTCCCAGAGGATCACGCCACAGGCCGTTAATAAAAGAGTGGCGTTGGCAATTGCCGCGTAGATCGTCGAGCGACGCAAGCCCCAGGTATACCGTGGTGTTGGCGGTCGTCTGGCCAGCCAGTTGGCTCCCCACGCCAACAGCAAGCCGATCACATCGCCGGCATTGTGGCCGGCATCGGCCACCAGCGACAGCGAACCGGCCAGCATCCCCGCGGTAATCTCCGCGATCACGAATGCCCCGTTCAAACTCACGCCGAGAGCCATTGCCCGATCAAACGTCTGAAGGGAGTAGGCGTGCGCATGAGTGTGCGACTGCTCGTGGCTGTGCTCTGGAGGGTGAGGCGGCATTGTTCCAATCGTCTGCGTCAAGGGTTGCGAATCCGTGTGGCGATCCACGCGTGACGCACGCGGAGTCTCGTTGCTATTCGGTTGGATATCCCGTGGAGTAGAATCATACCCATGACTGCTGCTTCTGCCGCTATTTTGTTGTTCTTCGTGATGGACCCCATTGGGAACATCCCGCTGTTCCTGACGGCCCTCAAGTCGGTCGACCGATCGCGGCGACTTTTGGTGGTGGGTCGGGAGTTGGTGATAGCCTACGGCCTACTCGTTGGATTTCTCTTTGTGGGCAGGCCATTTCTTGCGATGCTTGCGATTTCCGAGCCCGCCCTGACGATTGCCGGAGGGATCGTGCTTTTCTTCATCGCGATCAGGATGGTATTTCCAGCCACGCATGGCACGCTCAGCGAACAGATTGAAGGCGAGCCGTTTGTGGTGCCGCTGGCGATTCCCTACGTCGCCGGCCCGTCAGCCCTAGCCACTGTCCTGCTCATGACGAGCCAAGATCCAGTTCGGCAGTTCGACTGGCTGCTGGCAATCTCCGTGGCATGGCTGGCATCGGCCGCAATCCTTCTTGCGGGCAGCAAGATCAGCGATTTTCTTGGAAACAAGGGGCTGATGGCAATCGAGCGGCTGATGGGGATGGTGCTCATCGCGTCGGCCGTTCAGATGTTTTTGGATGGAGTCTCAAAGGTTACGATGTGGCAGAAAGGGTGAATCACGATGAAACTTTTGCGAGTGGCAGCGATTGGACGAACGGGGCGAGGTGACTGGGGCCACGCTATCGACGAGCTGTGGGCCGGTGTTGCAGGCACCGAGCTTGTGGCCCTCGCTGACGACTCGGCGGAAGGGCTGGCGAAGGCTGTTGTTCGCAACAAGCTGGATGCATCGGTGCCCGGAACGGCATTTCGGGACTGGCGCACCATGCTGGCCGAAGTGAAGCCCGACATCGTTGCCATCTGTATGCGAGAGATTGACTGCCACGCCGAGATGGCGATTGCGGCGGCCGAGGCGGGAGTCAGAGGAATCTTTATGGAGAAGCCATTTGTGCGCACCCTCAAAGAGGCCGATGCTGTGATTGCGGCCTGTACAAAATCAAATACAAAGCTGGCGTTGGCATTTGTCAACAGGCATTCGCCTACCTATGCTGCGGCTCGCGATCTCATTGAAGACGGTCGGATCGGAAAAGTGCTGGAACTGCGAGGCCGAGGCAAGGAAGACGCACGGGGCGGGAGTGAAGATCTGTGGGTCCTGGGCTGCCACATTCTGGACATGATTGTGGATCTTGGGGGTGCGCTGCAGTGGTGCAAGTCAAGCGTCACGCTGGGCGGTCGTCCAGTCGTGCCGGCCGATTTCGTCGAGGGTCCGGAGGGCATTGGCCGGATTGCTGGTGACAGCGTTCACGCAATGTTTGGGCTGTCCGACGGGCCGATCGGCTTCTTTGCCAGCGTCCGCAATGCTGGTCTCAAGCAGCCAAATTGCGGTCTCACTGTTGTCGGAACAAAGGGGGCGATTCACATCCGCCCTGATCACGGACCGCACGCCTATTTCCGAAACGCTCCGCTGTGGCGGATGGACAAGGATTTTCCATGGCAGCCCATTGGGCCAGAAGGGCTGTCCTTCACCCCGGTCAACGACGTGGACCGGGCGGCAGAACGGGCCGGATGGGGCCGGCGTTCAGCGGCCGATCTAGTGGATGCGATTGCAGAAGACCGCGAACCAGAAACGGGCATGTACGCGGGCCGCAGCACGATCGAAATCACAGCATCCATCCTCAAATAAATGGTGGCTGCCACCAAAAATGGGTACGACGAGGGCTATGGCGTAGATGTGATTTTTAGGAATCTCCATAGAAAAAAGAGGCCGGTCAAAATCATCCACGGCAGATACCCGAGCCATACGCCCGCCGCCCCCCAGCCGGCCGTGAAGGCCAAGAAATAGACCGTCGGGATGCTCAGCAACCAGTAGCAGATCGCGTTGGCGATCATTGGCACGCGGTTGTCGACGAGTCCTCGCAGGGCGCCCAGGCTCACCGACTGAATCGCGTCGGAGATCTGGTAGATGCCAACGATCGTGACGAGCGTGCCTGCCAGTTCCGCAACGGCATCGTCGTTGGTGAAAAGTCTCGCCAGCCACAGGCCGCTTGTCGTATACACCATCGCACAGGCCGCCATGAGTGTCGCACCCAACAGGATCGCCGCGATACCGGTGCGACGGGCGGTGGGCATGTCGCCTGCTCCAACGGCATGGGCCACCCGAATGCT
>QWQH01000108.1 GCA_003670915.1 Planctomycetota bacterium | reverse complement strand
CGTTGTTTTCCAAGCCAGAATTCCAGGTGGTGTTGGCGTGATCGGGCTGCAGGGAGCAGAAAAGCCGAACCCACAACCGGCTACGGAAGGTTCGCTTCAGAAGTTAGCCAGCGTCCGGCAGCAAGCCATTATGCGAGCCGATTCGATTGACGCCGTTTGCTCGCTCTCGGCAGAGCAGAAAGCAAAACTCGTTCTAGCGATCGATGCCGATATTCAACGACTCGCCGACGAGATTGACGCAGTGCGTCGCACCTATGTGGGCGTGCGAGTGAATATGCAGGATGCAGCAGGTCAGCAACAATGGCAGCTCGTTCATCAGAATGCCCAGCAGTGCCGTCAATGGGTCGAGCGGGCATGCGAGGAAGGATCGATCTTTACAAAAACCCTTCAGCAAACGCTCGATCGGGAGCAGGGCGACAAATGGGCGGCAGATAGGCTAGCCGGTCGAGAGAATCGCTGGCAAGACATGGTGGCGTCATCGCTGCTTCACCTCGACGACATGCTGGGACTCCTGCAGGGGCAGCACGAAGCGATCGAAAAATTACTGCTCGAAAAAACGCCACCGCTGCGGATGGATTCAGTCGACATGGCTCGCCAGCGAGGGGTTATGAATAACTGGCACATGGTGTTGTGTTGGATGCTCTTTGAGGTTGACTCCAACAGGCTCAAGGCCGCAGTCAATGAGCGGCAGTGGAAGGTGTTGTCACAGTTGGTTCAGCAAGGGAAGCACATGCGAGCGGGGATCGTTCAATCAGGGTTTCTGGAATCCGAAGAGCAGTGAAACACAACAGAGCAAACAATACAGTGCTGGCAACCAAGTTACAGAAGAGCCGTCACAACGCTGCGCTACAATTTGTCATTGCAGTGGCGGCCTTCTGCACGGGCTTGTGCGAGGCACTCTGGCCTACCGCGGCCGCGGCGGAGGCACCGATGGTGCGATACGGCGATCCGGTGCCACGCGATGTGCGTGAGATATACGACGCTGGCCTCCGATATCTCGTCCGCACGCAGGAGGACTCGGGAATGTGGAAGGGGGGACAGGAGGGACCCGGCATTACGGGTATGGCAGCGATGGTGCTGCTGGCGTCGGGTGAGGATCCAAACTATGGCCCCTACCGCGAGCCGATCCGTAAGGCCCTGCGGAGTATCATCAGTCAGCAGGACGCCGCCACTGGATTTGTGGGGGCCAGTAATAATCCCAGCATGTACCACCACGGCTTCGCGATGCTGGCATTGGCAGAAGCGTATGGAGCGGTGGACGACCGCACGCTGTGGGCTGCCAGTGATGCCGCCAGTCGTGGCCGATTGATTGGGCCGTCGTTGGAACTCGCTGTCAGGATGGCTGTCACCAGCGGAAAGAAAAATCCCTTCGGGGGCTGGCGTTATTCTCCCGATGCCCAGGATGCCGACACCTCTGTCAGCGGCGCAGTCTTGATGGGACTGCTGGCTGCGAGGAATGCCGGAATTGAAGTGCCCATTGAAACGATTGACAAGGCGATTGGATACTACCAGTCGATGACCGGCCCAAACGGCCAGATTGGCTACTCTGGCCAAGCTGGCGGCGGCAGCGATGCGGTGACATCCATTGGCGTGCTTGTCTATTCCATTGCCGGCCGAAAGGATTTGCCCCAATTCAAACAGGCCATCGCATACTTGAGAAACGCCGCTGGCAATGCGCAGGGTCGCGACCAGAACTATCCTTCGTACACTCGGTATTACAGGTCGCAGGCCCTGTTTCAGGCGGATGTCGATACATGGGTGCGGTGGAACGATGGGCTCATCAAGGAGATCAAGGCATCCCAGGCAAAAGACGGCAGCATCGTGTGGCCCGGCGGCGCGGGGTTTGGACCGGCGGTGGAGACATCGCTCACGCTTCTTTCGCTGGCGCTGAACTACCGCTTTTTGCCAATCTACGAACGCTGACAACCTCAAACTTTTTCAGGATCATCATGCCGCCCCGCAGCAGCCATTGGCACAGAACCCGGTCAGATTCTCAAGCCTGCTGGTGTTGGCTCATGGCAGCTTTCTGGATCGTGCTGGCTGCGGAGTCGGCCCGAGCAGATGACCCCGCGAAGCCGCTCGGTGCAGGAGTCCTAGACGTTCCCGGCGGGTTTCTGGCCGGCCACCTTCTCGATGCCCAACCCATCCCAGGGCAGTCTCGGCAGACGCTCTATTGGCAGTCGCCGATGTTTGACGCGCCTTTGGAGTTTCAAGTCAACGAGATTGTGCGGGTTCGTTTTCCGGCGGTTCCAGCGCCGCCGCCTGCTCCTGGGGCGTATCGGTTTGATCTCCGCGGGGATGACGCCCTCATTGGCGGACTCGAGTCGATCGACGAAGACGTTGTGACCGTTGCCGTTGGCGGGCCAGCGGGGCCGCAGCGAGTGAGGATCAAGCGAGCGTGGCTGCAACGGATAACGCGCCTGAATTCGACGGCATCCAACGCGACGGCGGTGCCTGGCGGACTCAATGGCTGGGATGAATCAAAACGTGGAGCGTGGAGCGAGGAATCCGGCCAGTTGGTCTGTGATCGGCCAGGTTCATCGCTGTTTCGCGACATTCAAGCTCCGGCAAAAGCCTGCTACGAAATCGTTGTATCGTGGAAGCAGTCACCCAGTTTTGAACTGGTGTTTGCGACCGACCAATCGCACGCGATTGCTGGGAATGGTCGGCAAGAAGCCGTGAAACCAGACACCAAAAAAGCGTCGCCGAGCGAGCGCTATCTGCTTCGGTTTGCAGACGGCAAACTGATGGCCTTACGAGAGGCAAATAACCTGGCCGAGTTGGACCAGATCGAAAACATTCGCGCAGAATCTGGGAGCCTCCGGCTCCAGGTTTTTGTGGATCAGGAGCGAGGCCGGCTGGCAGTGGTATTGCCACAGTCTATTCCAGTGTCAGCCATCGACCTCACGCTGCCACCGCAGGCCACCGAACGCGCGGCTCCCCAGCCCGGTGGTTGGAAAATCGTGCTGCATAACGGTGATGTGCGTCTGGAAAGCCTTCGCGTTCGTCCTTGGGACGGTGGCGATCCCCGCATCAATACATCCCCACACATCGCGCTATCGTCCCCGGCTGCTCCACGAGCCAATGGAGGCACAGAGAGCAAAGAGATCGCGGGCATCGTGACCGCATTCGCTCCAGAGACCAGGGCGTTTGTGATTCAGGATGGGGAAACCAGCCGGTCGCTCCCCGAGGCCACTGTGAGCGAAATCGTGTTTCCTCAAGACGCTCCACCAGTCGAACCGTCAAAAGATGTTCCAGCGGATCGCCCTGCTCCGTCGCTTCTTGCGGTGCTTGTTGGAAATCAACGCGCCAGCGGCCATCTGCTCAAGGTAAAAGATGGAAACGTGTGGCTGGAGTGCCCGGCCTTCGCGGATCCTATGGCCTGTCCACTCTCGCAGTTGGTGGCCCTGGAAGCCATCGGTGGGAATAGGGCGTCGGATATCACAACACCATCGCCGTCGGCAGGCCGCCTAGGGCGACTGGAAGCCGATGGATTGCTGGCACCTGGTTGGTTGGAGGCTACTCAGCCAGTCGCAGGGAAGCGTTGCCTCAGTTGGCACCCCCGAGGGTGCGTCAACGCCAGTGCATTTTCCAGCGGGCCGCTCTCCGCAAAGATCGTCTACCGCGTCATCGATGTCTCGAAGCCGAAAGAACGTCGTCTCGGAGGGATTGGAGCTGGCATTGGGCGAAACAATGACCGCTGGATGATCAACATAATCTTGCACGATGGGGCGGTGCAACAGGATGGCCGGTTGCAGGGCGGGGAGGAAATTCTTGGAGTTGGGCAGGGAGAGCATGGCGCTCTGATCAAGACGCAGACGCTTGGGCTGGAGGAGGTGCAGGATCTACTGCGAGGACTGCCAGGCACGGCAGTGCGGTTGTTGGTTGCATCAAAAACCCCTGCCGCCAATCAAAAGTCAATCGAATTGACCCTCGTTCGCCGCGAGCTGGATCCTTCGCAACCCTTCGATGCCAGCAGCGCGATGCTAGATCAGGCGATCAAAACACAGCAACGCCTTGCGCCGGCTGACATCGTAATGCCGGCGGGCGTTACTGCCCAGCAGGCACAATGTTACCTGCGCAATGGCGATCAGTTTTCCTGCACGGTTTTGGAGGCCGACGGCAAGGGATTGCGAATCAAAGGCGATATCATCGACGCAGAAGGCACGGCTACGTTTCTGCTCTCCGAGTGCGTGCAGGCCGTCGAACTCTTGCCAACGAGCGTGCAAACGATTTCTTTGGAGAAGCGAGACCGTCTCCTCACGTTGCCCCGCATGCAAAGAGCCGATCCGCCCACGTATCTCGTGCGATCCACGTCGGGTGATTACCTTCGCGGAAAGCTCCTGTCGATGGATGCCACAGTGGTGCGAATGAGCGTGCAATCCAAAATAAAGGAATTGCCACGCAGCCAAGTCGCGAAACTGATTGCGTTACAGATGGCAGAAACAGCCGTCTTTCCGTCGCCGACGGCAGGCTTTACAGAAATGCCGAGCGATTTGCCCCGTATTTCTGTGCAGGGAGTGACCGGCAGCGGTTTTCGACTCACGCTCTTGGCCGACCGCATCGAGGGCAACGTAGTATTCGGCCGAAGCGGAGCGATTGGAAAATGCCGAATGGATCTCTCTGCGGTTGACGAACTGCTGATCGGCAACGCGATTGAAGAGCAGTCGCCTCGAGCATTTCCATACCGGCAGTGGCTCCTCACGCCAGCAAAAGACCCGAAGAATGCCCCGCCTCAACGGGCGGTTGCCGCTGGGCATCAAGCCGCCGACGGCGTGAAGCCTCGCGAGGGAAACGCAATCGCGTTTAACTCGAATGCAATTCTCACCGATCGAGAGAGGCATTGGATCGGCAAAAAGCCCCCTCTTGCCTCGCTCGTTATGCCACTCCTCGATGCCCATCCCAATGGAAATGAGGGAGTATCGATTGCCAGCCATGAGGGGCAGATTATTGTATTGGAATTCTGGTCTGCAGCGGTCCAGCCCAGTGTGGACGCTCTTTTAAAAGGAGCCGCTGTGGTTGGGGAATACGCCGACCAAGGGGTCATGCTGCTGGCTGTGAATCTGCGGGGCACAGTTGCTGAGGCGCGGCGGGCGATTGCGTTGCGGGGACTGTCCGGCCAATTCGCGATTGCACTGGATCCAAAGGCGTATTGGGAGACCAATCTGAACATCGGCCAGATGTCTCTTCCCTATTGGATCGTGGTTGACCGTTCCGGGAAGATTGCGGCCATGCTCAACGCAGAAGGGCGACCGACCGCGATTGATGAACTCCGTACGACGCTCGGCCAATTGGTTGAGCGATCGGTTGATGAACGACTGGAGTTTGAGCAACTCAAAGTGGCCCGCACTGCCGCCTTGGCAGGAGATCGCGGGTGCCTCACGCCGTTGGGCCAACTGCTCTCCTCCTCCACTCCGTTGGTGCGACAGCGGAGCATTGAGTTGCTGAGGCAACTCACGGGCATTCTGTCCGACGAACTCCCGTACTCCAACAGCGATCCCGAACAAAAGCGGATAGAAAACGCCGTTGGCTGGAGGCAGTGGATTGCCCGCAGCGGCATCACCGCACGTATCACGTTTCCGAAGTCGGCTGCCCTCGTCGGTCAGGTGGGCCGCACGCTTCTGTGTGGCTCCAAAGATGTTGTCGAGGTTGACGTCCATGGTGTCGAAACATTTCGGGTGCCATTTACAGGGGCGTGGGCTTGCCAAGGCCTGCCCAACGGCCACCGCTTGGTGGGCAGCCACGCAGAGAGAGTTCTTGTGGAGTACGACCAGTTTGGAGACGAGGTATGGCGTGTCTCCAATATGCCCGGTGGGCCGATGAGCGTGCAACGGCTGGACGATGGCAACACGCTGGTGTCCCTCTCCGACGCCAATCGCGTTGTCGAATACAGTCCCGACGGCACTATTCTCTGGGATGTGACACTGCCGGGCCGCCCTTGCGATGCACGCCGTATCGACAACGGTCTTACGCTCGTCGCGATGCACAAGGCCGGCCGTATTGCAGAGATTGACCGCAACGGAAAGGAAGTGTGGGCTGTCGAAGCCCTACAGGATCCGCAGACAGCACAGCGTTTGCCAAGCGGCAACACGCTGGTGCTTCTTACTACACCTGGCATCGTGCAGGAAATAGACCGCTCCGGAAACGTGGTCTGGTCGAAGGGGGGCTTTGCGATTCCAGTGGACGCGCAGCGACTCCTTGACGGTAACACGCTCGTGCAGCAGCAAGACGGTGCCCTCATCTTACTCGACGAAAGTGGGGGGCAGATCTCGCGCGATGCAACCCGCCACTTTGGGAGCCGAATCCATCGTTACTAAATTATTTATGATCCCGAGGCATCCCCTAGGATGCCGTGCTGGTACGCCCTTGAGGCATCATCTGTTTGTGCGGGCCATGCCCATGGGTCTGGCTCCCAAGGCACGTTGGGTTTCACCGGTGCGGGGGTTAACTGTAGCCGCTCTGTGGCTCGCTGCTTTTTTTCTTCCGACTGATCAGTTAGCTCCCGCAGCTGAGCCGACGGTGAGCCTTGAGGCCGCAGTTGGCCTCTTGTTTGCCGCCCAGCCTCAAGAATCGGCCATCATGTTTGACACGCTGGTCAAGGCCCAGCCACTGTGTGAGCCCGATCTCTGGCAGCGTGGGCTGGCACTCTATTATGCCGACCGCTTCGCAGACGCTCAGCGGCAGTTTGAACTCCACCGCACTGTCAACCCAAATGATGTCGAGAACCCGGCCTGGCATTTTGCCTGCGTGGCGCGCCAGCGCGGCGAAGAGGCAGCTAGGCAGGCACTGTTACCGGTGGGTCCTGATGCCAGGGTGCCGCTGGCGGAGGTGCTGGCCTTCTACAGAGGCTCCACTGACGCAGACGCCGTGCTGAAGGCAGCCGATGCCGGCCCCGAGGGAGTTCGACGCAACCAGCGTTGCTACGCGCACCTCTATCTGGGGCTTCATGCAGAAGCCACCGGTGCAACCGACAAAGCAAAAAATCACATGCTGCTGGCGGCTGGAAAATACTCCATGGATCACTTCATGGGGAAAGTCGCACAGATGCACGTGAAACTGCGAGGCTGGGAAGTGGCTCAGACCGATCCGCTGCGGGTTGGCATGGAGCTTTCCTATCCGCCGTTTGAGATGACTGATCCGCAGGGCAGGCCCACGGGCGTGAGCGTGCGATTGGCCGAGGCGCTCGGACGGTATCTCGGTCGCACGGTAGTCGTTGAGAATATTGCATTCGATGGCTTAATTCCCGCGCTCAAGACGGGCAAGATTGACTGCATTATTTCATCCATGACTGCGACGCCGCAGCGAGCCAAATCGATTGCGTTTTCAGAGCCGTATCTCAAGACGGGCCTCAGCCTGCTTGTGGGCGTGAAGTCGTCGGTGCAGGCGGAGCCAGACTTGAATGTGAAGGGCCGCGTGGTGGCCGTGAAGAAGGGCACCACGGGCCATCAATACGCCGCCACGTCGCTCCAGCAGGCCCGCGTGCTGGTGCTCGATAAGGAGTCGGCGGCGGTGATGGAAGTGGTGCAGGGAAAGGCGGATGCGTTTCTCTACGATTCGCTCTCGGTCTACCAGAATCACAAGCGGCATCCCGACCAGACCCGTGCGATCCTGCGGCCGTTTCGGGAGGAAACATGGGCTGTAGGCGTGCGGCAAAACGACGCTGGCTTACGAGGCCAGATCAACGCATTTTTGCGAGCATTTCGTGAGCAGGGTGGCTTTGAGAAACTTGGCGACGAGTTTTTACCTGAAGAAAAAGCGGCTTTTGCAGAGCAGGGGATCCCATTTTATTTTTAGCCATCCT
>QWQH01000140.1 GCA_003670915.1 Planctomycetota bacterium | reverse complement strand
CACTGCCCCCAAGAGCACCAGCGCCGCCAACGCTTGCAAGAGTCCAGTTCCGGGTGCGAAACGAATCGTGCGCAGGCAGATGGCACTGGTGAGATGGAAGGCGATCACTGCCACCAGAGCTGGAATCGCCAGCGAGAGCGAGAGCGAAAGCGCGACAGAGGGAATCCGCACGATCAGCATGAGCAGTGATGCCAGCGATGAGCCCTCGACGGGAAACACATTTCCAGGCAGCACGCCATCGCCCCACACGGTGCCAATGGGCACAAGCCGCACGCTGTCGATCAAGCCGGCCACAATCGTATGGTGACCGCCGGCTGCCAGAAACGCTCCCAATCCGATCCACCACGCCAGCCTCGCCATCCCGGCCGACTGGACGTCTCCATCGGGATCGAAGTCGTCGGCCCACGATAGTCCCGACACGCTGCCCAGCATTCCACCGGCCCAGGCCCCGGCGTTGACAACCAATGCCACTGCCGTGCCGATCGCCAGTCCAACGAGTGCCTCGCCCGCGAGGACGAGCACCAACGGCATGGTTGCCGGATGGGCTGCCGTGGTTGAGGCGGCTACCGCTGCGGGCATCGCAACGATCGAGAGCGCTGCGACGAGCGTCAACTGGATCCGGAACGACACGCCTGGAAAGATCGACAAGCCGCCTGCGCCCACGGTAGTCGCCACGCGCGCGCAGACGCCCGCAGCCACCAGCGCAGTTGAGTCAAAGGGCAGCATCGAAACATCCATCGGGATCAATTGGGAAGAGTTGAGAGAAGAATCTTGTTAGGGCAAGCTGGCAGCACTGCGCACCAGATCCACCATCCGTTCCAACATCCATGGCATCAGAAAAACGAGTGCCGCGGCCATTGCAACCAGACGCGGCACCAGCCCCACGAGTGGTTCATGGATACCCGTGGCAGCCTGCACAAGGCCCATCAGCGTGCCAACCACAAAGCCAACCACGAGCAGCGGTGCAATGACGAGCACACCCGAAAGGATTGCCTGCCGCACGCCTTCCACCAGATCGCTGTCGCCCATTGGATGAGTCTCCCTTTGCTCTCTCGCATGCCGAATGCAGGATTACGTTGCCACGGCCTGCACGCTGTCCAGCAGCGACTGCACCACAAGCGACCAGCCATCGGCCATCACGAACACCAGCAGTTTGAGCGGCAGTGACACGAGCGTGGGCGGCAGCATCACCAGCCCCGTCGAAACCACGAGCGTTGCCACCAACACGTCGAGCACGAGAAAAGGCAGCAAGAGCCGAAAGCCGATCGAGAAAGCCGTTTCGAGTTCACTCACAAGGAAGGCGGGCAGGAGTGTTTCGATTGGCACATCGTCGTACGTTTTGATCTGCTTGGGAGCTGACGGATGGCGTTCGAGAAAGAGGAGCATCGTGTCTCGGTTGCCGGAATGTTCAATCTGCGTGGCCATCCAGCGGCGAATCGGCAGCGTGCCTTTGTCCAGAGCCGCAGAGAGTTCGATGCGGCCTTGCTGGTAGGGCTCGACGCCCTCGTGATAGGCAGTGGTCCAGACAGGCCACATGACCATGGCCGAAAGGAATATCGCCAGCGATGTAACAATCTGATTCGAGGGGAGTTGTTGTGTGCCAAGCCCCTGCCGCAACAACGACAGCACGACCGACATCCGCACAAACGATGTGGTCATCAGCAGCACGGCCGGAGCCAGGCTGGCCACACCGAAAAGAAGGGCTGCCGATAGCGTCGCATCGAGGGAGCGGTTGCCGATCAAACTGCCAACCACTCCAGCGACTCTCGAACTGGCATCGGTGCTACTGTCTGCAGGGATCGGAGTTGCAATGGCCGCCCCTGCAATGGCCGCCGGAGTGGCCAGCGGAGGAGAAGAAGCCTCTGACGGAGTTTGTTCCGCAGCAGGTTCGCCGGCTATCCCAAGCGAACCATCCAGCAAAAGGAGTACGGCCAGCACAGCGGCGGTGCGAGAAAGCAGACTCATGCCACCCCCTGCTCTGCTGTTGGCCTGGCCAGAGGAGTGGGCAGCGAGCGAGGCCCAACGCGAGCGAGGCTACGCGGACGCAGCGGCGGATGAACGCCTCGACAGGCAGCGGCGATGCAGGCGGTGGCCTGCGGATCGCTGATCTCTGAGAGCGTGTGGCACCCGGCGGACGACACGCTGACCAGCAGCGTCTTGGGGCCAAAACGCACGATACGAACAGTCTGTTGTCCGCCCAACGAGGCCTCTCCGAGCACATCGAAAACATCGGGGGGGAGCGTCAACGCTCGCCGCTTTCCGCAGAGCTTGAGGAGGACTACAGCACCAAACACAGCGGCCACCACGCCGATCACCTTCCAATCAAACGACTGCTGGAGAGGCCCGCTGGCCGGGCCGATCGGGCGAGACACCACGGGACGTTGAAGGGCTACCGGTGCCAGGAGTTTATCGGCGGCCCCAGGCGCAATCGCCGCAATGGGTATGGCAGCGACCCCGGTGTGATTGGCAGGAGCGGGTTCCAGAAGAGCACTTTTGTTTTCATCGGCCAGAAGGGATGGACATCGCATGGCATGAGCCATGCAGGCCGCAGTCAGCACGAAAGCCAACGCCGCGGATCGTCGGAAGCGAAGCGAGCCGGCATCGGCTCGGCAGCCTCTCCGGACAACTCGTAAAAGAATCGATGCGCACCGACTCATGCTGCGGCCCTGCGGTCTGTTGAAGGGAGCGACGCGTGTGTGTCGGTCTGTGAATATTCTGGACTGGGAGTCGCTTCCTCGTCGTCGTACAGCGAGTCTTCGGTAGCAGCGCGAACGCTCGACCAGTCGATTGCAGGATGGCCGGCTTGTTGACGGTCTCGACGCGAGACCGGACGCACCGAGGGCTCAGCATACGAATGTCCACGGCCACGGGCTCCAGCCCACCACAGAAAACCAGCCAGCAATCCAACGCCCACGCTGGTGGCTGCCAGCCAGACTTCCCGGGGCACGTCTCGCGACGAGTGCCAACCGGCCACCGTTGTCGAGGTATCGGCAAGGAATCTGGCCAGCGACAGTTCGCCGACCTTCGCAGGCAGCGAGCTTTCGGAACCTGCCGTACGGCTCTGGCTCGAAGGATCGGCAACGGGGGTGCCGGATGTACGTCCACGGGACGGACTTTCTAGGACGGCAACCGGCGAGGAGCTCACGACCGGGAACCTTGCAACCACGATGCGACGGCTCTCGGGGTCGGCCGTTGGAGGAATCATCTGCGCGACAAGATCTTGGATGCGTTGAATCTCACCGGCTTCCACATCAGCGCGGGTGGGAGCCATCGCTGCAGCGTTTGAGCCGTTGGTTTCCCGTAGGATTGTCGCCTCAATAGCCGCTTGAAAGTACGTGTCGGGAACGGCAATCGAGACGTGCAGCGAAGCCAGCATGTCGCCACGGGCCAGACGCGATTGCTCGACGGGGGCCGGTGGTGCCAGCGGGGCCGGTTCGGGGGCAGTGAGCGGCTGGGATTGCAATTCGATCTCGGCAGGCGCATTCGCTGCGGCGACGGCGTGATTCTTGCGCAGGGGATGGGGCGGTGCCGGAGCTGCAGCCACGACAGAAGCAAGCGGCGTGGGGGCAAACTGAACCGTGACGTCGATAATCGCCCCTTTGATAAACGAGAGTGACTGCCGCAACTTAGTGGCCAGCGCCCGCTCGTAGGCCAGCGTGCGTGCCAGCCCCGGATCGGCCGCGAGGGCTGCGGCAGGGTCTTCCAACGGCCCGGCAAACACACGGCCGCTGCGCAGATCGGTGACGGCCACACGCTCTGCCGACAAGCCCGCAATGGATGCGGCCACCAGCACGCGGATGGCCTGCACTCGCATAGGATCCAGCTCCGTGTCGGGAGCCGTCCGAATGCTGATGCTGGCGGTTTTGACGGTGCCACCTTCCAGACCTGTTCGAGCCTCGACATCGTAGAGCACAGCAGCCCGCTCAATCCCAGGCATTGAACACAGCACAAGCGACAGTTCGTCTTGCGTCGCTACGCGGAGTAGCTCCACCTGCACAGCCTTGCTCTGCCACGGACTGTTGTTGGCCAGCGCCCTGCGGAGGCTGCCGCCAAATTCGCGAGGCAGCGCCTCGGCATCTACCAGCGCGCGCATGAACGCGCTGTGGCGGCTGCGAGGCACATAGAGGCGACCGCTTTCAGTGCGGTAGTCCGTGAGCTGCGCGCGATCGAAGGCGGCTTCCATAATTGCCAGTTCGGAGGAGGGCAATACGCTGCCAGAGAGCAGTTCTGTTTCCTCGCTGCTGGGGCGATCTCGCAGGAGCCAGACGGCCCACCCGATGGATGCAGCCACCAGCCCTAATGCGATGATCTGCGACGGGCTGACAAACGTCGAGCGGTTCCGGGACGGTGTTGAATGCGTGGCTTCCATGCTCGATTCCGAAGTGTGGCGTGAGCTGACAAGGTCTCAGGCAGCCATGCGCTGCCTCAACCGGTGTGGCAGACGGAGCGTGAAGGCCGTGCCGCCTTCAGGACAGTTGATCGCCGTGAGCGTACCGCCGAGCTGTACGACCAGTTGCCACACACGCGATTCCAGACCGTGTACGTCAGCGAGTGCAAGCGGCCCAGCAGGTTTGAGAAAATAGTTCTCCGCTATCGCACTGGGGCCCGAATCGGCCACCTCGATTTCGATCGCGTCTGGATAGCCGACGCTCGTCACAACGACTTCCCGCACGGCCGGAAACTCGTGAGCACCGTAGGGCTGAGCGGACGACTCCAACGCGTTGGCCAGCAGGATTGTGAAGACGCTTCGCACCATGACAGGATTGGCTTGCATCAGATGCTTGTCGGACACATCCAGCGTAACAATCGATGGTGGCAAGCCTCGCTCGCAGCGTTCGTCGATCAAATCCGCGAGGATTGATTCCAAGAGATCTCTTGGTGAGACCATTGCCAGCGACAGGATGCGGGGCGCATCGGAATCCATGCCAGAGCCATTGCTCCCTTCGTTCCCCAAGGCGGTGTCATATCGGGAATTCATTGTCTTGCACCTCGTGGCTTTGGTACCGAAAGAAATGTGGGCGATCCAGGCTTGCGATCGGGATTATGTGTCGCGGGCGCACTGCGATTGAAGGGCTGCAGGCGTGCCGCAGACCTCATCCATGATCCAGCGGTTGACATCACACAGAATCGCTTTGGAAAGTTCGTTGGTTCCAGGGTAGATGCGCATGGCGAGCATCGCACCGGCAGCATGGAACAAACGCAGGGTCGCATCGGTATGGCGGGCTGCGAGCGACGACGCGTTGCGGTGGCAGCACAGCAGCATGGGGAGTTGCCGCACTGCGGCGAGTTGCGAAAAAAGCGACTCCGCGAGCGGGAATGGTCCGCCCAGCGAGATGACTCCGGCGAAAGCCTTCGGGTGACGGCAAGCGATGCGAAATGCTTCGGTGCCACCGGCCCCCTGCCCCACCAAGTAGATGCGTTTTGGGTGCACGCTGGCATTGTCTTGCATGCGTTCAATTGCCCGCCAGACGGCATCTTCTGGACCGTTGCCGTGGTCGATGCTCGCGTGACTCTGGTGCAATGGAGGGGAGCCACCGTCTTCTGGAACCCACATTGCTGGCTCGACGGCCAGAAAATTTCGAAGGCTGACTCGCTTCATCACGCGGCCTAGATCGAACCGACGGCCACATGGATCAGGCAGCCAAACAATGAGTGGATACTCGTAGCCTGGCTCGTATCCAAGAGGTGTGAACGCCCGATCGATTGCCGGCGTGGCAGACGTTGCCGAGGAATCCTGAATCACAGGGAATTGATCGGCTTGCATGGCCAGACTCGATGGCATGCGCATGGAGGGCCTTCGGGCGTGTGGCAAAAGACGGTTTTTCATGGGGCACCTCGCGCGGAAGCGGAACAAAGAAATCGCCCGCGCACCAATCAAAAAGTGGTTCGGGCACGGGGGTTGTAGCGAAACCGCTCTGCCCCAACAACGTCAGGATTGGCCCCAAAATCTCGTTCGCACTCCTCGCAGAACTCCTCTGAGAGGGAGTGGGTAAGACGGGCAGGACGCGTTGGTTATGCGGTGAGGCGATTCATCACGCTCACGAGTTCTTTTACCGCGGCAATGCTCTTGTCAAATGCCGCAAGCTCTGCGGGGAGGAGCTTGAGTTGAATAATTCTTTCCACGCCACCACTGCCGAGAACGACTGGCACGCCCACAAAGTAACCGCCAACGCCATACTCCTTGTCGCAATAGGCGGCGCAGGGAACGACCCTCTTTTTGTCTCGCACGACTGCTTCAACCATCTGCGTGGTGGCTGCAGCAGGGGCATAGTAGGCACTGCCCGTCTTGAGCAAGCTCACGATTTCAGCACCGCCGTTGCGGGCGCGAGTGACGATGGCTTCGAGCGTATCGGGGGCGATGAGTTGCGTCACGGGGATGCCGCCGACGCTGGTGCAACTGGGAATTGGCACCATGGTGTCGCCGTGGCCGCCGAGCAGCATCGCGGAGATGTCTTCCACACTGACGTTTAACTCCAGGGCCAGAAACGCCCGGTAGCGCGCCGTGTCGAGAATGCCGGCTTGGCCAATCACGCGGGCCGGCGGAAACCCGGTGACCTGAAACATTCGCTGCACCATCGCGTCGAGCGGGTTGCTGACAACAATCACCACCGCCTGCGGGCTCGTATCGCGGACCTGCAAGGCGACATCGCCGACAATCTTGGCATTGGTGGAGAGCAGATCGTCGCGGCTCATGCCCGGCTTGCGGGCGATGCCGGCTGTGACGACAACAACATCGCTGTTGGCTGTTGCAGCCCAGTCATTCGTGCCAGTGATCCGAGCATCGAAGCCCACGATCGGTGAGGCCTGAAAGAGATCCAACGCCTTGCCGGCTGGCATTCCCTCGGTGGCTGGAATATCCAGCAAGACAACATCGCCCAGTTCGGCAGCGGCACACCAGTGAGCTGTGGTGGCACCGACATTTCCGGCACCGATAATCGAAATCTTGGCACGTCGCATGTGGGAGGGTCTTTCGTAGCAGGAGGATAAAAAAGGGACTAAAGCAAAACGCAGCGGATTGACTCTTACTCGCCGGGCAACGTGAACCGTTTGGGAAGTTCTGTCCGCTGCCGCTTCTCCTGCTGTTTGGAATCGCGGGCCAATCGCCACGCACCAAAAGCCATCAGGAGACCAATGACGGCGGCCAGCCCCGTGAAAATCCAGCCCAGCACGCTGGTTGTTTCGGCCGTGGATGGATCGGGCACCCAGATCGCCTGCTTGCCGATGATCAGCGGAGTTTCTTGTCGCTCGTTGTCCTGAGCGTCTGATCCTTCGATGGTGGGCAACGGATAGCCGTATCGCTTCATAGCGAACCCACTGACCCGCACGCGCTCGTTGATCGACTGGCCAGTCGGCATGCCTTCCGGCAGCATCCGCACGCAACAGACCAGCGGGTAGTTTTCCTGAAGACGGCCATTGATCTTGATGAGGGATGTTTTCACGAAGATGGAAAGCTCCCAATAGTGGTCGGCCCCGATCTGGCGGCGACGCAAAGGATCGTCGACCTCGATGCGGGTGGCCCGACGGACCGTGCCGTCGATCGTGACCGGATCCCCGCGGTGCGTGGCAAACCATTTTTGTGCCGGGTCGATCATGGGCACCACATCCCGAGGCGGACCAGCCGCCACCTCGATGCTTTCCTCGGTGGTGCGGCCGACGGCTGCTAGGATCGCGTAGAATGCCTCGGTGTCGCCGGCAACGAGTTTCTGGCCATCCACGACCGTGTCGAAGAGGCCGTAATTCATTCCGATTGATCCTAGCGGCGTGGGCGGATGCCAGGCCACTCGCGTGGCTGCCAGCAGCAAGCTCGGTGGCTGGGTCGGCCAACTGCTCTGGCCAGCGTCGACGGCACTGTCCTTGGCTCCTTCGGCGGCGGGAGGCACGGGCTTGGGAGCGGCAGCCGTAGAAAGCGGGAGGCCAACGACGGAGGCGGGCTCGTCGATCGCTTTCCAGCGAGGCCACGCGATTGGGGCTGTGTCTGTGAGAATATCCACGATGGCCCCGTCGGCTGTGGTGATGCGAACGACATCAATGGATGTGCGTTCGGCAATCTCGGCCTGCGCGGGGGAGAGTGTCTGCGGTGCCACAAACGTGGCGCGGCCCTCCAGAAGCATGAAGCGGTCTGCCACAACGGGCTGCTCTCCGGCCGGCCAGCCGTCAGCGGCTCGCTCGGCCCACTGTGCAGACCGATCCGCCGGCGCCAACACGAGCCTTGCTACAACCCGCAAAGCTAACTGCTGCTGGGCCGCAGTCCAGCCAGCGGGCTCTTCCAGAAGTGCCCGAGAAGCGCGATCGATCTTTAACGTTTCCAGATACGCTCGCAACGTGTCAGGTGGCACAAATGGCACCGCAGTTCCAACGGCTGGTTCTGGGCTATCGCCTGGTGCGGCTGCGAGACATCCGCACGCCAGCCAGATCACTGAAAGTACAAGGAAGGCAACAGGCAGGAGCCTCGCAGAAAACGCACGCAGGGAATTCATGTGGGCGGTCTTTCGGTCGAGTGGGTGTGGGCAGCTGTCGCATCGATTTCTTTTTCTGAAGCAGTGAGCTGACGCAAGGCTTCGCCAGGAGAGAAGAGTTCGATATTGGACAGTGTGGCAGAAAGATCAACCGCAGAGGGAGTGGAGCGAACGCGGGCCGTGCCATTGGCATAACGGATGCCCAAAAGCGTGATCGCCACAAGGAGCCCCATCGTAACCAGCGCATAGCCTCCAATCGAGGTGCCCCCTGGGGGCGCCGGTTTGAGGGGTTTCCAGATCGGTTCCAGAGCCATCACCAGCGGGGCGGTGCGGATCGCGTCGGTGGCTTCGTAGGCCCATCGCTTAAAAAAGTAGCCGATCACCTCGACGGGCTCGTTGATCTTCATGCCGTGGGGCAGGCCGGGCGGGAGCTGTAGGAAATAGACGACAATGGGCGAGGCGGGGCCGTCGTCAGGCTGGATCCACGCCTGCCAATAGCCAGTGATGTCGTACTGATTCGCTGGGGCCTCCACTTTCTGGAGACGGTGGAGCGTGCCGCTGAACCGCACGAGCCTGCCGCGAAAGCTTCGGGGTTGCCCAAATAATTCAGCAAAGCTGACGTTCCGAACACCCGCCTTGCGAAACGCCGGCATGTCGCTGGAACGCAACGTCTGCCATATGCCAAACCACGCCTCATCGTCGCCCGACCGAAACACCGTGTCGTCGCGAACCTTCGACAAGCTATTCAGCGACGCGCCAATCGATTCTGCCTCCGATACAAAGTCCGACGGGATCGGCTCGGGGTCGGCCTCGATGGTCACCGCATCCTCCACCGTGCGAGTGACCATCGCCATTTTGACCACCGTATCGATCTGTGGCGGCTCGGCAACCGGCTGCGGTTGGAGATAGACCCGCTCCAGCCATCCAGCCGCCAGCAGAATCACCAAGGCGGGCGGCATGAGCCGCCAGAACACTCGCTGCCTCTCGTTTCGAGCCAGATAATTGCGAGGCGAGGCGGGCGAACCAGATCGCGATTGGCCGGAGGCCCGCTTGGGTTCCGGTGCCAGCGGCAGATCTGTGTCTGATGGAAACTCGCTCAATGGATTGGCGGATTGATCCCGCTGGTTTCAGCTCGCTTTTGCCGGCGCATCTCACGCCACACATAGACGCCGAATGAACTCACCAGCGTGAGGGGCATCGCGAGCATGATAAGGATACTGTAAAAGTAGCCTCGCGCCAGATTCGCGCCCTCGGAGTCGCCGTCGTACATGGCATCCTTGCAGTTGGGGCAGGCCAATGCATCCCCGGCTGTCAGCACCACGATGGCCAGCAGGATGGGCACGGCCAGCAGCACCGCACGCGGCACGGTCGATGGGGCGTGGACGTTTTGTGTTCGTGTTGCTTTTCGGTTCATGTGGTTCATGCGATTCATGCTTTTTCGACGCAGACCCTTGCAGTGTGGCGTGCGGGCCGTGGCTTCTTACATAGTTATAGTTGGTGGCACAGGCTGGGGGTAGATCTGGTAGAGCATCAGGTAAATCACCACTCCTGTGATCGAGACATAAAGCCAGATTGGAAGCGTGATGACACCCAGCCTGCGGTGGGCCGTCCAACGCCCACGAAAAGCCAGCACAAACATCCCGATCGCCAGAAAGGGAACGGTCACGGCCAAAATGATATGCGTGATAAGGATCACAAAATAGACGCTGCGGACGGCGCCCTGCCCTGCAAACGGCACATGGCCGACGAGGTAGTGGTAGGTCAGATAGCAGACTAAAAATACGGTCGAGACAATAAATGCGGCGACCATTGCCGCCCGATGGGCCCGCCAGTGGCCCAGGCAGATGCACACCCAGCCAGCCACGAGCAGCAGCGTGGCAATGGCATTCAGCACGGCATTGGTGGTCGCCAACGGGTGCACGGCCAAGAGCGAGCAGGCCACAGAATGTATCGGCAGACCATCCACGGTGAGAACATTCATGGAGTTCATGGAGTTCATGGAGTTCATGGGGACGGTTCCTGCGAATCGCGCTGGTGAGGGGCTGTGGAGTCCGTTTCGGCCAGCACTTCGCGAATGAGTTTTTCGAGCAGTTTGACGCGGTCGGACTGCAGCAGATGGTAGCTACCGCGCAGGTGGCCCTGGCGATCAAACACCACGCCCCTCTCTGAATGCACGCCCACCTCCGCTGGCAGCAGGAATGTTTTATTAGCAACTTCCTTGATGGTGGCCATGTCGCCTGTCAGGAATTTCCAGCGGTCGGGTTGGGCATCAAATCGTTCGGCATAGCGGCGAAGCACATCGGGCGTATCGTTCTCCGGATCGCAGGTGAGGCTCACGGCCACAAAGTCTGGATCGGGTATCGCTCGCAGCATGTCGGCAACAGCCTGATTCTCCCGGAAGCAAGTGCCTGGGCAGTTGGCAAAGAACACGCTGGCCAACCAGACTTTCCCTCGCAGGCTAGACGACTCGAATGGCTCGCCGCTTGGCTGAAGAAGCGTGAATGGAACCACCACCGAGGCTCCAGATACCGCTGCGGGGGCCGTTGCATCCCGATCGATTGCGACCGTACTGTGTGGGGAGCGTTCGCAACCGGCCAGCGTTGCCACCGCAATCCATCCGACACAGAGGGCACGCAGCGGCCTAGATCGCCAAAAAGTCTGAAACTCTTGCATGCGATCTCTTGTCCTGAAGCCCTAGTGCGTGGTGGGATTGGTAAGCAACTGGGACTCGCCTGCCTGCTCCATAAGACGCACGTCCGACGGGCGGGCCATGTACAGCGCTCGCTCCTGCGATACCATTCGATTTCGCAGTCCGATGTCGGGCACGAGCATGAGGGCCAAAAAAATGGCCATCATAGCGGCTGGAATCGTGAGGACGTATTTCCAGTTGGCCTCCCAGAAGACGTGCATGAAAAAAAGCACGACAAGCATGGCCTTGGTGCACGACACGGCCATCATAAACGCCCAGCCAACATGCGGCTCGTTCCGCCAAGGCCAGTAGGACGTGAACGTAAGAAACGACATCGTCGTGAGAAAGCAAAGCGCCACAAACACCAGCAGATACTTGCCGACGCCGCCGTGGCTGTGCTGGCCCGGGCCGTGGGATGAGTGCTCGTGGTTGCCGGGTTCGGGCATCTCGCCCACGCGAGTGATCGGTCCGTGCGTTTCACTCGCATGCGAATGCGAGGCATTGGCTTCGACGGCGTCGTGATCGCTCATAAAAAACCTTTCCGAATCAAAGAAGCCTTGGAATTAAAATAAATAGAGCAACGGAAAGAGGAAGATCCACACCAGATCCACGAAGTGCCAGTAGAGCCCTGCGTTTTCAATCATGCCGGCTCGCTTGGGCCCCAGTTTGTAGAATAATAAAATCGTAAACACGATCAGCCCCACCATCACGTGCACGGCGTGAAAGCCGGTGAGGAGAAAATAGGTACTGGCCCACATGGTGCCGCCAGGGATCACGGCCGGCAGTTTGAGCCAGGGAAACGTGTCGTTGAGGCCGCTGGTGTGGCCGCCTCCGTGTCCGCCAACTGTCGTCTCCGTTGCATCGTGTGAGACAGCAGTGGCGTGTTCCACGGGCAGAGGCATGACTTGATCGGCCACGACAGCCAAATCAAACGGCTGCTGATCCGGGTTGGCTACCATCTGCCGCACCTTGGCCAAACGTCTCCGAGCCGACACCACGTCGGGCGTGAGTTGGCTTTCCGGTGTGTCGTCGAGTTCCTTCAGGCGATCGATCATGGCCGGTTCCCCCAGCCTCGCCCGCACCGCTGAACCGTAATAGAGATCGGGCTTTTCAAACACGCGACTGCGAGGCGACCACGGATAGATTCCGTGCTCAAACTTGGCTGCATATTCGTAGCCTTTCACGCCCAAAAAGAGCGAGCCGAGCAGCAGCGTGGCCACCATCCAGAGCTTAGCCGCAGTTGTCTTGTTGGCCCTGGCCATCTCCAGCGCCAGCACAATCGTCACGCTGGAGCAGATGAGCACAAACGTGTTGAAGGCCCCGATGGGTTCACTCAAGTGTACGTGGTGCGGCTTTGGCCACACCGATGCCCCGAACCTGAGCACCACATAAGCACCCAAGAGCGCTGCAAAAAACATGATCTCAGTCGACAGAAAAAGCCACATGATCAGCTTGCCGCGTGTCAGCGGCAAGCCGGGCTGATACTGGAGCACGGGGCCATGGCCGTGGTGATCGTGACTCTGGTGCTGAGGCATGGAGATCGCGGAAGCATTCATGGTAGACATGTTAGTCATGGTTTTTTTGTATGCGTTGCATGCGAGGAAGGTCTGTGGAATGTGCCGCGGTTGCCTGTGCGAAAACAGTGGCTCTTGAGACCTGGTGTGAGCGTGGTGCTCCACAGACAACCGAGGCCGTGAGCAGCGCCAGCAGCACACCTAAAGACGTGAGCAGCAAGCCGCGAGCGGAAGTGTCGTCACGGCGAAGGGCAAATCGAATCGTGGCACAGCAATACACGATGGCTGCAATCGCGGCCGTCAAAAAGAGCCGAATGCTTCCCGATGGCACAGCCAGCACCAGGCTTACAGGAACCATCGCCAGCGCCGCGGCCAACGCTTGACCGGCGGCCCGTAAGCCACTGGGATCATCCACGGTGAGCATGCGCAGACCGGCCAAGCCATACTGGCTGCGGTAGATCCAAGCAATCGCCATGAAGTGAGGAAACTGCCAGAGATAGAGCACGGTTGCTAACGCTGCAGCAGACAGAGCCCCGGTGGCATCTCCGCCAGCCAATCGCCCAGGTCCATCTGCCGCCAGCCAGCCGATGGCCACAGGCAAGGCGCCGGCCACAGCACCCACTGCCGTATTGAGCGGCGAGATTTTTTTCATGGGTGTGTAGACCACAACATAGAGAAGCCACGTGGCCAGTGCCGCTGCGGCAGCAGGCCAGCCACTGGCAATCGTCATGAGCCCAACGCCTGCCACCAGCAGGAAAGCTGCCAGCCCACTGGCTGTGCCCACAGCCATCCGACCGGAAGCGATCGGCCGGTGGGCCGTACGCGGCATGAGTTTGTCGGTGTCGCGTTCGACGACTTGATTGGCAATGCTGGAACTGGCCACCACCAACATCGTGCCAATCAAAAGCCAGACCAGATGCACCACGTCCAACGAGCCACCGGCAGTCAGCCACATCGCCGTGATGACGGTGGCCAGCACCATGACGGCAATCCGCGGACGCGTTAGCATCGACACGTCTCGAAGCACAGCCACCAGATCGCCGGTGGTCGCAGCATCCGATCCTACTCCCTGCGCAGGCATAGCCACGATCACCGAGGCACGCGAGGAAACAACGGCTGTTGAAGAAGCGCTCATGCGTGGGCCTCGCTGCGCTGGCCAAAAGAATCCTCGAGACCCTCAAGCGATCCAGACGCAATGGCCAACACAACACTCACGCCCAAAATCAACATTCCAACCACCACATGACCCGTCACGATCGCGGCGCTTTGCACACTGCGGGCCACGATCGGCTCCGTGGGGATCCATGCCACCAGGGAGTCGCCAAACCAACCGGCTGGAATGCCCCAACTCACGATCCATGCACCGGCACCCAACGCGATCTGGCACAGAACCAGCAGCAGTATCACAGTGGCCCAGATCGCGGGAGTGGCTCCAGAGACTCGCGAAGATCGCTCTTCACCGGCGGCAACACAACGCGAGGAAAGAGCCGGCATGAACTGCTGCCCCCACGCACAGGCACACACGGCCATGGACAGCCCCGTTACCAAGGCCGCGCCGGCCACGTGGAGAACGACCAGCATGCGAAACGTCAACGGATCGATAGCAGCATCGAGGTGGCGGAGTTGGGCGCCGGCCACAAGCTGCACGTACGCCGACACCAGAAGCAAAGCGCTCAGCCGACGCAAGGCCAAGGAGTCGCTCGGCTGGCTGGTTGCGTTGCCTTGCCAGCGGCTTGTAAGCGTGGCAATCGCAATGGTCACGGCAAAGAAAAGCGGCCCGGTGCAAGCATGCACTTTGGCAATCGTGCGATCATCTAAGAGCACTCTGGCACCGCCCAACACGCCTTGCACCACAACCAAGAGAAAAGCCGCCGCCACAAGCCCTCGCACCAGACGACGCTGCTCGCCCCACCACGCCACTCCCACCAACGCCATGGTGAGCAATCCGGCTGCCGCGCCCAAAAGCCTGTGGCCGTGCTCCAAAAAAAGATCCCACGGCCCATAGAACCAATCGGCCAGCGGATAGAGAAACATGTTGTGGCCATAGGTGGCCGGCCAATCGGGCACCGCCATTGCTGCGTCATACGTTGTGACCATCGCTCCAAAACAAAGCAGCACCGCCGTCACTCCGACAAGCAGGCAGGCAACCACGTGCGGCCAGAAACTGGAAGCACAGAAGCCAATGGGATGGGGATCGGGTTGTGTCATGTGGTCAGCCACTGGCGCAGCAGTTCATGGGGCAGCAGCAAGGGCTGCCGCTGCCGCGTTGGGCGGATCGGTCTGCATGAGGTAATCCTTGTCGGCTCCGGGCACCGAATATTCGTACGGCCCGCGGTAGACCACCGGTTGGAAGTCGAAGTTGCCGTGGCCAGGTGGACTCGGCGCCGTCCACTCCAGACCGTTGGCACGCCACGGATTGCGGCCCGCAATGGGCCCGAAGAACATGCTCCAGAAAAAATTGATTGCGAAGATAATCTGCGAAGCCACCATCCCGATAGCGCACCAAGTCATGAATGCGTTCAAGGGCTGTAAGTGATGAAACGTCTCGTAGTGGTAGGCATCGGCCAGCCGGCGAGGAAAGCCAACAGCACCCAGAATGTGCATCGTAAAGAAGGTGCCATTCAAAAAGATGAAGGTCAGGAAAAAATGAGCCTTGCCCCAGAACTCATTCATCGTGCGTCCAAACATCTTGGGAAACCAGAAGTAAATTGCGGCCCATACGCCCATGGCCGTACCGGCAAAGAGCACGTAGTGGAAATGCGCCACGATGAAATACGTGTCGTGGATGAAAATATCCACGGGAGTAGCGGCCATAAAGATGCCGGAAAGCCCGCCGATGATAAACATCGACACAAACGAAAGGGCAAAGAGCATGGCCGTGGTGAACTGAATCCGGCCGCCCCAAACCGTGCCCAACCAATTGAATGTTTTCACTGCACTCGGCAGCGCGATCATCATCGTGGAAACCATAAACGTCATGCCGAGCGCAGGATTCATCCCCGAGATAAACATGTGGTGGCCCCACACAATGAAGCCAAGGCCGGCGATGCCCGCGATCGAGTAAACCATTGGCCTGTAGCCAAAAAGCGGCTTTCTGGCAAAGCACGTCATGATGTCGGATACCATCCCCATGGCTGGCAGAATCATGATGTAGACGGCTGGGTGGCTGTAAAACCAAAAGAGATGCTGCCAGAGCAGCGGCTGACCACCGCCCGTGGATGTCAGGGCGTTGTTGACCATGTTGCCTTCGGGAGAGAAGAAGCCGGTGCCAATCGTGCGGTCGGCGAGTTGCATGAAGCCTGCGGCTGTGAGCACCGGCAGCGCGAAGGCTTGCAGCACCGCAGTGATGAACATCGCCCAGATTGTCATCGGCAGCCGAAACATTGTCATGCCGGGGGCCCGCATCAGGATGATCGTCGTCATATAGTTGACGCTACCGAGCATGGACGAAACGCCCACCATCGTGAGGCCTAAGAGCCAGAGCGTTTGGCCCCAACCGCTGCCCGGCGCCGCTGCGACGTTGGTGGAGAGTGGCGGGTAACTCGTCCAGCCGCTGGAGGCCGCGCCTCCCTCCACAAAAAAGCTGGCGCCAAAGAACAAAAACGCCGGCCACATAAACCAGTAGCTGAGCATGTTGAGCGTCGGAAACGCCATGTCGTCGGCGCCGATCATGAGGGGAATGAGAAAGTTACCAAAAGCTCCGGCCAAGATCGGAATGATCACCAGAAAAATCATGACCGTGGCGTGCATCGTGAAGAGCATCGTGTAGAACTCGGGCGCCATTTGCCCCCCCTGCTGGGCGAACAGTTTGCCAAGCACCGGCACATCAGACCACGGCCAGGCAATCTGCCATCGCACGGCCAACGCCAAGAGGCCGCCGATCAAAAACCATAGCAGTGTAGAAAAGAGAAACTGCAGGCCAATGACCTTGTGATCCTTTGAAAAAACGTATGTCGAGAGAAACTCCATCACAGGCCGCGGCTTCGGGGCCTGACGATTTGGGCTCGCAGTCAGCGCAGCACCAGTGACGAGCGTTGAGGAGGATGTAGCAGTGGCCATTCGATGTGTCTCCAAAAAAAACTGCAAATACGTGTGGGTAGGCTGGGAGTGCGTGTTGAACTGAATCCTATTGGGCGAGGGCCACAGCAGCCTGTTCGGGCTGCGTCGCCTCCTGCTTGGCATACATGCTTTCGAGCCACGCGTTGAAATCTTTTCGCGACTCAATCGTTATTTGGCCGGCCATCTTGTAGTGGCCCCAGCCGCACAATTCCGCGCAGACGATATCGAACTGGCCCGTTTGGGTTGCCTTAAACCAGACCGGGATCTTCATGCCAGGTACCGCATCTTGCTTGACCCGCAGGTTGGGCAGAAAAAAACTATGCAGCACATCCATGCTCTTGAGCTGGATGAGAATGTCTTCATCCACAGGCACATGCAGGTCGTTGACGAGAAACAGATCGTCGGGCGTGCCGAGCGTGCCGTCGCGCCCTGGATACCGCAGGCGCCATTCAAACTGCCGGCCTACCACCTCGAGCGTAGGCGCCATCGCTGGACGCCGCATCTTGACGTTGGCCCAGGTGTTCATCTGGTAGATCGCAAGAAAAAGCAGAATGCCCGCCGGTATGAGAGTCCACATCACTTCCAGAGTGTGGTTACCGTGGACGTACGTAGCCGGCCCGGTGGCCTTGGCGGCATCGTACTTCCAAAGAAACCAAAAAAGCAGTCCTTCAGTGATCACAAATACGATACCGGTGAGGATCAGAATGAACATGAACAGGCTGTCAATCGTGGCGCCATGCGAGGAGACATCCTTCGGTAACCAGATGTTAAACGCAGGCGCTATGGCAAATGTGGCCACGCCAAGCACAGGCACAGCCAGAAACAAAAAGCTCGAAAACATTCCGGTCCAGCGACTGCCCACTCCACAACTCCTCAAAAAAACAAATGCTTAAGAAACCATTTTTCAATTCTAAAAAACAATGGGAAACCGACTGCGAGCCTTCAAAACCTGTCCGGTGCCACCATGGGGCGATCGGCCCCGAGTAAACCGTCAAACTCATAGGGCAGCGAACGGACGTAGTTCACAATGTGCCAAATGTCCTCCGGTGGAACGGTGCCCTTGGCTGCCGGCATCGGCGCGCCGTTAATGCCCGCGTAGATTCTGTAGTACAAATCCAGCGGCCTGCGACCTCCGCGGTAGATACCCTGGCGGAGGTTACGGGGGGGAATCGTGCGGGGCGTGAGCGCATCCCCATCGAGCACCTGATGAAACTTCTCCAGCCACACCAACTGCAGGCGATGGTCGGCAAGTTGCTCGGGGCTCATCCCGGCCGTCGAAGCCTGCGAGGCCTGTTCGGTACCGCTGCGAATCTCCTTGTCTGCCTCGACGATCACTTTGTTCCAGTCGTCGTAATCGTTGGCTTGCCCATCGCCGAGGCCGGTGACACCGTGGCACTTCACGCAGTTGGCTTTGTCGCCGTAAAAGAGCTCCCGGCCTTTTGCGATCGATGCCACCAAATCGATATTCGTTGGGATCGGGGGCACAGGAATCGCCGCTGCAGGAGCTGCCTGCCACTTTGCGGCAATGGGCGCGAGCGTTTCCTCTACCAAAAACTCTCGGGTCTCGGGAAGCGTGCCTTTGGCGTCGTCATCGAGTTCAAAGAATGCCCGAATCAGCGCGAGTTCCGTTTCGCCTCGGATCGTCAGATATTTCACATATTCGGCCAGCGCCTCAATTTTCGTTTCGCTCAGCAGCGCAAAGGACGGCATTGAGGTGCCCGCGATACCGTTGTGCAGGATCCGCACCAGATCCGCCTGCGTGGGCTTATCGGCCCGCTCGGTGCTTTTAAACTTGAACACCCCGGGGCGATAGTCGCGTGGATAGGGATTCAGAAACGCGGCGGTTGGCCCCAAGCCGTCCCCTGTGATCCCGTGGCAGTGGGCGCAATGCTCTCGATAGAGGCCATTTTTACGGCCCACAATGTCGCTTCGTACCGGTCCGGCGGCCAGATGCAACTTGGACTCGTCGAGCCCCGTTTCGGCCAGCGCCACCGGATGGTCGGGCGTGCCAAACATGGCCAGCAAGACCGTTGCCACCTGCCGCTCTTGATCTGAATTGAGTCGCTGCTTCGTGGACTCCACCATGTTGTGACGAAAATATGCAGGCGGCGTGGCGCCGCAGCCGATGACCGACGCCAGCACGAGCGTGGACAGCAAGAGGAACGCGAGACGTGAGACTTGCCGGCCAATCGCGGTAAGGCAGTTGGCCGATTGTATGGGCAAGGCAAGAACGTGATGGGCTAAGTGCATGGGAGTGGCGAGCATAATAACCTAGGTGCCGATAACCGACGCTGGCACATCCAATGTGCCTATGTCTTTCACTTCATCGGGCTGGAGTTGAATCTGAAACCGTCCTTTGGGAGTCCATTTGAGATCTGGTTGTTCGAGGCCCAACGCGCCGTTGGGCCCGTTGGAACGCTCGTGCCAGACTTGCAGTTCGATGATTTCACCGGCCGGCAAATCGGCCAGCGTAAACGTGCCATCCGCGCCGCTCACAGCCACATAGCCATCTTTGCGAAAGACGGCGTAGGCCTTCATCCAGGGGTGGATGTTGCACGTGACGGCCGTTGGCATACCCGTTTCACTTTCGGGCTTGTAGACCGTTCCCTGCCCAGATGGCACAAGTTGGTTGAAGCTCGATCCAGCGATATTGGTGTTGTGCCCAATGGGATCGCTGTTGTGTACATCGATCGGTTGACCGACCCTGGCGGCCAGCACAGGCGTTAGAAACTCGCACTGTTTTTGGTCGAACACAACCGGTGTTGTGGAAGGCGAGGCGTTCTTCACTCGACTGGCCTTGCGAGCAAAGACGACCACGTTGGCTATGCCCTTCGTGACGGGATCCACAATCAGTGAGCGATCGACGAGTTTCATGCCGCCCTTCGAGCACACTTCGGTATCTTTGTCGACGGCCAAAGCCCGGGCTGCACCCGGCACGCCAGCAAATAAAAACCGGCCCTTGAGCGTGCCCCATCCTGTGCCTGTGGATGCGGCAGCCTCAGGCGTGCTGCCGGAGGCCGATGTCCCGATCAATAGATTGGCCCGGATTTTCTCGGCCGCCTCGGTATCAGCACGAGGCGTTGCCACTCGCTGAGGAGCGCACCCACCAGCCACCAACGGTGCCACCATCGCTACGGTTGCCGCAGGCCAAACGCAGAACCCAAAGACAGCACCGGAGAGGCCGTCTGCGAACTTATTTTTTGAAGAGGTTTGCATCGATCGCCATCTCTCCGAGGTCGGTGTTGCCGCTGATTACTTTGATTTTCTTGCGACCCTTGGCAATTTTTTCGGGCTTTCCACCCACGGTGATTTCGCTGATGTAGCCGGCCTTCTCGTGCCAGATCTGGAGTTCAATCTCACCGGCTGGCACGTTCTTGATCTCAAACGTGCCGTCCAGTTTCGAAATCGCGGCATACGGATTCGGCCGCACCACCAGCCACGCCTTCATCCACGGATGGATGTTGCACGTGACTTGCGCGGGCAACGCTTCGTCGCTGGCAAACGTCAGGCTTGTCTCGCCGCCCGTGGGGATCAGGCTATTGGATGGCGGATTCTTGATTGTGGCCACGTTGCTGTTATGGCCCACTGTGTCGGAGTTCTTGATGACGAGCGTCTGTCCCGTCTGTACAAAACTGACGTGTGGTTCAAAACGGCACCCCTTGTTGTCGAGAATAACTTTCTCGTTTTTTGTGGCGGCCAGATCGGGATGCACTTTGACTCCCTTGTCTCGCACGAACACAACGATGTTGGCGACGCCCTTGTCGGCGCCGACGGCCAGCTCTTCGCTTACGAGTTTGTGCTTGCCACAGACTTCAATATCTTTGTCGGCCTTGAGTTCACTGGCCACAGGGGCCTCGCCTGCGTAGGTGAATCGGCCCTTCACGCTGCCCCACTCATCGGCGCACACAGGCAAGGCGATGAATGCCAACAAAGTAATCCCGAGTGGGAGCACACGTGCGACTGAATACCGATGGTTTGCGTGCATAGTATGGGAACTCCGAAGGTCTGACTGGATCGAGGTGGGACAGAGTGCCACCGCTGGGGCACACAGAATAGGACGCATACAAAACTAGTTTAGGTTGGTCGCCACTCCGGGCGAGCGGGAATCCTTAGTGCTGGGGGCTGGGGTCGGCAAAACCGCCCCGGCATCGGGGACCGATGCATTTGGAGGGGCCGGCGACGGCTGGTTGGGAGCCAGAGGTTGCTGCTTGAAATAGGCCTCCAGCGATAGGTTTTTCTTGGCAAAGGAGTCGAAGTGCATGAGCAGGTCGGTGAGGGCATCGAGTTGTTGCTCGCTGGAGCCGACGTAGAGATCCTGGCTCACCGGCTTGTCGAACGGAATATTGACCGGCATCCCTGTGTAGGGCAGGAACCGCTTTGGATTGGCAATCCAACCGTGTACGTAGTCGGGTTGGAGACGCTCGTGCACCCGTTCGAGTTGCGGCGCCAGAGCCTTGGGGTTGCCAGGCGGGGCGTAGCCGCCCACCTGATGGCACTTCACACAGTAGTTGTTGTTGGTGACGATCTTGAGCGCACCCTCCAGATGGTTTGGGTGCAATCTCTCCGCCTCGGCCAGCGAGCTTTCGTCAAGCCGTGCATCGTAGACATACGGGTACTCCGCCCCATCCACCGCCGCAAAGTAGTTGACAAGCGACGCCGCCTCGTGTGATTGGAAATTAAATTTTGGCATCCTGAGCACCGCCGACGGCCTGATCGTCTGCGGGTTGAGCAAAAACTTGTGCAGCCAGCCCGATTGCACCTTCTTGCCCTCACCCACCAGCGGCGGCGGCAGCCAGCCCCATGCGTCATCGGGCTTCACGTTTGGATTGATCTGCTTCTCATCTGCGATCACCACTGGGAACAGCAGCCTCGCCAAGTCGCCGCCGCGAGCGGGATAATGGACCCCCGCACGGAATGCGTCATCGGGCACCAATAGATTTTGTGCCCCCACGGGCCGAGCTTCGCCATCAATCAACGTATCCTGCCAGAGCATAAACGGACGGTGCACCACGGCTTCTGTATCGCCATCCTCGATCGGCACGCCATCTTCGTCGGCCAACTGTGGCTTGCCGGTTTCTGGATTCAACTGCGGCATTCCTAAGAGCGTGGCGTGGCGTCGGCCTTGCCGGTCGATCACGAGCGACTTCTGGGCATCCAGAGGCGTGAAGTGTGGGGATAAGAACGGGTAGTCGGCGACTGCCTGAGCGGGTCCGAGCGACTCGGGCTTGTAGCGGATATCCCAACGATCCATCTGCAGGCTATGGCATCCGGAACAGTTGTACTTCTCGGCCACAACCAATCCATTCAGGCGGGCCTCTTCGCGGGGCGTTGGCTTATGGATGAACTGTGGTGCTGGCGGCTCGGCCACCAATCCCAAGACAAACGTCATGACAGCTTCCCGCTCTTCTGCGTTGAATGGAAACTGCGGCATCCGATACCGCTCGTTGTAGGTTTTGTTTTCGGCCTTTTTGTAATCGTAGCTGCGGGGTGCCCGCAGCTTCTGCCAGAGAAAACCCTCCCGCTCGTGAGCCAGAAGTTTTTCAAGAAAAAAGCCGGTATCCGAATCGACCGACTCTGGGGTCAGATGGGTTTCGGCTGTTGAAGCGTAGGCCAGATCAGGTGCCAGTGGTTCGTCGGCCGCAGGTTCGGCACGCGGGGCTGGAGCAGTATGGCTGTGGCCGTGCTTCTCTTCCAGTTGGTGCATCACGAAGTGAGAAACCTGCTCGAAGGCAATCTTGGAGGATTCCTTGCGGCCCCAATCGGCCAGAGCAGCCCCCGCAGCTTTTGTGTCTTCGAAGCCAGGAATATCGTGGCAGCCAGCGCAGGCCAGTTTGGCAATCGTTTTCTTTCCGACGTAGTTGAGGAGCGTGGCGTCGCGATTGGAACCGGCCAACCCAAGCAGCATCCGCTCATCACCTTGAATCGCCGATTGGTCAGCAGCCAGACCATTTTTCAGAACCTCGGCAGCTCGAACGGCTGGAAACCGTTCTTTGAGATACATCAGCGTTAACTCATTGGTGGCCTCGCGTTCTGCAGGAGTGAGCGAATTGGCGGATGGAATATCGATGGGCTTCCAGGTTTCAGTTGAGCCCAGCAAATACGCTGTGGCGTCAGCTGCAGGATCGCTCACCTGGCCATTGGGTAGCACAACAGGCTCCAAGAGCACGTTGGGCATGAGCGTGCGCGGATGGTAGCGGGCTGGTTCCCGCAGCCAACTGTAGAGCCAGGCCGGGCCATCCGGGGCAGACGCCATCTTCGCGCCGATGCGAGAAAGATTGGGCCCATGGGTGTTGACGGCCTCCGGAAAATCCGCGTGCTGGTGACACGCAAGGCAGCCTCGGACCTGAACCACTTTCTTGCCTCGCTGAATATCCGGAGCCGCCGTGATTCCGTCTCGCAACTGGTCGTAGGGCTTCACGTATTGGAATGGCTGACTGGACCCCAACAGGTAATGAATCATGGAACGGATTTCAATCGGTTCGTACCGCTGAGATTCCTCCAAGCCCTTGCCTGAGAGGTGATCCCAGAGACCAAAAAATCTTGGCATCTTCGTGGATGGTCGGAAGTCTTGGGGATTTCGCAGCCACGCATAGAGCCAGTCGAACCCAACCTTGCTGGCCACGTACCGCAGACTGGGGCCCACCTTCGACAGTGTGCCGGGAGTTTCGGGCTCCTTCAATAATGTCGCAAGTTGATGAGAACGGGGTGAAAGCTTGGCCTCTGGGCCGGCGGCAGCATCCCGTTCGAGCGTGTCGAGCAGCCGCTGGCGAGCCTGCTTGCCGTCGGGACTGGAACGCACTTCCTCAACCCAGCGAGCGACGGCGTTTCCAAGAGCGGGTAGCCCGGGATCACTCACAAGCGACTCGGCGACTTCGTGGTAGTTGGGAGCCAGTCGCATGTCGGGGCCAATCCGCTTCTCTGGGTTGGCCCATCCGTTGATCTCGTGGCAGCCGTAGCACCCGTACTGTCGAATCAAGTGATAGCCTTCCACTAGTTTGGGCGCTGGCGGCTCAGGAAACTGTGTGCTGGGCTCTAGGTCGACCACCTGATGGTGGCATTTCAAGCAGCTGGATTCCTCAAATCGCTGAGGCAGCATCGGGTAAATCCAATGATGGTTGTTGGCCCAGCCATGCTCGTCGTGCCACTGGTGCCCCTGCTTGGGCGTGTTGGCCGAGTGGGACGACCACATAAAGCTCGTGGCACTGCCTTGCCCTTGGTGGCAGATCGTGCAGCCAAACGTCTGCATGGGGTGCGGGCTCGTCGAGCCCACAAACAGATCCAGCCGAGGATGGCTCGAATAGGGCTGCGGCACACCACGCTGCACCACAATCTCCACAGGCTTGCCCCACTTGATCGCTTCCAGAAGCAAAGTGTTTGCTACCGTACGGACCAGCGTTTTTTCACCGCCAACATCCACAATGACATCACCGCTCATCAGGCCTGCGCGGGCCGCTGGAGATTCCGGCACCACCACGCCGACAGTCGGTGCATCAGAACGAAAAAGCCCGTGCGGAGATAAGTGAAAGCCGTAGAGTTGCTCGAGTTGGTCGCTGCTGCCATCGTTGTCATCATTCGTGCTGCCGCCTTGGCCAGCCGCCGGAGGCGTGGGCAGTTGGATCGGGATGGTTTCAATCTGGCTGTAAGCACCTTCTGTCGGAGCGCCAGGCAGAGACTTGTCCATTCCCTTGTGGCAGGTGTTGCACCGATCAAACCGAGCGACATCCCGAAAATTATTGTTAAGCGTGAGTTGCGGCAGCCAAAGTTGGTCGATGCGCAGCGGGCCGTTAAAGGCGTCCAGCACTGGCAACTCCAGTACAGACTTGCCAAAGTTGGGCGCGCGATCCTTGAGCGTCTTGGCAAGCAGCAGCAATTTCTGGCGATGGTCGGCCAGCGACTTTGCCGCGGTGTCTTCGGTGGCCGTGAGTTTTTTGAGCGTTGCTTCAAGCGACTTGCGGTGCGTGTTGGCCGCCTGCGTTTCGAGCGTGGCAGCCAACACCTGAGCCCGCGTCGCGTCCGCCACGGCAAGCAGCGATGCCAAGGCCTCTGGAGTCACATTCTCTGCAACGCCCAGTTCGTAATCGGCCCTGTTTTTATCCAGCTTCGCCTTGCACAGCTTGAGATGGCCTGCGCACAGATCCTCCCGAAACTTCGCGCGGCCGGCGATGTCGCCAAACCGCTGGAGCAAGTCGCCCCTGAGCACCAACCGCTCGGCTGGGTCGGATTGCTGCCGGAGCATGTCGATATCCAACTGACCACGGTCGGCCGCTTCGGCATCGGCAGGCACCGTGCGAACCTGGGCCAGAAACGCCTCAGCGATCGCGGGATCTAGGTCGGCCCGGCGCGCTTCTGCTAAGGAGGCAGCCAGTTCCTTGGATGTCGCTTCGAAGGAACTCGAATCCTGCTCGTCTACTCTGGCTGCAGCCGACCACGTTTCCAGGGCCTGAAAAACTCGCTGGTATTTCTTCCACGGGCGGTTGTGGTCCACAGCCAACATTGTGATCGTGGAGAACAGCAACAAGATCGCCGTCACGCTAAAGACAACGTGCAGCACCTTCAGGTTGTACCAAGTTTGTTCGGTGGCAGGCATTGGGGGTGGGGCTCAGAAATTCAAAGAAAACTCTGGAATGCTCACGATATATTTGAGGTTCAACGTCCAGCGAAGAACCATTTTCAGTGGCAGGGACAGCATCAGCAGCATCAGGTTGATCATCACCATGTAGCGAATAAAACCCATCTTGGCGAAAAATGTGCGAAACACCGTCACGGCCAAAAGGGGCGGCAGAAGCAGGAGGTAAGCGCCCATCACAACTAACCCGGGCGCCTCTCGCAGCAAAATCGTGCCGAACTGCACGAGCGTACTGGCACCGGCAGCGGCCTTCGGCAGCGGCCTGTCGAGCAGGTTCACCCAGAACATCTGCGGCAGATCGATGTTGTTGAGCACCTCGACCTT
>QWQH01000035.1 GCA_003670915.1 Planctomycetota bacterium | reverse complement strand
CTAGCGACCGTGCATCAATATCCACAATCAATCGCTGCCCGGCTAGCAATGTGACCCGGTAGAGATCGACGTCTTTTGCACCGGAGCGACCGTCGCCAATCCGGCCGGAGAGCCGAACAGTCCCAACCTTACCGGCCGGGATCACAGAGGCCGTCGACAGGGTGTCGCCAGCATCCACAAGGGCAGCGGCTGTCACGGTCCACGTATCCAACACCGATGTGGCAAGAGCGATGCCATTGGCATCCACAATGCCGCTGTTGGCAGCATTGAGCGTGAGCTTGTAAACCCCCGTCGATGAGGTGGCAGATGCGAGGCCAACAAGCACCCAGCTCACTCCGTCGGTTGAGGTCACCACAGCCCCGGCCAGCGAGACATCCAATCCATCCCGCACAAGCCGCAGGTCGGCAACATCAAAGCCTGTGACAGCACGGCTGAATGTGATGGCAATGGAGTCGACTGCCGTCGTGCGTGGATCGGGTGTCACGTCAACGATATCGGCTCCAAGAGCCGGTAGCGCAACGGCGAATGTTGTGCTGTAGTCGCCGGTTGAACCATCGCTCGAACCGCTTCCTGCCGTCGACGGATCATAGGCAACGTTGCCGTAGCCCGACACGCCGACGTAGTAGGTTCCCGTTGTCTGAGCCGTGAAAACCAGATAGCTGTCATACCTGTCGAACGAGCCGCCGGAGTCGTCGTTGCTGGCCAGTTGGCTCCCGGCAGCATTGAACAGGCGAACAAATGAATCGAGTGGGGATGCTGGTGAAAGTGATCGGGCATCGACATCAATCGTGAGCACGGCTCCGGCCACTAAATTGATCGCGTACAGATCAACATCGCGTGCGCCGTTGTCGCCATTCCCAACAATGCCACTGACCGTGGCTCCTCCGTTGACAAGTGCCACTCGGCTGGCTGAAGCGATTGAGTCGTTGGGCTCCAGTGGATCGGTCGGCGTGACGGGAGGCGTCACCGGAGGCGTGACTGGAGGCGTGACGGGTGGCGTCACTGGAGGCGTCACGGGAGGCGTTACCGGAGGCGTCGTGCCAGAAAGCAGTTGCATCGCATTGGCCGCGTTGAGTAAACCGCCTGTCGCCACTTTGCCTGCCAAGCCGGGAACTGTAGTCGTACCCGATAGGATCGCTGTGCGAATCTGAGCGGCGGTGGCCTGCGGGTTGGCGGCGGCCAGAAGGGCCACCACGCCAGCGACATGCGGAGTGGCCATCGAGGTGCCGCTGTACGAGGCGTAGGTGTTGTTTGGAGTTGTGGAATAGATGCTCACGCCGGGCGCAGCCAAGTCGACGCTGGTTGCACCGTAGTTAGAAAAGCTGGCCAAGATGTTGGAGCGATCCGTGGCAGCCACTGAGATGACTGATTCACTGGTGTAGTTGGCCGGATAGGCGGGAGTGACGTCATTATTCGTCGCCTCGTTGCCGGCAGCGGCAACAAAGAGAATCCCTGCCTGACCACCGGCAGAAATGGCATCGCGGAGGGCATTGGAAGAGCCGCCGCCGCCCCAACTATTGTTGGTGGCAACGATGTTGATCCCAAAATCGCGACGCATCCGCGTGGCGTAATTGATGGCCGCAACGGCCCCGCTCGTCGAGCCACTGCCATCGCCACTCAAAAACTTGAGCCCCATGATCGAGACTTGCCAGTTGATGCCCGCCACGCCGATGCCGTTGTTGCCAACGGCTCCGATTGTGCCCGAGACGTGCGTGCCGTGACCGTTGTCGTCCATCGGATCGGAGTCGCTGTTGGCAAAGTCGTAGCCCCGCACATCGTCAACGTAGCCGTTGCGATCATTGTCGATGCCGTCTCCAGCCACCTCGCCGGGATTGCTCCAAGCATTGGCAGCCAGATCGGGATGGTTGTAATCGATGCCAGTGTCGATCACGGCGACAACCACCGATCTGGAACCAGTGGTCGTGTTCCACGCTTCGGGAGCATCGATGTCGACGTCTGCCACGCCACCCGACTGGCCGACGTTGTTGAGACCCCAGAGCGTGCTGAAGGATGGATCGTTGGGGAGGACCGTGGGAGCAATCACGAAATCGGGTTCAACGTACGCAACGCCCTGCGTGCGTGCGGCCCAGCCGAGCACATCCTGCATGCTGGCATGGGGCGCTTTGAGCGTGTAAAAACCTTCACCCAAAGAAGCCGATTGCCAACTCGCGGCGGGATTGAATGCCGACGCCGGGAGGCTCGCCGAGGTGGCGCGTACAATCCATGCGTCGCTGCGGGCCTCAGCGGAGTGCCCCTGCCACTCGACTTGCCGTGAGAGGGCTGTGGCAGCGGAGCCGATGTCTGCCGCGAGATACACCCGTGGCTCGAGGGTTTCGTGGACAAGACGAGACAAAGGACGCCTGTGCCGGAGAGCAGAACGCATTGATAGACTCCCTGGAAGATGAGCCGGTCGCTTGGGTGCTGAAGGCCCGCGCCGATATCATAGCCCGCTCAATGGCAGTTCTGCAATCGGCTCTGATTGTGTCAACCGTTGGCAACTGACCATGCGTCGCGAGCAGAACTGCACCGTCCCCGTCCCGTTTGAGTGCATAGACGAGTTTTTCCACCAGGAGTGACGAGACCATGCCCTTGCACATGCGGATCATGCTGGCGTGGCTAGCTGTCACCGGACTCTTGGGCATGGCCGAACTATTGGACGATGCCGAAGCGGCCGAGCCCCCCATCCGCGTTGTGGTCTGGGACGAGCAGCAGCCCACGCAGAAGGAGGCCTACGACAACTTCCTCGGCAACTGCATCGCCGACCACCTGCGGGCCCAACCTGGGTTCGAGGTGCGGTCGCTGTCCATCAAGGACGCAGAGCAGGGATTGTCCACCCAGATCCTCGATTTCGCCGAGGTGATGTTTTGGTGGGGCCATGTGCGGCAGGCGGATGTGAAACCGGAGGTCGGAAAGGCGATCGTGGAGCGGGTGAAGGCGGGCCGGCTGACGCTGGTGGCCCTCCATTCCGCGCACTGGTCGACTCCCTTCATCGAGGCGATGAACGAGCGGGCACGCCTCGACCTACGGCGTCAGTGGGCTGATCTGCCGGCCGGCATGCTGCGCATCGATGAGGTGCCATCACAGCTTTTCAAAGCTCCGGCCCGTGATACCCGACTGACGCCCTGCAGCGACGTGCAGAAGTTTCCCGACGGCCGCGTGGCAGTGAAACTCCATCTGCCCAACTGCTGTTTCCCCAGTTACCGCAACGATGGAAAACCCAGCCACCTGCGGGTGCTCGATGCCAGCCACCCGCTCACCGCCGGTCTGCCCGCCACGTTTTCACTCCCCCGGACGGAGATGTATGACGAGCCGTTCCACGTGCCGGCACCCGATTGCGTGCTGGTGGAGGAATGCTGGGAGCCAGGGGAATGGTTTCGCAGCGTGATGGTCTGGGAGTTGGGCCAGGGCCGCGTTATCTATATACGCCCCGGCCACGAGACGTTCCCAATCTTCAAGGACCAACACATGCTGCGGCTGATCGAGAACGCGGCCCGGTCTGGCAAGCCGACCTCACACTGAGATGCGTTTCATTGCCTCGCGCAATGTCCTGATAATTCTCCTGCCGCGAGCTGTTGGTTTGTCCAAGCGGCTGCGAATAGTCGTAGGACCAAACAATCTGCCATTTTCGTCCGGCAGTGAATCACCAGCAGGGGCACCCTCTCAGCTTTCTTCGAGCACTCGTCGAGCTTCACCGTTCGACCGCGCTTGGCGGAAGTCGCTCCAGAAACTGCGTGCGGCCGACCACGTGTTGGGGAACACGGTGCGACGATACGGCGAATCCAATGGCAGTCCGGCCATCAACCGCCGGTGGGCGATGCCCAGATTGTGGTACGGGATCGTGGGAAACAAGTGATGCAACGCATGGTAACGTAGCCCTAACGGAAACAGCAGTTCCGTGAGCAGCGGGTGCCCTTCGATAGTGGTTGAGTCGTCAAACTGTTCCAGAAACGTCATTTCATTGCCGTGACTGCGATACCGATGGGCGAGGAACGTGCGGAAATAGTTGATCGTCAAGATGCCGATCGCCACGGCATACACTTGGTCGGCCCGCAACAGTGCGGGCAGATCGAAGAACATCGGCAACACCAAGCCCCACGCAATCAGCGAGCAGGCCAGTTCGATCGCGGCCCAGCGTGCGAGGGGTGCATTGCGAGGCAGAGCAAAACGGCTGCGGATGTTGATGAAGAATGAAGAGCAATGTTCGAGCGACCAGCGTCGCACACGCGGATGAATAAATGTCAGCGGGCTGAGTAGGAAGCGACCGAGCACCCATAGCGGCATCAACGGCACTTGCACCAGAAACTCCAGCAAAGTGCCCCACGAGCCCGACGCCAGCGGCAAATACTCCCCATCGTCGGATGTGCCAAAGCGATGGCTGTTGTGGTGCGCAAGATGGTTCAAGTAGAAGAAGCTCGGGATCAACAGCGGCATGCCAAAGGCCACGTTCCAGACGGAGCGAAACGCTCGCAGATGGTTGTGCCGCAGATGGACGACCTCATGGATGAAGCTCCCCGCGCGAAAGAGCCCCAGCACGGCAATCGCGTAATAAATTGCTTGCTCCAAGGTGAACCATTGTGCCCCGGCAAACAGCAGCAACCCTGCGTAGCCGACGCTCGCGGATATCGCCAGATCGATCCAATAAATCAGGGGCGATGGCACCGAGAGATCTGCGACCATCGCGCGGGCCTCGGCGAGCCAAGCTCCATCGGCCGTCGGCTGTGGGCCGTGCGGGCTTCCTAACGCGGCGTTACGAAGGTCGTGGAGATCGGTTGCCATGTTCTCACAGTGAAACCACATGGGGGATATACGACTCGTATTGTAGTCGACCGTCGGAGAGAACAAATGCGGGTTTTTCAACGTCGAACACTCCTGACTGAGTCCCCTTTGGCCGACGGGCCTTGTGCCTGCTCCTTGACTCCGGGCGTGCGCCGATCAAGGCTAGGGTGTGGCAGCGACGGCCACTTTGATCCCGATGGCCCCTTTGGAGTTTCGCGATGCCGACATTGATTCTGCTTGGCGTTGGAATCTTTGCCCTCCTACTGGTGTTTGGCCTGCTGGCCCGCTATCTGCGGCTCTGGCTTCAATCGTATGCGTCGAGCGCAGGCATTGGTCTTTTTGACTTAGTTGCCATGAGCTTTAAGAAGGTGAATCCAACGGTGATCGTGCGGAGCAAAATTATGGCCGTACAGGCTGGGCTGGGCGATTCAAGCGGCGTCACCAGACAGGCACTGGAGGCACACTATCTGGCCGGCGGACGGGTGCCGCTGGTCGTGCAGGCGCTGATCGCTGCCAACAAGGCCAAGATCAAGGAACTCGATTTCAAACTGGCCACCGCGATCGATCTTGCCGGCCGCAACGTGCGAGAGGCTGTGCAGACGAGTGTCTATCCAAAAGTGATCGACTGCCCAGGGAAGAACAGTGGCCGCGAGTCGCTCGATGCGGTCGCCAAAAATGGTATTCAGCTCAAGGTGCGTGCCCGCGTTACGGTGCGCACGAACTTAAATCAGCTCATCGGCGGAGCCACCGAGGAAACGATCATCGCCCGTGTTGGCGAGGGAATCGTTTCTGCGATTGGTTCAGCCGAGCGGCACAGCGACGTGCTCGAAAATCCGGACATGATTTCCAAAACCGTGCTGGCTCGCCGTCTCGACTCCAACACCGCATTTGAAATCGTCTCGATCGACATTGCCGACATCGACGTGGGAGGCAACATCGGCGCCCGCCTGCAGGCCGACCAAGCCGAAGCCGACACGCGAGTGGCCAGAGCCAACGCCGAGGGGCGCCGTGCCATGGCCGTGGCCAAGGAGCAGGAGATGATTGCCGGTATCGAAGAGAGCCGCGCTGCGCTGGTGGATTCCGAGGCTGAGGTGCCCAAGGCGATTGCCGACGCGTTGGCCAGTGGCGGGTTGGGCATCGTGGACTATTATAAATTGCGCAATCTCCAAGCGGATACCGACATGCGTCATACGATCGCCACTGGCGGCACCCAAGGTGTGATCGCCTCAGCACAATAAACTTGGGGCAGGCGAGGCCCGCCGCCTCAGGGGAACCAAACGGCTTTGGTAAACCCTCCTGAAACGGATCCACGACACGTGCGATAGCTATGACAGCGATGATAGCCATGACAGCCATATTCAGTATGACAGCCATGCTCGGTACGATAGCAGCGCTTTTTGCAGCCAATCTCGACTGGCTGGAAGCGATCCTGCCGATTTTATTTGTTGGGTTCTGGGTTATTTCCCAAATTGTTGGCGTGATGCGTCGGGTGGCCGGGGGTGGTGCGGCGGAGCCGCCAGTAGTGCAGCCAGAGCTCCAACGCGAGTTAGCTCGTCGTCGGCTTGCGACGCCTCGCTTGCCTGGCAACACACTCGAACGCCGCCTCGAGGTGGCCCCCGATGACAAGCGTGCCGGCCAGACAGAATTGGCTCGGGAGATCGAGGAGTTTTTACGTCCACATCTTCCGAAGCCTAAGCCACAGGTGGCTCGGGCTTCGCCGACCCAACAAACGCAACGCACTCCAGTGCATGGCAAGCAGGCTCAACGTCTGTCGCAGCCCCCACTTCCGATTGATCGCAAGGCGCCATCGAGTGCGAGTCGTGAAACTGTCGAGCGGCCCATGGGCTCGCTGGACGCGCGGCAGACAGAGGTGGCCCGCCACGTGCAGGATGCCTTTTCTCACGAACTCAAGCACCTGGCATTGGGCCTTGGCAAGGAGGAACCATCGAGCGAAAACGCCTCGCCGCAACCGGCAGCGGTGCCGCGGGCCGTAGAGCTCGCACATCTGTTGCGAAACCCAGTCACGATCCGGCAGGTGATTCTGCTCCGTGAGGTGCTCGAACGCCCAGTGAGCCGGTGGTGAGAGCGCCTGCTGAAAGTCATCTATGACAGTGTTCCCTCCGGCGTTGGCCTCACGATTGTGTCCCACGATCGCGGGGCCTGGCCTCACTCGCCTCGGCTGGATCGGCACGGGTGTGATGGGGCAATCCATGGCCGGGCATCTGCTCGATGCAGGCTTTGGGCTGACTGTCTTCACTCGCACTCGCAGCAAAGCCGAGTCGCTCCTGTGCCGTGGCGCAACATGGGCCGATACTCCAGCGGCTTTGGCCCGCGCAAGTGACGTCGTGTTTACGATGGTTGGCTCACCGGCAGACGTACGGGGAGTGGTGTTGGGCGAGGCGGGAGTGCTCGCCTCAATTCCACCGGGCGGCATTCTGGTCGACCACACCACGAGCGATCCGGCACTCGCCGTAGAAATTGCGGACGAGGCACGGCAACGCGGTGCGTGGAGCCTCGATGCGCCGGTCTCGGGTGGCGACAAGGGCGCACAGGAAGGCACGCTCACAGTGATGGTTGGCGGCGACGATCAGCCTCGCGAGGCACTCGCGGCATGCTGGCAAGCATTCGCCGCAACGGTCGTGGCCTGCGGACAGGCCGGCAGCGGACAGCAGACGAAGCTCGTCAATCAGATTGCCATTGCATCGGGTATGGTTGGAGTCTGCGAGGCGATGGTCTACTCCCATGCCGCCGGACTCGATATCGACACAACGCTCCGCGCCATCACGTCAGGCGCAGCTGGTAGCTGGTCGCTTACACATCTCGCGCCGCGGATTGTGCGAGACGATTATGCGCCAGGATTTATGGTGGAACATTTCGTGAAGGACATGCGGATCGCCTTGGACGAATGCCGCCGCATGCAATTGGATCTGCCAGGCTTGGCGCTGGCCGAATCGCTCTACTCACGGCTCATCGCCCAAGGGCAGGGTCGCCTCGGCACGCAGTCACTGGCGATTGTGCTGGCGCAGCTATCACAATCCTCCTGGCCTCGACTGCACGCTACGCAGGCTTCCTGAAGCCCCGTGGCAGATTGG
>QWQH01000027.1 GCA_003670915.1 Planctomycetota bacterium | reverse complement strand
TATCACGTCGGATGTCGTGCGATCGTTGCCGTAACGTGCCTTAAAGGCTCGGACAAAAGTCTGGTTTTCTGGGCGGTCGATGGTTTGGAAATAGTTCCAAGCGGCATAGTTGCCTGCGATATCGCCTCGCGACAACGTGCGCAGTTCGTCCTCGCCGAGAGCAAACGAAAGCACCGGTGTGTGCTCAGGAAGGACTCCCGCTTCTCGGAGTTTTTGTGCAAACACAATGGCTGAATCGCCCACAACAGCACTGAGTACGACGTCGGGTTTGGCTGCCACGATCGCCCGTACGGCAGCATCGACATCCTTGCTGCCAAACGGTATGTACACCTCTCCGACTTTCTCAGCGCCCAGGCCTTTGAGTTGATCGTCAATGATGGCGTTGACGCAATGCGGCCAGATGTAGTCGGAGCCGACCAGGAAAAACTTTCGGGCAGAGAGCGTGTCATGGCACCATTGTACGGCAGGGGTAATCTGCTGATTGGGTGCGGCGCCGGTGTAGACGATGTTTGGAGACTGCTCGAGGCCTTCGTAGGCCATCGGATAAACGAGGAGATGATCGGTTGCCTCCACGACTGGCTTCACGCTCTTTCGGCTGGCGCTTGTCCAGCAGCCAAACGTCACGCACACGCGATCGTCCCTGATCAGGCGATCAGCCTGCTTCGCAAACGTCGCTGCGTCGGACGCCCCGTCAGCGATGACCCATTGCACAGGCCTGCCCAGAAGCCCACCGGCCTGATTGATCTCTTCGATTGCCAGAACCTCGGCATCGATCATCGATTTTTCGCTGACGGCCATCGCGCCGGTTTGCGAGTGGAGCAGGCCTACCACGATTGGGCTGCGATCGACGAGCAAGCGATCCACTCCAAGCCAGATGAGTCCCGCCGCAGCAGCCAGTCCGAGGGCAAGCAGTCGGTTGCGCCACCGCCGCCCTGAAGGCCCGCGCGCAGCCGCGAAGCCAGCGGCCGAAGTCGCATCAGTTGGGGTCCAGCGAGCGGGCGTTTGAGCGTGCATGGAATGCAGATCCGATCGAAATCGTTCATAACAACGTCGTAAAAAATGGGTTTCCGACGCGCGGCCCTATGGCCTCTAGCAATCTTTGCCCATCTTTCCCGCCCGGGCGATGCCCCCCCAACGAATTTTTTTTCCAGATCGTTAGGGGTTGCACAATCGGCATAAGTGTGCGATTTTTTCCGATTTCGATGGAGTTGGAGCCCGCAGAGGGACCAGTCGTGAGCGGCCATCGGGTGCGGCAAGTCGTTAGGCCGCCAGTCAGCCATGGGGTATAGTCGATCTCCTCAAAGAGGGGTGTCTGCCAAGGAATCGTTATGCGGCCGGTCACGAGTTATCGAATCGCAGAAGCCGGTCTGGAACGGATCGCTGGCGTGTCGGCGTGGTCGGAGCAGGTGCGACGCTCCATCCAACTCGTTGCAGCAAATAATTCAAGCGTGCTGATCTTGGGGCCCAGCGGCACGGGCAAGGAATTGATCGCTCGGGCGATTCATGCGTGCAGTAAGCGAGCGTCCAAGCCGTTTATTCCCGTGGATTGCGCCGTGACCACGGGTACCCTCTTTGCAAGCCATATGTTTGGGCACGTCAAGGGTTCATTCACGGGTGCAACTTCATCGACGCTTGGCTGCTTTCGTGCGGCAGAGGCGGGCACCATTTTTCTGGATGAAATTGGCGAGATGGAACCCGAGCTTCAGGCAAAACTCCTGCGAGTGCTGCAGCAGCGGACAGTTGTGCCCGTGGGGAGCCACCAAGAGATTCCTATTGATGTCCGGATTGTGGCAGCGACGAATCGTGATCTGGCAAGGGAAGTTGGATTGGGTCGGTTTCGTGATGATCTCTTTTACCGCTTAAACGTTGTGACGATTCAAACGATGCCACTGAAAGAAAGGCCGGAGGACATCCCGGTGCTGGCATCGCGTTATTTGGCTGAACTGGCGGGCAGGCATGGGATGCCGATGTGCATGCTTTCCCCCGCGGCTACTTCCGTGCTTCAGGCCTATGCTTGGCCGGGCAATGTGCGGGAACTGGAAAATGTGTTGGAGCGGGCCGTGATGTTTTCGTCCGGTGACGCCATTGAGCCAGAGTCACTGACTGGTTTTATAACGCCCGTCGACTCGCGTGGGTCCGAACAACCTCCGGCAGGCACGTCGACTGCTGCTGCCGGAAAGGATTTATCCCAGTTGGTGCGAGCCACGGCCCACGGCATTCTTTCCACCACCGCACTGCGTGGCGTCTACCGTGTTGAGCCGAACTTCAAGGAGCCAAGCCAGGAGGTTGAATCAGAGGCACTCCGGCCGGCAAGCGATCAGGCGGATCGTGATGAAACAGCAGCGTCGGAAACGCTCTGGCCCACGCTGGCTGATGTGGAGCGGTTGCACCTAGAACGAACGCTCGTGGAGAGCCTGCAGAACAAGTCTCTGGCGGCAAAGATGCTCGGAATCGACCGGTCGGTGCTGCGTCGTAAACTGCATCGATACGGCCTCGAAGGCAGCGACACTTCCGGCACCGACACGTCCGAGTAGGCCCAGACGCACAGCCCTCGATCGCATCGAGTCACACCGGCAAAGGGGGCGGCAAAAGTCTCTTTTGTGGGCGGCGTCCCAATGCTCGTCGAGCATTCGCCGACCCCATCCGCTCCCGTTTCCAGTGTGACAAGTCGCCGCTCCAGCTAGGCTATGCGAGATTCGCTTAGCCTGCTTTTTGTCGCAATGCGGAGATGGCAGCAGGATCCTCGTCAGGCACGCGCAAGCGGAGCGTTGCGGCAGGAGGCGATCGTCGCTCTTGCGAGAAGCCGCGTTTTCCCGAAGTCAAAAATTCGAGGAGATGCGTTGTAGGGCCGGTCGTGAATTCGGCCCGGAGTGTCTCAAGCACATCCTTCCAAGGAAGGCCTCTGCGGTACACGATCCGGTATGCGGCCTTCAGATCATTGATCTGGTCGGGAGTATGTCCACTGCGTCGCAGTCCCACGATATTGAGACCGACAATGCAACCGCTCTGCCCATCCACAAGCATGTAGGGAGGCACATCCTGTACGACACGGGCATGTCCGCCTACCATCGCGAGCCTGCCAATCCGACAGAACTGATGGACCGCCACGGCGCCCGAAACAAACGCTCTATCTTCAACGGCCACGTGTCCACCAAGCATCGACCCATTGGCGCAGATGCAGTGGTTGCCGACGACCACATCGTGGCCCAAATGGCCGCTTGCCATCACGTAGTTGTGATCGCCTACGATGGTCGCTGTGCCTGGCTTGAGCGATTTATGAATCGTGACGTGTTCGCGAAAGACGTTGTGGTCTCCGATCACGACGCCGCCGACCTGCTCCGGGCGCGCAACGTGCTGGGGGGCTCCTCCGACAACGGAATGCTCACCAAATTCGTTGTGGCATCCGGCCACGACGCCAGACTTCACAATGGCCCCGGTAGACACGCGGCAAAAATCACCCAGCACAACATCCGCCTCAATCGAGGCGAACGCCCCGATGTGGACGCCCATCCCGAGGCGGGCTTCAGGGCTTACGGCGGCCAACGGATGGATGCTCACAGTTCGGCTTCCAAAGGCATGTCAAGGATTTGGAACAGGCGGTACAAGCCCGCAGGCCCGTCTCGACTGGGGGCCGCTCCGGAAAAATCCGGCGAGTCAGTGCGATCCCGAGGGGTTATCGGCTCACCCACGCCGTCGATTCAATGCCAGTTTTTGAAGCAAGTCGTATCTTTCCCCGCCTGCCTCTCCTCCCGCGGCAGCCTCTGCTTCCTGGGTCGTCATCCTCCCGTCAAACGACTACACTCATCCAAGATGAAAATGCGACGTTCAAACGCATGCAAAAGCAGACCAAAACCCCTCTGCCGAGAGTCCGAGAGCCCAAGAGTCATCGATTCTAAAATTTATCCTGGTAGGAGACTGACACGATGGCAGGTGAGACGACGAGTCGGGAGGAGCGGTACGAGGCGGCAGAAGTGCTTAAAAATAGTGGTGATATGGTAGCCGCAGTGGCTGCATTGGAGCAGGTGGTGGCCACCGATCACGATTTCTCGTTAGCGCACTCGGCTCTGGCCGCGTGGTATACGAGGCTGGATCGCCACGAGGAAGCCATGCAACACGCTCGCACGGTATGCCAATTGGAGCCAAACGATCCCTTCAGCTACACGGCACTGAGCGTTGCCTGCATGCGTGGAGGCCGTATTCCCGAGGCAGAAGATGCCCTTGCCAAGTCCCGGATGCTTCAAAGCGGATCGTAAGTCTCTCGCAGCCAAGGGCTCACGCGACGAGCCCCATGCGAAGAGCATTGTGCCGTCCCGACGCCGGCGGCGGACACCTTATCCCGGATGCGTGTTACAGCGGGGCGGCGACTGCTGCATCGATACTCTTGAGTCGCTCTCGGTCTGATGGGCTCAGTTGGCTCGCATTCAGGCCCAATTTTTTTGCTTCGGCGAGGGATCGCTTGGCCGACTCAATTTGTTTTGCTTCGACATGGGCCAGAGCCAAATGCAGGTATTTCACTGCGGATGGATCCAGAATCGCCTCCGTGAGGTCTTCGATGGCTCCGGGTGTGTTGCCTGAAACGAGCCGAACGATTCCTCGAGTGTCCAGCAGGTCGGGGTGCGGCCCCAGTTCGAGGATTGCTCCATCGATGAGACGATTGGCTTCGTCGGAGGTGTCGGGTTTGGCAAGATAGAAAGCCAGATTGTTGGCCACGATTGCAGCTTGCGTAGACGCCAACCCTTTGCGAGCAAGCAGATTGCGATAGAGCGATTCAACTTCCACGTTATTCCCTTGGAGTTCGCGGAGCTCCGCCAGCAAAAGCGGCAGCACGATGGAGTCGGGATCTTCCCGCCGGGCCTTCGTAAACCACTGATCCAACCGAACGGTCACCTCCGGGCTGGGTTGAGCTCCCTGGCTGCGAGCCACCACGAGGCTGGCCTGCAGTATGCGTTCCAGTGGGAGTCGATCCCACGCTTTTTCCAAGAGGTTGAGCGCCTCGTCCACCCGCTTTTGCCTTCCCAAAAATTCGGCTCGAGCAACGATGCCTTCGGGGGAACGCGTTGCAAACTCAGCCAGTACTTTGTCGGCTGCCTTTGGAAAACCCAGGTCCTCCATGAGTTTTGCAATCGCCTTGAGTTGCCCCACTTGCTCCAGCGGCACAGGGCCCGACGGCAGGAGCTTTTTTGCAGCGGCCACCGCAGTGCCCCGATCGTTCTCTGCAATCGCCAGCCTCGCTTCGAGCGCCAGCGTGATCGGGGCTCCGGGCAGCGACGATTTCAGCTTTACCAGCCACACCTTCGCCGTCGAGAGTTCGCCGTGCGCGATGAGCTTTTCAATCAGAACCGCATAGAGCGCTGGTGGTGTGTTGGAGGCTGCCACCAGCGAGACCATATCATTGCGGCACTCCTCCCAGCGGCCTGTTTTCTCTCGCAATTGTGCCAGTTGGAGTCGCTGCGATGTGGAGAGCGGCTGCTCGCGGGCAAGCGATTCTAAGAGCCTGATTGCCCGTCGCCAGCTGGCAGGCTCCGGGCGACCAGCCATCAACAACACCTCCAGCGTAACGTCTTCCGGTGCAAGCTTGCCCGTACTGTCGGCGTTTTGCTCAATGATCGCGAGCGCCTCGGTAAGCGACTTATATCCTCCCTTTTCAGCCGTCAACTCCGCGAGCGTGCGGCGGGCCCACGTCTTCGTGCTGCGGAGTTCCGGGCTGTTGCTCTGGGCAGCAACGATCTTCTGCAATGTTTCACGCGCAGGGTTGAGCTTGCCCCGCCGGATGAAAAAAGCCGCCATCCCTCGAGCGATCGCCAAGTTTTCCGGAGCGATCGCGACGGCATCTCGGTAGTTTTTTTCAGCCTCTTCAAACTGACCGAGCATCTCGTTGCCTTGGGCGGCCACGAGTTGTCGATCCGGCTCTGTCAGCGTTGAGACGGCGCGTTGGAGCGTTTGCTCAGCGAGTTTTCGCTTGCCAGTTGCCAACTCATGGGAAAGAAGCGTGAGCCAGGTTTCGGGCTGGTCGGGGGCCATTTTTACCGCTCGTTCGAGCACATTCCCTGCTCTTTCCGGCTTGCCGGATCGGCTCAACAACTGTCCCAGCCAGAGGAGGTCGCCGGCATTTGTGGAATCCACAGAGACGCTCCGCTCGGCGCTGGTTACCGCCTCGTCAAATTTGCCGGATCGCATCTCCATCTCCGCCGAGATGCGTCCAAAATCTTCCAGCCCATCCGGCCCCAACATCGCAATTGCTTCCTGCGCATCTTGCAGCCGGTTGCTGGCATACAAGAGGGCTACCAGTTGTCGCACAACACTCGGATTGGCCGGGCCCATGCCAACGGCCTTCTGAAGATGCTCGATCGCCCCGGGAATATCGCCTCGCAGACCGTCGATCTCGGCAAAGAGTTGCTGAATTTGAAACCAGCCGCCACGTTCGTTCTCCGCTTCGATGAGCAGGTTTCGGGCCTCGTCTAGATTGATGCGATCTTCATCGCTCAGATCCAGTGTGGTTTGATTCGGAACGGCTTTCTTTTTCTGCGATAATCGCACGCCCAGCGTGAGTACGCTGGCTTGAGCCACGCGAGCTTGCGGGCTGGTTGGCCCAGCCAGCCGGCTGATGTCGGCCGCGTAAGCTTGCGCCTTTTTGATATCCCCCTCTTCACGTGCCAGCTCAAAGAGTGCCGTGCGTACCCGCAAATCGTCGGGGCTCTTTTTGAGCAACGCCGTCCAGAGACGATCGGCATCGGCCCGCTGCCCCATGCTCATGCGGATCGCTGCCAAACCCGAGAGCACGCGGCTGGCTTGGGCTGCGGGCAGTTGCTCCGAACGCTCCTCGATGCTGGAGAGTTGTTTCGAGGCCGTCTCGGCGGGTTCGCGGGCCGCGAGTTGCGCCTCAATCAGGAGTAGGCTTGGGGTGTTGGCCACATCCGCGGGCACTCCAGCTAGCTGCGTTCGGGCCGCATTCAGATCTTTTTCTCGCAGAGCAAGCGTGACTAAGGCTGTCCAGAGCTGCGGTTCGTCAGGCGTGGTGGCAGCCGCAGTGGTGAGCAGATCCATGGCCGAATCCGACTCCCCTTTGCGCACCAGCACATCGGCTCGTAGGAGTGCGATCTGGGGGGCGGAAACGTTGACAGATTGCTGGAGGATGTCGAGCAAATCGTCGATTGCCGACCAATCCCTGTCGGCATCGGTACGTTTCATTTGGGCAGCAACACGTAGCTGAAGCAGGGGGCTCCAGACCTGAGGAATGGATGTGAGGCGATCGGGCCCAAGAGCCGCAGCCACTGACTCAAACTCGTTGAGCGATTCATCTGCCTTTCCCGAGGCAACCAACGCCGAGGCGGCGCCCACGCGGGCCGCCAGCGACGAAGGGTCTTCTGAGAGCACGCGGCGGTTGGCCTCAAGCTGTTCGTCAAACTGGCCCAACTGCTCGTAGCACTGGCCCAGATATAAGTCGACTTGCCGAGTGAGGTCATCGGATCCTGCCACCAGCGGTCGAACGAGGTTGAGTTTTTGTTTGGCTTCCTGCCAACGCTGCTGCGACACCAGCACGCGGGCTTCAAGCAATCCCACCGAAGAGTTGGCTGCGCCCACAGCCTCTTTGAGCTTCCCAATGGTGAGCTCAACTTCCTCAACCCTGTTTTGCTGCAGGAGCACATCGGCAAGCAGCAGCAGCAACGCAGCCCGATTGGGCATTTTCTGGACAGCTTCCTCGAGCACTTCAATGGCTCGAGCGGGTTGCTGCTCCTGCATTGCCAGCACAGCCGTGCCTCGCACCATCCGCTCGTCGTCCGGAAAGAGCTTCATCCCCTGCTTGATAATCTTGCCTGCTTGAGCAAAGTTTTTCTCCGTCAGAGCAATTTCAAAGGCAGTGAGCATCGTTTCCGGATCGTCTGGGGCCAGTTGCGATGCCCGTGCAACATCTTGGCTTGCGCCCTTCAGATCACCGTGTTGCCGGTGCCAGCGTGCCAAAGCAAGCCATGCCTTGGGGTCAGTTGCATTCGCTTGCACAAGCTGATCAAGCACGCGGGTCGCGGCCGCAGAGTCGTTCAATTTCTCTTCCAGAATGGCTGCCAGGATGATGAAGACTTCGGTGCTGTTTGGTGGGAACGTGTGCTTGGGATCAAACGCTTTGGTCGATAGGTCGAATCCGATCAGCCTACTGGCGATGCGCGCCGCCTCTTCGAAGTTGTTGGTGCCGGCCCAGGATCGCGCCAGCAACACATCCAACTGCGAGAGCGTGAGCAACTGGCCAGCGTCGTCCGTTTCGTTGTTCTCTTTATTTTCTTCCTTGTCGGTGGCACCGCTGTCCGGTGCCAGTTGGCCGACCAACACTTGCAAGTGTTCTCTGGCATCTCCAAAACGTCCGATACGCATTTGGAAAACAGCCAATTTCTGGCGCAGCAGAGCGTTCGTTGGATTCTTACGAACCGCAGTTTCAAGCGTTGCGTAGGCGCGGGCAACGTCGTTGCGAGTCGCGTCGGGAGATTCGGCCCGCTTGAGCACAATCTGGGCAAACTCGGCGTACGCTTCGTTGTCGTTCGGGCGCAAGTTGACGTAGCGGGCAAACAGGTTGATCGCGTCTAGGTCTCGACCTTCGACGATTCGCTGCCGGGCCTGCGTGACAAACGTACCGGCATTGCGGTCCACCTGGAATCGGTGCAGAAAATAGACTCCCGCTATCCCGCCCACCACGACGGCAACAAGAATGAGCAGCAGCCGAACGTTGACCTGCCTCATCGGCCTAGTTCCTCAAAAGTCGGTGGAACAACAAGACGGGACAAAACCGAAAGTATACCGCGTTCTTCAAGGACCCGGGGTCGCTGTTACGAGCACATCCTGCGGATCATCTACGACAACAAGCCCCCGGAACTGAATTTTTTGGGGCACAGTATTGGAGTGCAGTTGCAAGCCGATCGGGCCGGCAACGCAGAGTTCCGGAGTGGGGTCTGTCCAGTCAAATACAGGGCGACCGTTCACAACCAAGCGGATCCGGCTGCCGATGGCGAGGATTTCCATCCGGTTCCAATCGTGTTGCTTGCCAGCGGCTTTTGCTTTCCCATCCTGATCGCCGCTCAAGCCCTGGCGCCGAAAGAGATCGTAGAGGCCCCAGCCAGATGGAAACATCACGAGGTGCCCCTGATAGCTTGAGGTTTCACCATCGTGCTCAAATTTTTTCCCCCACAGCGACACGCCCGAGTGCATTTCGGACTCAGCAAGCTGGCCCTCCAAGAGCAGCCGGAAGTTTCGATAGGGTTTTGTAGTGAGCAGATAGGTGCTCACCTTCGGAGCGTTTGAGGCATCGTTGCTCGCCACGATCGCACCGTCTGCGATCGACCAGTAGGGATCGATATGCCCCTCCCAGCCCGTGAAGTCGCGGCCGTTGAAGAGCTTGGTAGCCCTGGATTGCTCCTGTGTGGGCAGCTTGACAGACGCCGCCCAGTCAGGTGCACCCCCCTTAATGGGTTGTGCTAGGCCGTCGGCGGGAGTGCCTTCATCGTTGAGTTTACCCGCAGCCCAGAGCGTGCTCCGAGTGAGCAGATCGAGAAAGGCAGGCATCTCAACGGTTTTTGAATAGTGGCCGATCGTTGTGCCGACAACGCGTGCCTTTCCGAATTGATTCGTCCAGAGCACTGTCTGCGGAGCCTGCTTTTCGCGGCTGACGGCCTCGGCCAGCGGTGTGGCAGTCGGCCAGACTTTGTCGCAGTAGTAGAGTTCCTCGTTGGGGATCTCCCAGTTCTTCGGTAAGCCTCGCAGGATTGGGTGTTCGGCAATGAGTGTTGCGGTGTAGGGGTAGTGAGCGCCGTGGCCGGAAGATGTAATGCCGCAGAACCGAAACCAATCGTCATTACCAGCGCGGTAACAGTGCATCGCACAGTGCATGAGCACAGCGGGCACACCCTTTTCGTGCTCTGCCACAATCAGCTTAAGAAATGCCGGATCCTTGACGTTGGCAAAGCACTCGTTGTGAAAAACAACGTCATACCCTTTGGACCAGTCGGGCTTTGTGTACACAGACACCTTGTGATCGGTACTGCTGCCCCCCTCGTGGATGACCGTTGTGCGGATGCGGGCCCTTGATTCGAGCCCCCGAGCAATAATTTCTTTTTGAGCGTCGTAGTCGTGGCAGCATCCGCCGGTGATGTAGAGCACCTCCAGCGGCCGGACAGATTCCTCGGCCAAGAGCGGCGCAGACGGAATGCCCGCAGGCACCCACCCAGCCAGCACACAAGCCAGCCAGCCAAACCCCACCAGAGCCACGCTTGCCACGGGGAAACGAACGATCATTGCATTGACTCCAGGAAGAAGAGGGGAAACGGGGTAGGGGCGGCTTTCAGGAAGCATGGGAGAAGACCGCAGTTTACGTTCTCCGCCGGGGTTTGTGGAAGCGTCTGGCATTCGGTGGCGAACGATCGAGCAAAGATCTCACGGCATTTTAGACGATAGAGCATCTGCACGGGTTGAATCGGTTGAATCGAGTTGAACGAATACGTCAGGCGTTCCGGAGGCCAGGGCGATGCACATGAGCAAAGCGATGGATGTGATTGGATCGGGAGGGCTTGCACGGATTGTGGTAATGCTCCTGCCATTGATGGGAGTGGCTGTATCAGCCGACTCGTCTGCAGGCGAGACTATGCCAGCCATGCCGCATACCGTGCCTCCCAAGCAGTCAATCAATCGCTCAGACTCCAATCCAGTGGCCCACGCTGGCCCAGCGGAGCGTAGTGCATCCCAAACCAGCCGGTGCGGCAATAGCCAATGCAAACAATGCAGTCACAATGATTCTGGCAAAGGGCCGCACTGCAATGGACAGTGCCAGACTGGCGGCTGCCCGGCGCACTGTCCGGTGCGACCAGAACAGTTTGGATTTTACAGCACTCAGTGGCGATCGTGGCCTGGGCAGAGCGTGGTGCAAGCGGCTGATACCACTCAGGGAGCCACGCCTTTCTCACCTCCAAAACTAGAAGTGCCAGGGGTGGATGAGGAATCGCTGCTGCCACCAGACAAAGAGGATTCAGACGCGACAGATTCAGGCGCTTTCGAAAACGACGCACTGGATCCAAGTGGGCCTCCCCCAAACGCGCAACCGCCAACTGGGCAAGCCGTGGAACCCGAGTCCAGCAGGCAACCACCGCGTGAACAGTCGCGGACAGAACCGACACAACCCCAAGTCGACCCCGAGGAGCCACCGGCTGAAAAAAAACAGACGCCGCAGCCGGGAGAGGAAAATCTCTTCGACGAGGCTTCCCTCAGGGTGAATCCAGAATCTATCGAAAGGATTTCCAAGCGACAGGAATTCAACCAAAAGCAGTCGGTTCTGCAGTGGCAGGCCGCGCAACGCCAGTTGGCACGCGAGCATGCACTCCGGCCGCACTCCAGTCGCCAGCCGTACGCTATCCAGCCGGCATCCCACGTCGAACCCGAGTCCGCTGTGAGCCATGCGCCCAGGACCAATCCCCTGCGGTGAGAGAGTGTCGCTGTATCCACAACCACGCTTTTCAGCTTTTCAAAAAAATGCGAGAGGCGGGAGTTGAACCCGCACGCCTTGCGGCACTGGATCCTAAATCCAGCGCGTCTGCCAATTTCGCCACTCTCGCGTCAGAGCCTCGCCATCGACGGCTGACTCTTTTCGCTCGCTCCGCAGTCTACAGACGATCTGCCCTGCCTACGAATCGACTCACTGGCGGAGACATAGCAGCCAAAAATGAGCGTTTCATTCGCCCTGCTCTTCGAGGAGTCGATCCAGATTACCGGATCCGTGGGGGTCGCGGGGCGGCCACGTGGCCAAGAGCAGTTCATGGAGCGTGTCCAGCGAGGAATCGTTGCTCAGCCGTGCGAATCTGATTTCCAAAGTGTGGACACATTCGGCAGGGGCATGCGTGCGATTCCACTGGTGTGCGATGGCCGCCGCGATGCTGGCTGAAAAAATGCGAGCCGGCGGGTGAGGCAACTCCCAAAAGATTTTGTGCCAGCGGTGGTGCGGCAGCGAGGAAAATCCACCGGCCGGCTGGAGGGGTTCGACTCCACGCCCTTGGCGGAGCACGTCAACGATATGACCGCTGGCAAGTTGGGCGCGGCTGTAGACCCACTGCTCTTGGCGGAGCACTTGGCCAAACATGTTCCAATCTTGATGAAGGCCCGTGAGCCGCACTGCAGAGGCAAGTGGAGCAGGCAGTGGAGAGTGCCGAAATGGACTATTGTGGTGAGCAAAGCTTGCAATTGCTATGGCTCCACAGCCCGCACACAACCAGTCGGCCAACGGCTTGGCACGAGCCAGCGCATTTTTTTTTGTGTCTTTTTTGGGGAGTGTTTCAGGCCCCTGAGACGAATGCCTGCGATCAGCCAGCCAGCCCCAGAATTCTGTCGGCACAACAGCCAGCCACGCCGCCATTCCCACAGGGCCAAAGATGCCAACGGACATCAGCACGCAGATTGCGAGATGAAACGAAAGAAATAGGGCCACCAGCGATAGTCGGACGCTCGGCAGCGGCCACGCAATGAGCAGGCACGGCCCGACCAACTCGATTGCCAAAACACTCCACGTGATGAGTTTTGCCAGCGGAGCAAACGATCCAACCACGCTGCCCCAATGCGTGCCGTGGTCGTGCACGGAGAGTGCGTATGAAAACGCATCCCCGGAGAACCACGACTCGTTGCATTTAGCGAGACCAGCAGACACGTAGACCGCAGCAATCTGCAGTACGATCGCGACGGTTGCCGCTGAGAAAATCTGGCACACAGGCCCGTTGCTATCTCGGGATGCGTGATCTCGCCTCCAGCAGGCATCCAGCGACCACGCCGCTGTGAGCGGCAAAAACATTCCCCAGAACAGGAGGCAGATCAGCCAGAGGTCCCCTGCGTTGGTGGCCGGGGCCGTGCGGCGCACCACGCTGACCACCGCTACCCATGCTGCCACGGTTGCCCATCGGCCGCCCCAGCCAACGGCCAAGACAACACCGGCGACGCCCTCCAGTGCAAGGACGACTGCGCTCCACCATGTGGCATCCACACAGAATGCCAGCGACCAGGCGCAGGGATCGGATAAGTAGCCCCTCAACACGCTCAGTGGAAACATCCCGTCGGCCGCAAACATGAGCGTGAAATCGCGCGTTCGCAAGAGGGCGTCAGTGCAGATGATGAGACCCAATGCCAGACGAAACACGGCTAGACTGCGAGCGTCGAGCGAAAAAGCGCGGCCCACCCAGGAGTTCATTGCAGTCAGCATCAGAGCATGCAGAAGGCCTATGGGCACACCTGAAAAGTCATAAGGCGGGCGTGTGCCTGAGTGTTTCTTGAAGGAATCGTTGGATCAAACTACAACATCTCAGGCAGTTTGATCGAGTCCAAACCACGCTGCGGCAGTGGCCCGCCCGCCGCAACACAGGAGCCATGCAACAGATGACGCACATTCCCTTGGTGGTGTTGGGGGGAGGTCCTGGGGGCTATGCCGCCGCATTTATGGCCGCGGACCTCGGCATGGAGGTGGCGATCGTAGAGCGAGACAGCCGTTTGGGTGGCACCTGCCTGCTGCGTGGCTGCATTCCCTCGAAGGCGTTGCTGCACGTTGGCCGGGTGTTGGCTGAAACCCGAGAAATGGAGGCATGGGGCATCCACTTCCAGCGGCCATCCATCGACATCAATGTGCTGCGAGGTCACAAGGAACAGGTGATTTCGACGCTTACCGGTGGCTTGTCGCAACTCGCTCGACGCCGCAAGGTGACGGTGTTTCACGGCAACGCCAGATTCGCCGACTCCTCCACGCTTGAGATCGCGGCCTCGGAGCCCGGTGGGGCCAGCCAGACGCTCACGTTTGATCACTGCATTCTGGCCTCCGGCTCGCGGCCATCCCGAATTTCAGCGTTCGATCTCCCGACGCCTCGAGTGATGGATTCCACCAAGGCGTTGGAAATGGCTGACATCCCAGAATCGCTGCTGGTGATTGGGGGAGGCTATATCGGTCTCGAAATGGGAACTGTGTACGCCGAACTGGGCTCCCGGGTGTCGGTTGTAGAACTCACCGACACGCTTTTGCCGGGAGCCGATCGCGATTTAGTGAAGCCTCTGTCGCAACGGCTCGAGAAGCTTTTTGAGAGCATTCACCTCCGCACGAAGGTGACAAAACTGGAAGACCGCGGGAACTCGATTTTGGTGCACTTGGAAGACGCCGAAGGAGCCAGTACACGGGAGTTTGCACGGGTACTCGTGGCGGTGGGCCGCCGTCCAAATTCCGATGGCATTGGTTTAGAAAACACAGCTGTCGTGGTCAGCCCCAAGGGATTTGTGGAAGTGGACGCCCAGCAGCGCACCGCCGACCCTAAGATTCTGGCTATCGGTGACGTCTGCGGAGAGCCAATGCTAGCCCACCGGGCGAGCCATCAGGGCAAGGTGGCCGTCGAGGCATTGCACGGCGATCCGGCCCTCTTCCAACCCCGCGCCATTCCTGCTGTTGTGTTTACGGACCCGGAGATCGCCTGGGCTGGCCTCACCGAGCAGGAGGCCACTGCACAGGGCCGCGCTGTGGAAATCAGTCGGTATCCCTGGGCGGCCAGCGGCCGGGCGCAGGCGCTTGGTCGCACCGAGGGCATGACAAAGATTCTCGTGGATCCCGAAACTGACGCGTTGCTGGGCGTGGGCATGGTGGGGGCCGGCGCCGGCGAATTGATTGCCGAAGGCGTTTTGGCAATTGAAATGGGCTGTTCGGCCCGGGACCTAGCCGAAACGATCCACCCGCATCCAACGCTCGGCGAAACGCTGGCTTTTTCGGCCGAAAACTATTTCGGCCTCGCCACAGAGATCTACCGACCTCGCACCCCATCCCATGAGCAGGCTGTTGAAAAATAGTCGTTGTCCAACCGGGTGAGCCAGAACTCGGGCTTTACGCCCATCTACGCGGTCGGAATAATGAGAAAAGTCGTGCCCACCTTTCCGGAGACTCTCCATGGCCAGCCCCGACATCGATCAAACCGGCAGCGAAGTTGAGCCAGGGCAGCCTTTACCATTGGGGGCCCATGCCCACATGTCGATTGGGCAGGTCACAGACAGCACGACGGGGCAACCCGTGCCCGTGGATGGCACATCGGTCGTTGATTCGGATCCATCGGAAACCCGGGAGTGGTTGGATTCACTCCGCTATGTCGTCAATAGTCGGGGCGGAGACAGGGCCAGCTATCTCTTGCACGTGATCGAGCAGGAAGCCTACCGGCTCGGCGTGCCGATTCCGTTCTCGACGACCACTCCGTACATCAACACGATTCCGTCCGACCGACAGCCGCCGTTTCCCGGAAACCGCGAGATCGAGCGACGCATCAAGAGCATCATTCGCTGGAATGCGATGGCGATGGTGGTGCGTGCCAACAGGGAAGACAAAAGCATCGGCGGCCACATCTCCACGTATGCATCCGCGGCCACGCTCATTGAAGTTGCTATGAGCCATTTCATCCGTGGTCGGGGAGACGATTTCTCCGGTGATCAAGTTTATTTTCAGGGCCACTCGTCGCCAGGCATTTACTCGCGGGCGTTTCTGGAAGGCCGCATCTCAGAAAAGCAGTTGGAGAATTTTCGTCGCGAGTTGGCCGAAGGAGGCGGGCTGTCGAGCTATCCGCACCCGTGGCTCATGCCCGAGTTCTGGGAGTTTCCAACGGTGTCGATGGGCTTGGGGCCGCTGATGGCCATCTATCAGGCGAGGTTCAATAAGTATCTGCAGGATCGCGGCATCAAAGACACCAGCAAGCAACACGTTTGGTGCTTCATCGGCGACGGCGAGTGCGACGAACCCGAAACGCTCGGCGCTATTTCGCTGGCGGCCCGCGAGGGACTCGACAACCTCATCTTTGTCATCAACTGCAACCTGCAGCGGCTGGACGGACCCGTGCGGGGCAACGGCAAAATCATTCAGGAACTGGAAGGTGTTTTCCGGGGTGCCGGTTGGAATGTGAGTAAGGTGATCTGGGGCGAGGAATGGGATGCCCTCCTGGCAAAGGACGAAAAAGGGTTGCTCGTCAAGCGGATGAACGAGGTCGTCGACGGGCAGTACCAGAAGTATGTGGTCATGCCCGGCAGCTATATTCGCGAGCACTTCTTTGGGGCCGATCCGGAATTGTCGGAGATGGTGGCTCACCTCTCTGACGAAAAATTAAAAAAACTCCGCCGTGGCGGCCACGACCCAGAAAAGGTCTACGCGGCGTACGACGCGGCGATGAAATGCCACGGCAAGCCAACGGTGATTATTGCCAAAACCATCAAGGGCTACGGCTTGGGCGAGGTGGGCGAAGGCCGCAACGTCACTCACCAGCAGAAGAAGCTCAACGAAGAAGAGTTGCGTGCCTTTCGCACCCGCTTTGGGATTCCGATTTCCGACGACGAGGTGGCTCAGGCCCCCTTCTATCGCCCGCCCGATGATTCACCGGAAATCAAGTATTTGCGGGAGCGTCGCGAGGCGCTCGGGGGTGCTGTGCCAAGTCGGCCGAAGCATTCGCCACTCCTCAAAACGCCATCCCTGGACGACTACAGGGCGTTCATTGACAAGAGCGCCGGCCGCGAGGTGTCCACAACCACTGGCGCCGTCACGCTCATGGCATCGCTGCTCAAGGATCAATCGATCGGTAAATACATCGTGCCGATCGTGCCGGATGAATCTCGCACGTTCGGTATGGATCCCCTCTTCAAGCAGTGCGGCATCTACGCGCATGGCGGGCAACTCTATGAGCCCGTCGATTCAGATCAGTTGCTCTACTACCGCGAGGCAAAGGACGGGCAGATCTTAGAGGAGGGCATCACAGAGGCCGGCAGTATGTCTAGTTTTATTGCTGCCGGTACGGCGTATTCGAGCCACGGCGTGCCGATGATACCGATCTTTATTTACTACTCGATGTTTGGCTTTCAGCGGATCGGCGACGAGATCTGGGCCGCGATGGATGCCCGGGCTCGCGGCTTTTTGTTGGGCGGTACTGCTGGCCGCACCACGCTGGCTGGGGAGGGGTTGCAGCATCAAGATGGCAACAGCCAGTTGTTTGCGATGGCCTATCCTACGGTGAAGGCTTACGACCCCGCGTTTGTCTACGAGACAACCGTGATCATGCTCGACGGCATGGATCGGATGTATGCCAAGGGGGAAGATTGGATTTACTACATCACCGTCTACAACGAAAACTACGAGATGCCCTCGATGCCTCCCGGTTGCGAGGAGGGGATTCTCAAGGGCATGTATAAACTGCGGGACACGGAGGCCAAGCCGCCACAGGGCAAGCCATTGTCGTCAAAGGTGCCGCAAGTGAAAGTGCCGCATGGCAAGGCGATGCCGCGGGTGCAATTGATGGGTTCGGGCGCAATTTTGCGAGAGGTGCTTCGGGCTGCCGATCTCTTGGCCGAGCAGTTTGGGGTTGCCAGCACGGTGTGGAGTGTGACGAGCTGGAAGGAGTTGCGACGCGAGGCTCAGGAGTGCCGTCGCTGGAATATGTTGCACCCGCAGTCAAAGCCGCGGAGGAGCTATTTGGAGCACACGCTCGCAAAGGCCGATGGCGTGTTTGTGGCGGCCAGCGACCATGTGCGTGGCGTGCCCGAGCAGCTCGATCCGTGGGTGCCAGGTGGACTCTTTGTCTTGGGTACCGATGGGTTTGGCCGCAGCGATACGCGGGGTCCGCTGCGTCGGCATTTTGAAGTGGACGCCGAGTGCATTGCGATCGGCAGCCTCTCGCGATTGGCTGCGGTGGGTGCCATTGGGCCGGATGTTGTGGCTGAAGCCATTACTCGGCTGGGCATCGATCCGGATAAAGTCGATGCTGCCTCCGCGTGAGTTGGTCTACCCGACGTTGAATGTCCCGAATGATCTTGCTCTGAAAAAAATAGGAAACAGTCTTTCGCCATGGCCACTGAATTCAAGCTGCCCGATCTGGGTGAAAATATTGCCTCGGGCGATGTCGTCACGGTGTTTGTGTCTGCTGGCGACGTTCTCAAGCCAGGGCAGCCGCTCCTCGAGGTGGAAACTGATAAGGCCGTGATTGAAGTGCCTTGTTCGCCGGGTGGCCGCGTGGTCAGCGTGCTTGTAAAAAAGGGGGACACTGTCAAAGTGGGGCAGGCACTCGTCACGCTCGACTCGGCAGTCGCTGGCGCGAATGTGCCTGCCGCGGCCAAGCCTGCCGCGGCCACGCCTACGGCGGCCAAGCCTGCGGCGGCCAAGCCTGCGTCGGCCGTTCAGGTTGCTGCTGCGCCCGCTGCCAAGGGAGTGGCGCCTGAAATGATGGCTGAGGCAGTGCCGGACACTCAGCCAGTTGCCGCTGCGGTGGCATCATCGGCAATCGAACCGGCTGGTCCGGCAGTCAGGCGGCTGGCTCGCGAACTCGGCGTGGATCTGGCCAGGGTGCGGGGCAGTGGTCCCAGCGGCAGGATTGTGCGAGACGATGTTGTGGCAGCGGTCCGGCAGGCCAGTGCGCAAGGATCTGGACGAAGCTCTTCGGATGGGAGGCTTTCTTCCAGAGCCAATGCCGGGTCGGCCCAGACGGCTGCCCTCGAGCACGACACATGGGGGCCTGTGCGACGCGAGCAGATGAGCCGTATGCGTCGCACGATTGCAGCCAACATGCTGCGGAGCGTAGCGACGATTCCTCACCTTACGAATTTTGACGATGCGGATGTGACGGAACTTGAGCGGCTCCGAAAGGCCAGTGCCGAGGAGCACGCTAAGGCGAACGTCAAGCTCACGGCGCTGTCGTTTGTCATCAAGGCCGTCAGCCTGTCGCTCAAATTGCATCCCACAGTGAATGCAAGCATCGACACGGAAAAGGGTGAGATCCTTTACAAGGAATATGTCAACATCGGCCTCGCCGTCGACACGCCTCGCGGTTTGGTTGTGCCCGTGCTGAGAGACTGCGATGAGCTTTCAATTCCGCAGATCGCCCAAGCCATCGCCGAGACGGCCGAGAAGGCCAAGCACGCCCAGTACAGCGTCGAAGACTTACGAGGCGGCACGTTCACGATCAGCAATTTAGGAGCGATAGGAGGCACCTACTCGACGCCCATTATCAATTGGCCGGAGGTGGCCATTTTACTTGTGGGACGCGCCCGCCGGTTGCCGGTTGTGCGCGAAGACAAGATCGAGCCGCGGCTCATGATGCCGCTCTCGCTTTCTTACGACCACCGAATCATTGATGGCGCCATGGCGGCTCGTTTTCTCAAGGAAGTGATCGGCTATTTGGAAAGCCCCGGGCGGTTACTGCTGGCGAGGTAATGGCGTACGCACGCGCCTCGGTTGGTTGCGTGGAGATGGGTTGTTTGAAAAACTTCGACTGAAAAGATATGGACTGATTTTGTGAGCACTCTCGATAGCGTTGATTCAACGGGCACTGCCAGCCTCGCGTTTTTAGAAGAACTCTTTGCGCAGTATCAGGAGGATCCATCCAGCGTGGATCCTGATTGGCAGGCGTATTTTGAATCGCTGATGGCTGCTACCGGCGCGATTCCGACAGGGACTTCCCCGGCACACTCGGCTCCGGTGGATGCCGCCCCTGTGGCTCGAAACGGCACGGTCCACATAGAACCCGAACCCCATGCAGTCCCACGGACTCCGGCAGGGCGGATGTCACCTGCGTCGCTGCTGCTGACCCCCGACGGCATTGCCACTGGGCGTGCAGTGGCAATTTCCAATGGGGATCTGCATCTGCCCGATGCGGCAGCGGGGGAAGCCGCGCCGCTGCCGATGCCCGTGGCGACGGGCTCAAAGGCCGCAGAGCGGGTTGCATTTCTGCAAGACCGCGTGGATCAACTCGTGCGGGCTTACCGGGTGCGAGGGCACCTGATGGCCGAGATCGATCCGCTCGGTCGGCCTAGGCCGGGTTTGCCAGAGCTGGATCCACAGTTTTATCACCTGACTGAAGACGATATGGATCGGGCGTTTTCCACCGACACGATCGAGGGGCCGCAGTCGATGTCGCTGCGACAGATCATCAAGCGTTTGCGCAACACCTACTGCAGGGCGATCGGCGTGCAGTTTATGCACATGGATGATCTGCGCGTGCGGCAATGGCTACAGATGCGAATGGAAGGCTGTGAAAATCGTATTCAGCTCGACCGTCGACAGCAGCTGCGGATCTACCGTCAGATGACGACTGCAGCGGTATTTGAAGAGTTCATTCAGAAACGATTTTTAGGAGCCAAAAGCTTTTCTTTGGAAGGATCTGAAAGCCTGATCCCACTTCTGGAAATGGCTATCGAGCGGGCCGCATCGCATGAAATCGGCGACATCGTGATGGGAATGGCTCATCGCGGCCGACTCAACGTTCTGGCCAACATTATGGGAAAGAGTCCGCAGCGAATCTTTCGCGAGTTCGCCGACATGGACCCAGAGCTTCACGTTGGGCGTGGGGATGTGAAGTACCACCTTGGCCATTCCACCGACTACCGGGCAGCCAATGGCCGAAATGTGCACCTCACGCTCTGCTTTAACCCGAGCCATCTGGAGTTTGTGAATCCCGTTGCGATCGGTCGGATGCGTTCGCGTCAGGATCGTTCGTCCGATCAGCTGCGACAAAACGGGATGGTCATTTTAATTCACGGCGATGCAGCCTTTGCGGGCGAAGGCATTATTCAGGAAACCCTCAACCTGAGCGAGCTGGAAGCCTACCGCATAGGGGGCACGCTCCACGTTGTCGTCAACAATCAAATTGGATTTACAACAGGGCCTCGAGAGGCCCGCTCCTGCATGTACGCCACCGACGTGGCGAAGATGCTGCAAATTCCTATCTTTCACGTGAATGGCGAAGACCCGGAGGCGGTGGCGCAGGTTGTGAATCTGGCGATGGACTTTCGGCGGGAGTTTCAGCGAGATGTTGTGGTCGATATGTATTGCTTCCGTCGCCGTGGGCACAACGAAGCCGACGAGCCTGCCTTCACGCAACCGGCACTCTACCGGGTGATCGATCGGCGCCCGAGCGTGCACGAAAGCTATCTGGAAAAACTTCTGAAGTTAGGGGAAGTGGCCCGCGAGGAGGCCATGCAGATTGCGGACGAACACAGGGCCAAGTTGGACGCTGAACTTTCCGTCGCCAAAAGCGAAGACTACGTTCATAAGAGCGACCTCTCGGGTGTGTGGGCGTTTTATATTGGCGGCCGCGAGCGCGAGGCGGCCGATGTCGACACCGGCGTGCGGCGCGAAGTGTTGGAGCACCTGCTCAAACGTCTCGTGGCATTGCCGGAGGGCTTTCAGCCGCATGCAAAGATTCAAAAGCTGCTGGATATTCGTCAGCAGATGGCCGAGGGCACTGTGCCGCTGGACTGGTCGGCAGGTGAGGCGCTGGCGCTGGCGAGCTTGGCCGTGCAGGGCTTGCGAGTGAGGCTGTCGGGACAGGACAGCCAGCGAGGCACGTTTAGCCACCGCCATGCTGTGATTCACGATGTGGTCACAGACGACACGTATTGCGCCTTGGAGCATCTGGCCAGCGATCAGGCGCCAGTTGAGATTTACAATAGCCCGCTTTCCGAAGCGGGCGTGCTGGGCTTCGAGTATGGCTATAGTCTTGACTGCCCTGATGGGCTCGTGATGTGGGAGGCGCAGTTTGGCGACTTTGTCAACGCCGCACAGGTCATCATTGATCAGTTCATCGTGAGCGCCGAAGATAAATGGAACCGCCTTTCGGGAATCGTGTTGCTTCTGCCGCACGGCTTCGAAGGGATGGGGCCAGAGCATTCCAGCGCCCGCCTCGAGCGATTTTTGTCGCTGGCTGCGAAAGACAACATCCAGGTGGTGGCCCCTACAACGCCTGCACAGATTTTCCATTGCCTCAGGCGACAAGTGCTTCGAGTCTGGCGGAAACCGTTGGTCGTGATGACTCCCAAGAGCTTGCTGCGGTATCCCGGCTGCATCTCCAGCATGGACGATCTCGTCAAAGGCTCGTTCCAGCGAGTGATTCCGGATGGATCGGATGTGCCCGCCCGCGAGGTTCGGCGGATTCTGCTGTGCTCGGGCAAGGTGGCATACGAACTGGAGAAGCGCCGCCAAGAAAACGGCCGCCGCGACGTGGCCATCGTGCGAGTCGAGCAACTCTACCCGCTCCCTCGCCGGTCGCTCGAAATGGCACTGGCCAGCTACACGTCTGGGACGCCTGCAGTGTGGGTTCAGGAGGAACCAGAAAACATGGGCGCATGGCGGTTTTTTCGAATTCATTTTGGCGACAAGCTACTCGACCGTTTTCCGTTCTCGGGAGTCTGCCGCCAGAGCGCCGCTAGCCCCGCCACTGGTTCCAAGAAAAGCCATGACATGGAGCAGAACGAACTGCTCACGGCCGCATTCCAGAGCTAACCCATCACGTTTGTTCTCCACAGCCATCCCTTCGAGCAACCATCTCACATGACAACTCCAGCACCGTCCGCGCTATCAGAACGCATTGAACTCAAAGTGCCCGCAGTGGGTGAGTCGATCACCGAAGTTCAGATCGGCGTGTGGAAGAAGGGTCTAGGGGATACTGTCGCTATCGATGAATCCATCGTTGAGATCGAAAGCGATAAGGCGACCGTTGAGTTACCGGCTCCGATGGCTGGCACAATCACAAGCATTCTCAAGGAATCAGGCGAGAAAGCTCTGGTGGGAGAGGTGATCGGCACGATGGAGATTGCCGCCGTAGGCTCTCGTGGCCAAGGAGTTGCGACTCCTTCTGAAAATGCAGGCCAGGCTGTTGTGAACGTCAAACGCACAGAGGGTCGCACCGATATTGGCTCGGTGCACATGGCTCCGGCAGCCCTCCAACCGCGAGTGATGCCGGCCGCAGCCCGCGTGTTGGGCGAGGCAGGCGTTGCGGCGGCCGCGGTCGCTGGGACTGGCCCCGGAGGCAGGGTGACCAAGCCAGACGCTCTGAATGCCGTGGCCATTGCGCCCAAGGTCGATGCAACGGTGGTGGCACGCGCACCGGCGCAAGCAAGCAAGGCTCCAACCCAGGTGGTCGTGCCGGTTCCTGTAGGCGGTCCGCGAGAAGAGCGCTACGTGTTGATCAGCCCGATTCGCAGACGCATTGCGGAGCGACTCGTTCAAGCGCAGCAGCAAGCGGCGTTACTCACCACGTTCAACGAAGTCGATATGAGTGCTGTGATGTCGTTGCGGCAGAAGTTTAAAGACTCATTTGCAGAGCGGTATGGCGTGAAGCTGGGGTTCATGTCGTTTTTTGTGCGAGCCACCGTGGAGGCGCTGAGGGCTGTGCCGCAGGTGAATGCGGAACTCCGAGACCCGCACGTTGTGTATCGGGATTACTGTGATATTGGCATCGCTGTTGGGGGTGGCAAGGGGCTTGTTGTGCCGGTGCTTCGCAATGCCGAAAAGCTTTCGTTTGCTCAGATCGAGTTGGGCATAAATGATTTTGCCAGGCGCGCCGGCGACAACAAGCTCAAGCTCGAGGAACTGCAAGGCGGCACGTTCACGATCTCCAATGGCGGGGTGTACGGTTCGATGATGAGCACGCCGATTATCAATCCTCCGCAGAGCGGCATTCTTGGCTTGCACGCAATTCAAGATCGTCCGATGGCCGTCAGCGGGCAGGTGGTGATTCGGCCCATGATGTACCTTGCGCTCACCTACGATCACCGTCTCGTGGACGGCCGAGAAGCCGTTACATTTCTCAAACGCATCAAGGAAACGATCGAGGAGCCGACGCGTCTGATGTTGGAGGTGTGACGTGGCAGAAACGGTGGCTGCCACCGTTTCTTGTTTGTAGGTTTTTATAAGGAACACTATGGCACAACACGATCTGGTGGTGATTGGTGGCGGGCCAGCTGGCTATGTGGCGGCCATTCGCGCGGCGCAGTTGGGCATGGAGGCTGCGGTAGTCGAGCGGGAAGACTGGCTCGGTGGCACGTGCCTGCGAGTTGGATGCATCCCGTCCAAGGCGCTCCTTGAATCCAGCCACAAATACGAGGAAGCCAGTCACGGTTTGGCTGTGCACGGCGTGAAGGTAGGAAGCGTCTCGCTGGACTTGACGGCGATGATGAAGCGGAAGAGCGATGTCGTCTCGATTCTATGCAAGGGAATTGACTCGCTCCTGTCGAAACATAAGGTCGTGCGGTACCGAGGCACCGGCACACTGGCAGGCCTCGGTCGCGTGGAGGTGCGTGCGGTCGACGGCACGGGCACGCTCCTTGAATCGCCGAGGATCATTCTGGCTGTTGGCAGCAAGAGCACCGTTCTGCCCGGCATCGAAGTCGATGGCACGCTGATCGGCACCAGCACAGAAGCGCTCTCGTTCGACACAGTGCCGGGCCACTTAGTCGTTATCGGCGGTGGCTATATCGGGTTGGAGTTGGGGAGTGTGTGGCGGCGTCTCGGCACGCAGGTCACGGTACTCGAATATGCCGACAGAATCCTCACCGGTATCGATGGCGACATTGCCAGCGAAGCGCTTGCCCAGTTTCGCAAGCAGGGCCTCGACATCCGGTTGGGTGTCAAAGTCAAACGGGCGACTGTGGTTGGGGGCCGTTGCAGAGTGGAGTGCGAAGGGTTGGAGCCAATCGATTGCGATCGTGTGTTGGCAGCGACTGGCCGCACCCCAGCGACCCAGAACCTCGGGCTCGAGACCGTTGGAATCGCCTGCGACAAGCGAGGTTGGATTCCCGTAGATCCACTGTTTCGCACGACGGCCGCAGGGGTCTATGCGATTGGCGACTGCATTCCCGGGCCAATGCTGGCGCATAAGGCCGAGGAAGATGGCGTGGCCTGCGTCGAGGGAATGAAGAGCGGTTGGGCACACGTCGACTACGATCTCGTGCCGGCAGTCGTCTTCACGCACCCAGAAATCGCTGCGGTTGGGAAAACGGAAGAGCAACTCATCGCCGCTGGTACACAGTTTAAAAAGGGCGTGTTTCCATTTCGCGCTAACGGCCGGGCCCGTACGATCAACGATACGATTGGCAAAGTAAAGGTGCTGGCCGACGCCGCAAGCGACCGAGTTCTGGGCGTGCACATCATCGGTCCATCTGCTGGCGACTTGATCGGCGAGGCCGCCGCCGCCATGGCGTTTGGGGCCACAGCGGAAGATATTTCGAGAGTCTGCCACGCGCATCCCACGCTCCCAGAATCGCTCAAAGAAGCTGCGATGGCTGTGAGCGGCCGTGCTATTCACGCCTAGCCCGCACACCGTTCCACGAGCCACTAAAATCGCACGCCGAAGCCGGCGTCGGAGAAAAAGCTTGCCGCGTCGTTGGTGAGACCCCATCCCAATCGAATCCCGATTTCGAGATTCTTGGTGAGCAGGTAGTGCGTGCCTGGGCTGAAGAAAGGGCTGGCTTCTTCGTTGAGCAAGCCATCGGTATACGACCCAAAATATTCGGCGTGCACCTCCCATCGTTCGCTGACGGGAATGCGGAGCACCACAGATGGCGCCCACTTGTTAAACCACGATTGCTCCCCTTCGGAATAGGCATAGCGAATCGCCGTATCCAGTCGCCAGCCTGCGGCAGACTGCCACCCAAAAGCGTAGGTGACCACAGGAGTGGTGCCAAAGAGATCGCCCGAGGTGGGTGTGAATGCCTCGACGATGAGGCAGCTTTTGGGGGTCCAGTCATGCTGCTCGGTTGTGGTTGCCTTGAATCCGTAGAGCACATTGGATTCGTACGCGACCGTGCCGTCGGACCGGCCTGAGCCGCCCTCGGCATTGGTCACCAGATAGCCACCGCCATTGTCAGCGTAGCTGCCCCCGATCCGCCACTCAAAGCGATCGCTTACACCAATCCGGCACAGGAGTTCGGGGTAGCTGTTGGTGGAAGGCCCGCTCCTGTTATCGATGTACACATAGGAACCCTCCGTGAGCACCGTGCCTGGCTTGGTCGTGTAAGTGGACGGCGTAAACGCGTCGCGATCCGTTTGAAGATCGACGTAGTCCTCGGCGGGGCATGCCGAAGCAATAATCCCAAGCAGAATCAGTGCTGCAACACGTTTCAGCGTGAAGCAACTCCCGTGCATCATCGCATGGAGCAGCATGTTTTTCCGGCTTGGCATTGCCTGCCCCGCATGTGTGCGGCACCCATCTCTCTGGTGCCCTCTCCTGCAGTTTCGGCAGACAGGTTTTGGCAGTCCTGTTTTTTCGTCACGACCGCTACGGATTC
>QWQH01000006.1 GCA_003670915.1 Planctomycetota bacterium | reverse complement strand
GCAATCTCAACCAACGACGCCTTCGATCCGTCGTGGTGCGCATAGCCGCCACAAGGGGCGTCAATCCGACAGATGCGGGAAAGTTCAACGACCTCTCGCATGCGGTTGAAGAGGTCGTCCTTGAGTTCGCCGAGCGTGCGGCTAGGGGTGCCGAGGCTTTTCTGAGCCAACAATTCTGCAGGCGTTTTTGCGCCTGGGCCAAATGCCAACGTCTTGGCGATGTCCTCGGCAAGTTGCTTAAAGTCTGGACTGCTGGCCACCGGGGCACTTTCGCACTTGAGTTCGATCATCGTGCCGACCTTGTGAGCCGGATCAACGGAAACAGCCAAGCGGCCCGTACTCGTTTCGCGGTCAGCTCGCATGGCCTGTGTTTTGATGCCCTGTTTGCGGAGCCACTCCACGGCCTGTTCGGTGTTTCCGCCACATTCCGCGAGCGCTTTCTTGCACTCCATCATCGGAAGGCCCGTTTTTTCACGCAGGCTCATCACCGCAGCGGCACTGATATCAGCCATGGTTCTTCTCTCCTTCACACGCTTGAGGCACTTTTCTGACTGACAACATTCCTTCTTCAACGCATTCTTGCGATACATTGCAGATGCACACACACAAAATCTTGCGTGTTGGCAGCGGTCAACTCACTCGCTTTCACGCGAGCAAAGCGATCGCGAGTCATGACATCTTCGGGGGCTTTGGAACAGCGCGTTTTGCAACGGCCCGAGGCTTCGGTGCGAGCTTCACAGCTTTTTCACCCTCGCCCGAATGACCAGCGGCATCCCCATCGGAATCGCTCGCCTCGCCAACGCCCACATCGGCACCCTCTGCCGACACCTGCGCTTCAGCGGCGGAGTGCGACTTCCCTTCGAGCACTGCATCGGCCAAACGAGCGGACACCAACTCAATTGAGCGAATGGAGTCGTCATTGCCAGGAATGGGCAGATCGACCACATCTGGATCGCAGTCTGTGTCGATGAGAGCGACGGTTGTAATGCCCATTTTGCGGGCCTCGTTGATGGCATTCTTTTCCTTTTTTGGATCGAACACCACCAAGCACTCCGGCAGGCGGGAGAGCGTGCGAATGCCGCCAAGGTTCCGCTCCATCTTCCGAAATTCTCGGCGAAGCGACGACTGCATTTTCTTGGAGTACGCGCCGAATTCATCCGATGGCATCAGTTTCTCGAGGTGCTCGAGGCGGGCGAGCCGATTGCGGATTGTGCGGAAGTTGGTGAGCGTGCCGCCCAGCCATCGATCGCTTACATAAGGCATACCGCAACGGGCCGCCTCGCGGGCCACTGCTTCAGAACCCTGACGCTTCGTACCCACAAAGAGCACGAGGCTGCCGGTGGCTGCCACCTGCTTCAGATATTTGCGAGCCCGCAGAAGGCCACGAATCGTCTCGCGGACATCGATAATGTGAATGAGATTGCGGCGTCCGTGAATATACGGCCGCATCTTTGGATTCCAGCGGCTGGCGCGGTGGCCAAAATGGACACCGGCTTCGATCAATTCTTGAGCCAAAACATTCGACACGCTGACACTCGCAGGGGTTGAAAGGGAGTTAAAAACTGGGGGCTTCAGGGATGTGTGAGTGATCCAAATGGCTTCGGTGGTGGCTCGTGAACGGTGGGGCTACGGTGTGACTTTGCCAGCAGAACACCGCACACGATATAGGTTGCAAACTATCGGGTTTTGCCTCGCCGTGTCAACGCACGCCCGGTATCTCCGCTTCAAGCCGCAAACCCGCCACCAAACTGACTCAAACTAGCCCCTCAAAGCCCGGCAGAGGCTTGAACCGTTCGGTTGGCGCAAACTAGACTCCGGTTCCGCTTTTGCACGCAGTGCAGACGAGTTCCCGCCGCCCCTGCGGCAGAGTTTTTTATTTACCAACCCCCGAACGCACCCATGCGACACGTTCTTTCAGCTACCGTTCAAAATGTCCCGGGCGTGCTGGCGCATGTCTCGGGCATGCTGGCCTCCCGGGGCTACAACATCGACAGCCTCGCGGTTGGCGAAACAGAAGACCATCGCTTTTCAAGAATGACATTTGTCCTGCGAGGCGATGACCGAGTGCTCGACCAAGTGCGACGCCAACTCGAAAAGATTGTCACCGTTGTGCGCGTGGAAGACATCAGTTCACGCAACTATGTCGAACGCGATTTGATGCTCATCAAGGTTGCCGCCGCCGCCGGCAGCGCCCGCACGGAAGTGCAATCGCTTGCCGAAACATTCCGGGGCCGGATCGTCGATGTGGCTGCAGACACTGTCATCGTTGAGATCGCTGGTACAGAAAAGAAACTCGAGGGCTTTGTCGAGTTGATGCGGCCTCTTGGTATTCTGGAGCTTGTGCGCACCGGACGGATCGCGATGGTGCGAGGCAGTCCGCCCACGCGAGAGTTGACGGAATCTGCCGACGGCGCCCGCCCTGCCGATTCAGCTTCTTCTCGCGATTCATTTGCTTAACTTGAAAATAGACTACGTTTGCATCCGCTTGCCTGCTTTTCCTCATCCACTTTTAATTGTGTTTCGCGATTTTATACAGCCGCTTTCCTCGAGGAGTCTTCTGTGCCCGCTACGATTTACTACGACGCTGATGCCGACATGAAAGCCCTTGCGGGCAAGACGATTGCCATTCTGGGCTACGGCAGCCAAGGGCATGCTCAGGCACAAAACCTCCGCGACAGCGGGCTCAAGGTTGTGGTCGGTCAGCGTCCAGGTGGGGCTAATTATGCCCTGGCAAAGAGCCATGGCTTTGAGCCGATGTCGGTTGCCGATGCAGTCAAGCAGGCCGATGTGATTAACATCCTGCTCCCCGATGAGTTGCAGGCAGATGTCTACCGAGACTCGATCAAGCCCAACCTCAAGCCAGGCGCCGTGTTGATGGCCAGCCACGGATTCAACTTTCACTTTAACCAAGTCGAGCCACCGCCCGGCCACGATATTCTCCTCGTAGCACCCAAGGGCCCTGGTCATCTTGTGCGCAGCGAGTTTGTGAAGGGTGGAGGCGTGCCCTGCCTGATTGCCTTAGGCGCCGGTGCCAGTGCCGAAACCAAGAAGATGGGTCTGGCCTATGCCAAAGGGATTGGCGGCACGCGGGGCGGCGTGATTGAAACAACGATTGCTGAGGAAACAGAAACTGATCTCTTTGGCGAGCAGGCCGTGCTGTGCGGCGGCGTCTCGGAACTGATCAAGGCTGGTTTTGATACGCTTGTCGAGGCAGGCTATCAGCCAGAAATGGCTTATTTCGAGTGCCTGCACGAGATGAAACTCATCGTGGACCTCTTCTATCAGGGCGGCCTGGAATACATGCGGTACAGCGTGTCGAACACGGCTGAGTACGGCGATTACACTCGCGGCAAGCGGATTATCACCGACGAGACTCGCAAGGAAATGAAAAAGATTCTGGAGGAAATTCGCTCCGGGCAGTTTGCTCGTGACTGGATTCTGGAAAACCGTGGCGGTGCGGCGATGTTTAAGGCCACCCGCCGCCGCGAGCGCGAGCACAAGCTCACCGAAACGGGTCGCGGCCTCCGTAAGATGATGAAGTGGATCGAGTCGAAGGAAGTCTGATGACGCCGGAAGAACTTCTATCGCGCACTCTCTACGACCAACTTCAGCCCGGCGACCGGGTAGAGGTAGTGCACGGTGTGACGGTCGGTTCGAGTGCGAAGTGGAGCACAACGACTATCGGCAAAGTGCTCTGCCGCGAGCGCCGCAGGCACGGCCTCCACTTTCGCAGGAACCCCGACGACAAGGTCTACAGCGACGTGCTCATTCTGGCTCGTGACGATGGCGAACTCACCACCGTCACGATGGACGAATACACCCGCCTCCGCAAGTTGTAGCCGCTCGACCGCGCAGTCTTAAAGCCCGAGCCGCCGCCGCATTCAAAGCCTAGGCGTTGCGTGCTGTGATGCGGCTTAAGGAACGTGGGCGATGATGCACTTGAGGTACTCGCCCTCCAAGCAGCTCGCGCTGATTGGATGATCGGCGGCAGCACCCTTGCACTCGAGAATCTGAATCGCACGAGTGCTCCGCTGGGCCACGCCGGATAGCATCATCAAAAAATCATCTCGCAACACCGCACCAGAGCAGGAGCACGTGACAAGCACGCCCCCTGGCTCAAGGAGGTCGACCGCCAAACGGTTGATCCGGTGGTACGCGCGGAGAGCATCATCGATGGCAGCTCGGTTGCGGGCGAATTTAGGCGGGTCGAGAATCACCATTCCAAATCGTTCGCCCGCCGCCCGCAAGCCGTCCATTTTCTCAAATGCGTCGGCCGTCTCAACGGCCATGTTCGCGGCGCCATTCAAATCCGCGTTGGCCTTGGCCAGTGCCGTCGCCTTTGGGCTGGAATCGACTGCAAGCACGCTGCTGGCCTGCCCCTGCACGGCGCAGTGCACCCCAAACCCACCGGAATAGCAAAACATATCGAGCACCCGTCGGCCCTTGGCCAATCCTGCTGCTGCCTGCCGATTCTCGCGTTGATCCAGATAGAAGCCTGTCTTTTGTCCCTCCTCCAGATCGACGCCAAATTGCAGGCCATTTTCTTCGATGAAGATTGGGCCAGGGGGTGCCGTGCCTCGCAGGAGCCGGTCGATCAGATGCAAACCCTCCAGTTTTGCCAGCCCGCGTTCGGCACCGCGCAAGAGAATCCCTTTTGGCTCCAGAAGCGACTGCAACGAATCGCAGAAAATATCTAGCCTGTTGGCCATCGCGAGTGACGTCACCTGCACAGCCAAAAAATCGGCGTAGCGATCTACGGTGAGGCCCGAGAGGCCGTCTCCTTCGCTGTTAACGATTCTGGCCGCCCGGTTGCGGCCGTCGAGGCCAAGCGATCGCCGCAAGCCCACGGCGGAGGCGAGCCGCTGGTGCCACAAAGCGGCGTTGAGGTGGACGCCGGAATCAAAAGTAAACAGCCGCACTCGCAGCCGACTCTCAGCGTTCCAGAGGCCGCGCGCTATAAACGTGCCATCGTGCGTGGCTAGGTCCACCACATCTCCGTCGGCAGGCTGGCCCTCAACTCGCATGACAGCCGCGTCGAGCACCCAGGGATGGCGGCCGAAGAAGGGCCTGGCCCGCTTGGGTTTGAGAAATACCGTTGCAGTGGGCAGCCCCTGGCTCACAGGTGGCGCGAGCACAGAAGCCGGATCATCGGGCATTGCGTCTGATTTTCTGTCAGGGGAGAGCATCGGGAAAAGCGAACGGCTTTTCTCTGCCTTTCAGCGTACACGACCTGCGTCGGGCGCACAGCCTGCTTGCCGTGCATGGGCTGTTATGCGTGCACAGCCTGCTTCACCGCTCCGGGTAGGATGTGCGGCGATGGCAGGGCGTCGCTGCCTGGGTCGGTCTTTACCTTGCGTCGGCCTGTGCTGATCGCTTTCTTCCGCTCGATTCGCAACACGCTCCAGCTAAAAACAGCTCCCAGCGGTCCGGCGAGCAGGGCCGGTAGCAGAACGAGATTTCCAACCAATGCAATCGTGAGCATCGAGAGCATCATGTAACCAAACCGCTGCGTGGGCCCAAACGGCGAGAGAGAAAAGACCGAAAGGCCGATGCCGATGACTCCCCAACTCTGATACATCGCCCGAGCGCAGCCCTTGTAGGCCAGCATCACGGCCTGCTTGCGATCCAGTCCATCGGCAATGCCGCGTCGGAACCAGAGCATGAAGTGCACGACGTCGTCGACCGTCACGCCCAGTGCCACACTCGGTGCCATCACCGTGCCGATGTCGATCAAGAGCGTGCCAGCATCAAACGACTTGAGGAGCGAGTTGCCCCAGCCCATGCCCCCAAACACCATCACCGCTGGGAATGCAGCGGGCAGCAGGAGCACCAACCCGGCAGAGGTGGCACGGCAGAGCAACACCATCACTACCACAATGATTCCAAAGTCAACTACAAATCCAAAAAGAAGTCCGTCGAGCAGGGAGTGCTGAGCCTTGTAGACCAGCGGCACAAGTCCCGTGTATTCGACCTTCACGCCGCCCACGCCTTCCTTGCCGAGTTGGGCGATGATCGGGCTGATCTTCGTGCTGAGATCTTTTTGAAAGAGCGCGTAATCGACTTCTTTTGTGGCGCTCACTCGCGCGCTGATTCTCCACAGTTCCTCTGTGTGGCCAGGCAGCGTGCCGCCGTCGGCACCGACGCTGTCATCGAGCGTCACCTCTCGCAGGTAGTCGCCGGCTAGAAAATCTTCGCGGTGTGCCACCAAGCGGCGGTTGAGCACGCTGCGTTTGGTGCGGGCACCCAAGCCAAAGGCCCTCGCTGCAACGCCGCCAACACCCTCTCCGCCCGCACCGGATTCGAGGCTACGGCCAAACGTGACCGTTGAGAGCGAACTGCCGACCTCATCGAGCGCGGCAATCTCTTTCTGGATGGAGCCGACGAGTTCCATGCGCTCAAGGAAGTTGAGCGAACAGTCTTTCTGATCGATCCGGACGAGGATCTCCATGGGTACCAGTGGGCCTAATCGCGATTCCAACCAGCGGTAGTCGGCACGAATGCGAGCTTTGGGTGCGAAAAGCCGCATCAGTTGCACGCTGCTCTCGACTCGCGTCATGCCGTAGCCCACCGATGCCATGGCGAGCAAGCAGACGGTTGTGACGAATCCGTTGTGCCGAGTCACCCACTGGCCAAACCGCCACCACGGGCTCAACTCCATCGGCTGCCAGTCTGCGTTTTCCTCATCTTCGGCTCGCTTGCCCACTTTGAGATTGGGCGGAAATAACTCCAACGCAGCCGGCATGAAGGAGACGAGGATCAAAAAGCTGACCAACACGCCGATGGCAGAAAAAATTCCAAACATGCGGATTGGCACCAAGTCGCTCACCGCCAGCGTTGCCAAACCGATGGCCGTGGTGCCAGTGGCCAGCGACAGTGGCAGCAGGGCGTGGTGTACCGAGCGGCCAGCCGCACCTTCCACAATGCCCGTTTCGGCAATCTGGTCTCGGTAGTAGTTGGCCAGATGGATCGCACCGCTCGTTGTGGCCACATAGACCAGCGACGGCATCGTCAACAGAATGGCATCGACGGGATACCCCGAGTACCAGACCACCGCGAGGCTCGCGAACATGCTGTAGACGCCCGAGGCCAGCACGAGCCCCACGAGCAACTTGCTCTTCAGGCTCCACCAACTCACAAAGAATCCAACCACCAGCGACAGACCAAACAGGATCGTGACGCTCGTCTGCCCAGCCTTATCGATGGAAACATTGTCGACAGGAGGCCCTCCCATGTGCAGTGAGGGTTCGGGAATCCCGCACTCATCGGTGGCCACTTTTTTGATGATGTCGATCGCAGCATGGAGGTTGGCCCGAGCGGTGTCGGCCAGCGTGAGCACCAAGCACGTCTGCCGGTTGTCTGGATTGTCGGCAGGCGAGCCAGCTTTTACCCCGGGGGCTGGTGGCCCAATAAGGGCCCCTGTCAGCCTCGAAATAGCCTCATCGCGATCCAAGTTCAGAGGCTCGGAAGTCATTCGATCAATGGCCCTGGGGCCTGTTTGAGCCGATTTGTAGTAGAGCGGGCGGTCGATCCGGGACGCTTCCTCGGCAGGCGGCAGGAGTTTGCGGGCCAGCAACTCCAATCGCGGATCGCTCATCGTGCAGCCTTCCCAGCTGATGAGAATGAACTCCTCACCCTGAAAACTGCGGCGAAAGAACCGATACACCTGTGTTTCTGGGTATTCCAAGGGCAGCCAGCCCTTCACGTCGTTGCGGTTATTGCCCTTGGCCTTGATCGCCCCCACCACCACCATTGGCAGCAAAAACACGAGGATCGCCATGATCCCCACGCTGTAACGCTGATAGAAGTTAATTTTGTGGTGGTGCAACATTATTCAGCGATGCCTAATGCCCTTGGAGCCAAACACTGCCCTGAACAAAAATGGCTTGTTTCAGGTGAAATCCGGCTGCCCGCCGCACAGCCATTGCTTCGGTCTGTTGTCATGGTTGTCATGGTTGTCATGGTTTTCATCCATGTCTATGGTGCG
>QWQH01000064.1 GCA_003670915.1 Planctomycetota bacterium | reverse complement strand
CCTCGTGCGGCCGCCCGCCAAGGGATTCCGTTGGTGAGTGTGGACCACCAGCATTTCCTCCTGGCCTACGATCTCAGTTCGCTGCCCCCATTGATGCAGTGGAATGCATGGCTTATGGGCCATGCGGTCTGGATGTACGGGGCCGAGGCAACCGACACGGTCGTATCAGCCTTTTTCCGTGCGCCTCTGCGACGGGGTTGGGAGCATGTGGTGCAGGTTGGCCCGCTGCTGCGCCGCGAGGTCACGCGTGCTCGCCCACGAGACGATGGCTTTCTCGTGAGCTACCTCCGTCGTCATACCCCGTTTGATGTGCTTTCCACGTTGGCTGATTGCGGCCTGCCAGTGAGAGTGTATGGGCTTGGGCAGCGGGAGCCGATCGGAAACGCATCGTTTCACGCCATCGACGGGCATCATTTCATAGAGGATTTGGCAGGTTGCCGAGCCATGATTTCGGCTGCGGGCAACCAGCTTATAGGCGAAGCTTTACACCTCGGAAAGCCGATGCTGCTGCTCCCCGAACGCGCCCACGCAGAGCAGTTGATGAACAGCCACTTTTTGTCTGGGATGGGCTGTGGTGATTTTACATTATTGGAGGATGTAACGCCGGAGCGAGTGCGAGTCTTTCTGCAAGGCATCGACCAATTCATTCCGTCGCTCTCCGCTGTTGCCGGGCAAATGGACGGCATGCCCGAGGTTGTGCGAGTGATCGAACAGAGGCTCCTCAACCCGCCAGCCACAAAGTCTGCAGCTGTGGAATCCGAGGCGTCGCGGTGAAACTGAAGGGGCAGTGCTTGGCTGGAGTTCAGAAATGAATCAGGCACCTGCTTGCGCCGTGGCTATCTTGTGCACCGACAGATGCTTTACGATCGCCGGGATGATGGCCCGCATGGCGCGGGCGCGGTGGCTGATCAGAGCCTTGACTGCGGGGGAGATCATGCCAAAGGTACGATGGTATTCGGGGATGATGAAGAGGGGGTCGTAGCCAAAGCCGCCGTCACCGTGGGGTGCATGGGCAATCACGCCGCAGCACTCCCCATGCGACGTGGCTACGATCTCGCCAGTCGGATTGGCAAGCGCGGCGTGGCAGGCGTAGTGGGCGGCCCGCGCTGCACCAGTTTTGCCAGCGAGTCGTTCCAGCAGCAGGCTATTGTTGAGTACGTCGGTCGCATCGACTCCCGCAAAGCGAGCCGAATAGATTCCCGGCGATCCATCAAGGGCATCCACGAGCAGTCCGCTGTCTTCGGCCAGCACCCACTGACCGATGGCACAAGCCTGTTGACTGGCTTTGAGTGCAGCATTTTCTGCAAAGGAACTGCCGGTCTCTTCCACCTCCACGGCAGAAAGGCCAGCGAGAGAGCGGCAGTCAATCCCCAGAGGCGCAAGCAACGCTGCAAGTTCCACAAGCTTTCCGGAATTCGTCGTGCCCAGCACGAGCATCGAAGTGGAGGGAGGTGGCATGGAAAAGGATTGCCTGCAGGGATAACGGTCAAAGGCTGCCAGCAGCACGAGAGCCGAATCCTATTATCTCCAGCCGTCTGGAACTCGCGGCACATCAATCGGCTTGGGCTGCACGTCGAGTAGAATACCGTCAAGCGATTGTGGCACGACATTTCCTGCCGCTAACTGCACCGGATCCGGGCCGAGCTTTGCAATGATTCGAGTCATTTCCGGATCCATAGCTGGCTTGCCATTCGGCAGCGGTACGGCCAGTTGCTGGAAAGTGCCAACGCACACGATGCTCGATTCACGGTCATGAAATTCCCACGCTTGCCAGCCACTGCGACGTAGCAGTTCGGTGAGGCGATGCGCTTTTTCGGCCGCTTCAACGAGCCGATTTTCTAGGGCGTTGCCGGCGTCCCCCTTTTCGATTGCCTTCTGATCGAACGTGCCGGCACCGGTGAAAGTTGCGACTCGCACGCTGTAGCGTCCAGGGCAGTCGAGCAGGCAGTGAGTTACGTCGGCGTTCATCTCTACGACAAATTTATCGACCTCCTGCCGCGTAAAAAAGTCCTCTGGCAGCATCGGATTGGGGATCACAAACGCTAGGTGCATAGGCCCCTTGCCAGCACCGCGCTCGAGGCCAACCAACTTGCGAAAATCGGCAAAAGACTGACTTTTGCCGCTGGCACCCGAGAGAGATTCCGGTCGGAGACCCTTGATTTTGCCCAACATTTTTTGTCCACGAGAGTCATCGAAAGAGGCGAAATCACCGACGAGCACAGCCACCTCCACCACTTGTCCGGCGTTCGCGTATCGCATTTTTTTTGGGGTGCCGTCGGGCTTGAGACCGAGCCCCTGTTGCTTGCCTGTGTAGTCGAACGACTTCTCGTGCGTGTAAGCCTTGAGTTTATTTACGCGACGTAGTTCGTGAACCAGTGCGCGCGCGTCGTCGCGAGCGCCCTCACCCCGAAACGTTGTCGCCAGCACGAGCCAAGGACCGTCGTTTTCGGCCAGCGGAAACATCGCCTGTGGATCGATTGCTGTCTGTGAAAACCACGAGGTTGGTAGCCATCCAGTTTGTGCACAAAGATCACTCGACAGACCCGCGAGCCAGACGCACACTACGCAGAGCAGGAGGCGCGAACACACAGATGGGCTGGCCGGCTTCACGCAGCGAGTTCCTTCGCGGGAATGGAGGATGATAGGGGGCCGTCGATGGCAATAGGGCAAAAAAGTAGCAGCGGAACGCCTCCGACACCAGACCGGTTGCCCGCGGTGAAAAGCGGGAGAGAATAGGGGGTTGGCGGCGTGTGCGGCCCACGGTCGTTTCGGAGCAGATGGATGATTTCCCAGCAATCACGTTTGGTAGCAATCACGCGTACGGTGCTCATTGCCGGCTGGCTGGCGGCGGTCGGTCTGCCTCCGGTGATTCTGTTGCGAGCCCGCACGGAGTGGCTCAACGACCTCGGGAGGCCCGAAGTTCAGGAGCAGTGGGATGCCTTTCGCATAGACATGCAGAAGCAGACGGGCCGCGATGGCACCGTGCAGCGAAAGGTTCCCAAAAGCACCGAGCCGCCGTTGCGAGTGTGGCTGCGAGACTATCACTGGCTCGCGATTGCCGCTTGGATTCTCTTCGGTACCGTACTGAGTTTTTTCACCGGCCTGATGGTGATGGGCACCGTGCGGCAGATCGTAACGCCGCCGTTCTTGGCTGAGGTGTCGCGAGAGCCAGAACGTTTGAGGAGTGTCGGCGATCGGCCTGAAAAGGGCCTCCAGTGAAAAGTCCAGCGGGTCACGCACCGCACCAAGCCAATCAGCGGGAGCATTTGTCTTACGGGAGCGGTTTACGAAAAACATCATCTGGCATAATGTTGCATGCTGTACGGCCCACATCATCGAGCGTGCGGCGTTGGCCGACGGTAGGCCATGGGGTGACGTTTTCCAGTTCCGGCATGATTTCTAGAATCTGGGTGATCAGCATCGTAACCATGCGGCCAACCGGGGTGCCGCCGGTGCGTTCGCGGATAGCCGCTGCCGTTTTCATGAGCTTCACCATTCTGGCCCGCTCCAAAACTGGCCCCGAGAGTTGGCCATCTCCTTCGACAAGTAATTCGGCAACTGGCACGTCGAGCACCTGCTGCCAGCGATGAAGTTCGGAAAGCCGCATGTCGCAGTCGCTCTGCTCTTGGCGACGCACCACGGACAGCTCAACGCCAAGTCTTCGAGACACATTGCGAAGTGTGATGCCCTGATGCTCCCGGACTTCAGCGATGCGGTGAAACGCCTTTGATTTGATCCGACGATCCTGCTGACGATTTGGAAGGCAGTCGGTATTCGAGCGGCTGATGGGGGGCGAACTGTAGTCTGCCGCAGCCCGCGCAACGTCAGAAGTGTCGCTGTCAGCAACGGCAAATGGGTTGCGAAGAAACTCATCTGAATCCTCAAATTCATCGCGGCATTGCGACTCGTAATGAACGGTGGCCATGGTCAATCTCCTTATGGAACGGCCCGCGTGAACTTTTCAAAGTGCATACCGCGGGCGCAAACGCAACTGCATGGGGGAAACGCGAGTTCATACAAATAGTCGAGGCGACTCGCCAGATACGGACTATGTCTTGCCAGCATGTCCGACTGACGAAGCTTATCGACTGGGTCAAGCCACGACAGAAACCCGTTTGCTCTGTCGTCGCTTGTCACACCGCTTGGGTATCGCGGTGAGAGATATACGCAGGGCATTGACGGATCGTTCACGCCAGTCGAAAAGTTTTGTGAGGGGGCCTTCACTATCTATAAAACAGCCATTGAAAGCCGGTTTGAGCCCCGCCGCCCTTGGCCAACGGAACGCACAACGGCCGGAATTTTGTGGAAAAGGCAGGCGTGGTAGCCTGTGCACCCGCACGTTTCGGCACATGCGGCCATGCCACTGCGACACTTTGCACCAGTCGCAGACGGGCCATCAAGTCGCGACTGGTATCGGGTGCACAGGAGCACCTGTATGGATATGAATGCACCCGGTTCCTCACCACTGGCCCTGCCTTTGGGCTACGAGTCACTCCGCAGATCTATAGCCTGGGCAGATGGAGGCAACCGCTCGACGCTTGTGATCACAGGGAAGGACGCCGTGGGGTTTGTCGATCATTTTACAACAGCGGCACTCTTGCGGCTCGCTCCAGGCGAGGGCACGCATGGTTTTTTTACCGATGCGAAGGGTTGGGTGTTGGCTCTCAGTCATATTCTTCGAACGCAGGAGGGCCTTTGGATCGATGCTCCAGCGGGAATGGCCCGCATGTTGCACGAGCATCTGGAGCACTACCACATCCGCGAGCAGATGGAGTGCATCGATGCGTCGGCGACGCGGGTCAGCTTTCTGGTGGCAGGCCCGCAGGCCGCCGAATGGCTTGGTGGCCAAGGCTCCGACCATCACCGATTGATTGCAAGCGATGAACAGGCCTTGCCCTCGCAGGTGTTGCACCACGTACAGGGCATGCTGGGGGGCATGCAGGCAACGGTGGTGCGAGTTGATTGGGTGGGGGCCGTTGGATTTATGGTGCAGGTTGCCGAGGCCGATCGGCAGCGGTTTGCGACGTTCATGCGTGCTGCTGGTATCACGGAGGCCGGATTTGATTGCATCCACACCGCCCGCATCGAGGAGGGACATTTACAGCCAGCAGATATTCTCCCAAAAACGCTGCCCCAGGAATGCGGGATGGATCACATCGCCATTTCATTTACGAAGGGATGCTATCTCGGGCAGGAGACAGTGGCGCGGATCGATGCTTTGGGGCATGTGAATCGACGAGTCGTTGCAATCGCGATCAATGCATCAACCGCGCCACCGGTCGGTGCGACTGTGCGGTGTCGAGGCGAGCTAATCGGGAGCGTTACATCATCGTGCGTTTCGCCACAGCTTGGACAAGCCCTAGGGCTGGCGATGCTGTTCGTGAAGGGGCTTGCGCCTAGCATGGAGCTTGAAGTGGACGGCGTTGCTGCGAGGGTGGTAACGGTGCCATTGGCCTCTGTCGCAGGAGCAGATCATTCGTGAGGCTTGGAAGAGTTCGAACTTCGTCTACGGAGAAAATAAATGAATACACGCGCCACAGTCACCGATACCACCGCCCCATCGCAGCGGGGCGGGGCGGTGGTGCTCGAGGCCGCACGGTTTCGCGTCGTTCGGATGAAGGAACTGTGTAGCGATGGTACGCACCGCACGCGGGATGTGGTGGAGCATCCGGGGAGTGTGGTGATCGTGCCGATGGTGTCGTCGCAGGAGGTGTGCCTCGTGGAAGTGGTGCGAGTGGCTGTTGGCCACACGCTGCTGGAATTGCCAGCCGGCACGCTCGACCGGGTGGAATCGCTGGAAGAGGCGGCCGCTCGCGAACTGGCAGAGGAAACCGGCTACCGCGCGGGCCGCATGACGCCGCTGGCCGATTTCTGGGCTTCGCCGGGCATCCTGCGAGAGCGGATGCATCTTTTTGTGGCGCAGGATCTCACGGCTGGGCCGCAGGCACTTGAGCCAGGGGAGCAGATTCGCACACGAGTGGTGTCGTGGGAGGAGGCAATCACAATGTGCCTCGACGGCCGAATCGAAGATGCCAAGACGATTGCGGGACTGCTGCTCATCGACGCGGCTCGCCGGGGAGGGCCTCGCTCAGGTGGCTGAGGATGGCTCGTGCGCGGCGCCCGATGAGGCCAGCGGATGGCGATTGAGCAGGAAGAGGACTCCTCCAATGAGCCCACCCAAAATGGTCGTGAGAAACCAGAGGAGGCCGATCGCGACGGCCTGCTCGGCTGGCACCGCGTGACGTGCTAAGAGCCATGCGAGCCCTCCCTCTCGCACGCCCACTCCACTGATGCTTATTGGCAGAACCATTGCCAGAGACACGAGTGGAACGACGCCAAACCAGATCCCGAGCGGCAGGTACACTCCAAGGCCTCTGGCGATCAAAGATACAGCAATCGCCCCGCCCATCTGCACGATAAGGCTCCAGCCAAGGGCCTGAGTCATGAGGTTGGGTCGCAACTGATACGGCAGGAGGCGGGAGATAAACTGCCGAGCTGCATGTGGCTCCGGAAAGAGCGCGAGCAGTCGATCCAGCGATCCAACGCCGAGCCAAATCAAGAGGAGTGTGGCCAGAAGGATCGTGGCGGCCACCGCCAGGGTGGGCAGCAGCGTGAGGGAGAATTCCTCTGCAAAAATCGCTGCCCCTGCGAGCACACCGAGGGCCGATAGCCCCATCAGTCGATCGGCGACCACTGTGCACCCAGCCAAGAGGCGGCCGGGTGTCGAATCGGCCAAGCGATACGCCTTCACAACATCTCCTCCGATAGATGTTGGCAGGCAGAGGCTAAAAAACATCCCCTCAAAAAAACGCCAGATAAAAAAGCCGATCGAAAAAGGAAAGCCGATCGGTCTGGCCAGCGCCGCCCAGCGAATGGCGGCGATCACTTGCACTCCCATGCTTATGGCAAATCCAGCACACCACCAACGCCAATCAGTCGTTTCGAGCAACAGAAAGAGTTTCCGCCATTCCAAGCCCCGCAACGCCAAGCCCATCAGGGCTACTGTGCCGGCGAGGCGCAGCAGAAGGCTGAGCCAGCCAGGGATGCCGCGGCGGGAGGGGGGTGAGTCAGAGACGGGATTATGAGCGTTCACAGCGAAGGAATAAAAATCGGGCGTAGAATACGGTGTGGGTGGCTGGGGAGGCCGACACATGCCATGGTGTCGGTGTCATTGCGTAGTGCCACGGCCCGCCGGGCTGTGACACCGATACCCTACACGAAACCACAGCCAGAATCCCAGACCGATTCGCCCGTGCGCGGATCAGAATCGTTGCCCTGCCAATCCGTCCACGAACACACTTTCTGAGCCACCCAGATGTTGGATCCATTCTTTATGCCGCTCACAGAGGCCTTAGCGATGGGTTGTATCATCGCTTTCATCGTGACGCTTGGGGCGAATGTTGGAAGCTTTCTCAACGTGGTGGTGCATCGAGTACCCCGCGGGGAGTCGTTGGTATTTGGTGGCTCCCGCTGCCCGGCCTGCCGCGCGGCGATCCGCTGGCGGCACAACGTGCCGGTACTGGGCTGGCTGTTGTTGCGTGGGCGTTGCCACGACTGCCAGTCGCCGATTGCGTGTCGCTATCCGATTGTTGAAGCGATGTGTGCGACCATGGTGGGTGTGGTGGCGTCGGTCGAACTGCTATCGGGTGGCGCCACGTTGCCGGGCGTGGCGTTTGTCGCTCGGCGAGGCGGCAGTGATGGATTATTGTTCCACACAGACTGGTCGTTGGTAGCGGTCTGTACCGTTCACTGCTTCTTGCTCGTCACGCTTTTTGCGTGGGCGCTCTTTGACGTGGAAGGCCACGCTGTGCCTCGCCAGTGGAAGGCACTCGCGTGCGGTGTGATGATTGCCGCGGTGGCTATTTCGCCGCTGGTTTGGCCGAACGTGCAGACAGCCTTGTTGCCAGTGGGCCTTGTGTCCGGGATTGGTAGCTGGCCAGCAGCGGGCGTCTGGTGGCGAGGGCTTGCCGTGTCGGGCGCGGGCGCGGG
>QWQH01000014.1 GCA_003670915.1 Planctomycetota bacterium | reverse complement strand
TGCGTGCTGCCGATGTCGAGGTTGGCAGACTGGGCTGCTGCGGGTGCTCGGGCTTGCGGACTCTTGGGCGGGCGTTGGCTTCTCGCACCACCATCCCCTCAAACGCCCAACGCGATGGCATCGCCGCGGCAAGCGGTTGTGTGAGCTTGGGCAGATCCGCCAGGGGAACCAAAATACCGCCCAGCACGATCATCGGTAAAAGCATCATCGGTAAGACACCGGCTGCGGCTTCGGATGTGCGAAGCAACGCAGAAATGAAAAGGCCCAAAGCGCCTCCAGCGAGTGCCGCAGCGTAGAGCACACAAAAGAGAGGCAGCCACGAACTGGATAGCTGGCACGACCAGCCCACGATGCCGAGTAACAGGCCGCACTGCACCGCCGCAATCCCCAGCAGCACTGTCATCTTTGAAGTCACATAGGACAGGATCGAGAGCCCCGCCATCCGCTCGCGGCGATAGATGGGCCACTCGGAGACGATTTCGCGTGCCATGCTCGAACAGCCAAACCAAATGGCCGCAAGCGAGGTCACAAACACGGTCGTGGCCATATCGACTCCGGCCTTTGGCCACATCGCAAGCGTAGGGGGAGTGCGCAGCACCTTGGAAAATACAGCCCCGATGAGCAGGGCCACAATGGGAGCCTGCAGAAGGAGGACTGCGGTATTCCAGCCGTCGGCGGCCTTCACATTGAGCGTTCGCTTGACCAGCGTCAACCACTGCATGCATCTGGCGGTAGCGCGGGCCGACGGCCGTGCCCGCTTCCTACCCACGGCCCCAACACCGCTGGTGCGGCGGTCGACCCAAATTGTTTTGGCAATGGATTGGTTCCACTGCTGCACCCACTCAATGACCGGCCGTGTGGCGAGACCGCGCAACATGCCATCTACGTTTGCGGGCAGGATACCGGCGGACGTGGACGGTTCAAAGAACGTGACCGAGTCGGGCCACGCTCGGCCAAACCACGCCAGCCGTCCGATCTGATTCGTGGAAGCGTCGCGGGCGATCACCGCCACGGCGTCGAATTTGATAAACGTTTCCAAGCTGGGCTGATGAATCGTCACCAGAATCGTTTTTCCTGCATCGGCCAGGCTCCGGAGCAACTCAATGACGCAGAGGGCGTCGGTGCTGGAGAGCCCCGAGGTAGGCTCGTCGAGTACGAGGATTGGGGGGTCGGTGAGCAACTCCATCGCAAGGTTGACCCGCTTCCGCTGGCCGCCGCTCACGCCACGCTTGCGTTGGTCGCCAACCCGCGTATGCTCGGTGCCTTGCAGTCCGAGTTGTGCGATCACTCCCCCGATGCGGGAGGCGATCTCATCGTTGGTGGTGTCGTGCGGCAACCGAAGCCTTGCGGCATACCAAAGCGCCTGCCAAACTGTGAGATCGGCGTGCAAAATATCGTCTTGAGGCACGTAGCCGATCCGGCCCCGGAACAGTTCGTAGTGGGCGTGAAGGTCGAGGCCGCCGATTGTAACTTGGCCGGCAGCAGGCACGAGTTGGCCGTTGAGCGCTGAGAGCAGCGTGCTCTTGCCGGCGCCGCTGGGCCCCATGATGGCAACGAGTTCGCCCGGCTGCACGACAAGCGATACGCTTTCGAGCAATCGCCTGCCCGAGGCCTCCACGGCCACGCCCTGCGCTTCGACCATATCGCAGCTGCCGCCGAGGAGTGGTTCCAGGAATCGTGCGTCATCGGAAAGCCGGTAGCGTTGGTCGGCCATCTGCACGATGGCGCCCGGCCCAATCTGAACGGGCCGCTGGATCCGGTTGCCGTCCACAAACGTGCCGCTCATACTGCCCAGATCGCGCACGATCACGCGGCCGCGATCGACGCTCACTGACGCATGCATCGCCGAGGCGATGGGCTGGTGGATGGCCACACCAGCCCCGGCCCGCCGTCCGAATGTGACCATTCCAGCCGATTCCAAATCGATGCTCACTGCATCCGTCCGACGCGGATGGGTGCGATGCAATAAGTCGCGGAGTGCCGTGGCCGGCAGCACACAATCGCCTAGCGTAATCGTATCGTCGAGATGGATTGGCTCGCGGGTGATCCGCTGCGGGGGCGAGCCGACACACGTGCCGTTTCGGCTGCCGAGATCCTCCAGCCACAGGCCGTCAGCTGCCACGATCACGCGGGCGTGGCGAGCCGAGACACCTGGATGGCGGAGCACCAGATCGTTGCCAGGCGCACGGCCAATGAGCACGATGCGGGATGGCGTGGAGGGAGGCAACTGGGGCTGATTCGTCGGATCAATCAATGGAGGGTTCATGGATGAATCATGAAGAATTTATGTCAGAGTTTATGGAGTCCGAAAGCGAGACAGGTAAGGCACAAAACGTCGTCGAAAACCGATGGGCCACACCCCTGCGGGCCTCGTCCACAAAGGCTACGTCAGCCGAGTCTATTTCTGCAAAACCACGTTCATTTCGAGAGGATCGCTGGCGGCAGGTTGCTCGATTCGGCTACAGTTTGATCCGATACTCCACGTGGTGCCACGATCCAGGATCCCTCATGCACGAACTGCCAAAGCATTACGACCATCAGAGATCGCAGGCCCGCTGCCGTGCCCTCTGGGATACCGCACGATCGTGGCACGCCGAGCCGGAGCCGGGCCGTCCCGTCTTTTCAATCGTTATTCCGCCGCCGAACGTCACTGGCGCCCTGCACCTCGGCCACGCCCTCAATAGCACGCTGCAGGATGTGCTCGTGCGCACTCGACGGATGCAGGGATTTCTGACGCTCTGGATGCCCGGCACCGACCACGCCGGCATCGCCACGCAGGCCGTCGTTGAACGACGGCTCCTGGAGGAAGAAAAACTCTCCCGCCACGACCTCGGACGCGAGCAACTCGTGGCCAGAATCTGGTCGTGGAAGGAACAGTATGAAAAGCGAATTCTCAGTCAGTTACGAGATCTGGGTGCCAGTTGCGATTGGGATCGCGTGCGATTTACGCTCGACGATCGCTGCGCGCGCGCAGTAAGAGAGGCGTTCTTTCGTCTCTTTCAACGGGGACTCGTGCGGCGAGGCAAGCGGTTGGTCAATTGGGACACATTTCTCCAGACGGCCGTCAGCGACGACGAACTCTTTCACGAGCAAGTAAAAGGCCATTTCTGGCACATCCGCTACGACATCATTGACCCCAAGTCCGGCGAGCCAGCCAGCCTCACAGTGGCAACCACACGGCCCGAAACGCTGCTAGGCGACACGGCCGTGGCGGTGCATCCAACGCCAGCGAAAGCGTTGGATGAGGCCGAGGCAGCACTTCGGGGAAAGCGAGCAAGTGCGCCTGCCAAGGAACACGCAGAGATCGACCTTGCCATCCAGGATCTCGCGGTGCGGCGTCGCGAGATCCTGCCAGGCTTGGAGCAACTGGCCAGCATGGCACGCGACGGCCGTCGCGTGCGACTGCCGCTTTTGGGCCGTGAGATTCCGCTGGTTGCCGATGCGTGGGCCCAGCCCGGGCTGGGCTCGGGATGCGTGAAGATCACGCCCGCGCACGATCCCAACGACTACGAAGTCGGCCTTCGGCAGCAGTTGCCAATGATCAACATCCTCATGCCTAACGGTACGCTGGCTCCAGAGGCAGGGCCGTATGCCGGCCTGACGATCCAGAAAGCCCGCACGAAGGTGGTGGCCGATCTCGACGCGGCCGGGCAACTTGTGCAGATCGAGGATCGCGTGATCGAGTTGGCCCACTCCGACCGCTCGAAGACGCCAATCGAGCCGTTTCTCGCCGATCAGTGGTTTATCCGCATGGATGAACTGGCACAGCCCGCGCTGGATGCGGTGCGCGACGGGCACGTGCGCATTGTGCCCGCACGCTATGCCAGAAGCTATTTGGACTGGCTGGGCGAAAAGCGGGATTGGCCGGTGAGCCGACAACTCTGGTGGGGCCATCGCATTCCGATCTGGCACGTGGCAGGCGTGCAGGAAGCGGATCTTGCCGCAGCGTTTGCGGGCCGCAGCACCGTCTCGTGGCAGGGTGACGGCAGCGATGATGGGTGGTTTGTGTGTTCATCTGACGAGGTGATGGCCGACGAATCGCTCGGCGTGCATGCGATCAATGGCCAGCCGCTGGTGCGTGACCCTGATGTGCTCGACACGTGGTTTTCATCGGCGCTCTGGCCGCACTCCACGCTGGGTTGGCCCGAGTCAACACCCGAGTTGGCCTGCTTCTATCCGACGGCAACGCTTGTCACAAGTCGCGACATCATCACGCTCTGGGTGGCTAGGATGGTGATCATGGGAATTTTCGACACTGGAAAGATACCGTTTTCAGATGTCTATATTCACCCCAAGATTCTCGACCGCTACGGCGAGACCATGAGCAAGAGCAAGGGCAATGGCGTGGACCCAGTGGATGTGATCGACACGCTCGGTGCCGATGCCTTGCGATTTGCATTGGCGGGCATGGCGACTGAAACGCAAGACGTGCGTATGCCCGTGGAGTTTCAATGTCCGCACTGCGAGGCCCGGAGCGAGCAAACGCTCGCCAACCGCGTGCTGCCTCGCATCGAGTGCCCAAAGTGCAAAAAGCCATTCCGCACACAGTGGGCGCAGACGTCAGAAGACCTCGCGCTTCCTCGTGGCCCGGCCGTGAGCGAACGGTTTGAAGCTGGCAGGAACTTCTCCAACAAGCTCTGGAACGCAACTCGGTTTGTGCTGATGAACCTCGAGGATTTTTCCGGGGGAGATATGTCGCAGTGGCGTGTAGCCGATCTGCCTCCGGCCTTGGAAGACAGGTGGCTGGCCAGTCGTTTGGCCAGCGTGTCGCGGGATGTGACAGCTGCGATTGATGGCTATCGGTTTGCCGAGGCTTCGCGACTGCTCTACGGCTTCGCATGGGATGAATTCTGCAGCGCGTATCTGGAGTTGTGCAAATCGCGGCTGGCCGATCCGGTGTTGCGGCCACAGGCACAGTCCATGCTCCTCTTGGGCCTCGACACGATTTTGCGACTCCTCCATCCGATCATGCCATTTGTCACAGAAGAAATCTGGCAGCACCTCCGCGAAGCGGCGGGAGGCCGCCGAATGCCTTGGGACACCTCCGGCGCATTAGCCTCATCGGCTGGCTCGACATCCTTGGCAGCCTCGATCATGCTGGCCCACTGGCCCACGCCGCCGGCCGAGTGGATCGATCCGACAGCTGAAACTCGGTTTGGAACGTTTTTAGCCGTTGTGGCTGGCATTCGGGAGATTCGCGCCAGGCAGAATGGGCCGCCCCGCACCAAGCTGAACGTGGCGATTCGGACCGACGCAGCCACCGCAGAACTTCTCTCGCCTCTGCACCCAGCGATTGAGTCGATGGCGGCAGTCAACCTTGCGCCGATTGGCCCCGATGCCCAAGGACCTGCCGGTGCGGCCACTGCAGGCGTGCTGGGCTGCGAGATTTTTGTGGATATGGCTCTTCTTGTGGATGGAGACGCGGAAATTGTGCGGCTTGGCAGGGAGAATGATAAACTGCGGGGGTTGATTGCCGCCAAGACAGCGAAGCTAGCCGATGAGAATTTTGCTGCGAGGGCTCCTGCCGCGGTGGTAGAAAAGGAACGCAATCAACTGGTCGAGATGGAATCCCGCTTGGCCAAGAGCATTGCGTTGCTCGCTGAGTTTGAGGGGCGCCGTGTTAGACTGGACTCATTGAAAATGCCGAGTGTCGTTGGATCGTTGGAGCATCTCACATGACCGTTCAGATGGAACTGTCTCGTATTATTATTAGTGAGATCAACGACCAGCAGGTTGTGTATCTCAAGGAAGTTGAGGGCGACCGAACGTTTCCGATTCTGATCGGTCTCTTTGAGGCAACAAGCATCGACCGCCGTGTGAAGCACCATTCGTCGCCGAGGCCGCTCACGCACGACCTGTTTGTTGCGGCAGTGGATCTGCTGGGTGGTGAATTGCAAGACGTCGTGATTAGCGATCTCAAGGAACACACGTACTATGCCACTATCCGCGTGCTGAAAGACGGTGAGATTGTGGAAATAGATGCCCGCCCATCCGATGCGATTGCGATCGCCGTCACCTGCGAACCCAATCTGCCAATCTATGTCTCCGAGGAAGTTCTCTCAGACGTCCTCGGCTGAAACCGAAAAAACGGTGGCAGCCACCAAATCTGAGCGAGCTAGGCAAGAAGCGAGGCTGTGTGGGTGAAGTTATTTCGAGTGTGAAGCAATCCGCCTCCAACGGCGTTGTGGCGGTGCCAAAACCTGGCTGCCAATTTGCCAGCGACAACGCCGCCGGTTTTTGTCCCGAGGCGTGGCAGTCGCTCGAACGGGCTAATTGTGGGCACGTCCCAAGCTACGGCGACGACCAATGGACGTCGCGGGCAAGCGATCTCATTCGCGAAGTGTTTGAGCATTCCGCAGAAGTGTTTTTCGTATTCAATGGAACTGCGGCTAATTCGCTGGCGTTGGCTGCGATGTGTCAGTCGTACCATGCAATTCTTTGCCATGAACTCGCCCACATCGAAACCGATGAGTGCGGAGCCCCGGAGTTTTTTTCCAACGGTACGAAGATTCTGTTGGCATCAGGTGAACGCGGCAAGCTTGCGCCTTCAACGATCACGCAGGCAGTTGAGCGACGCAGAGACATCCATTATCCAAAACCCCGCGTGGTGAGCGTGACGCAGGCCACGGAGCTTTCCACGGTGTACTCTATCGATGAACTGTCGGCCATTCACGATGCCTGCCGGCGGCATGGACTGCGGCTGCATATGGACGGGGCGAGGTTTGCCAATGCCGTCGCCAGTCTGGATGTATTGCCCAAGCAGATCACGTGGGAGGCAGGCGTGGATGTGCTGTGCCTCGGCGGCACGAAGAATGGGATGGGTATGGGTGAGGCGATCGTTTTTTTCAAGAAGGAACTGGCCGACGAATTTGCCTATCGATGCAAGCAGGCTGGACAACTGGCGTCCAAGATGCGGTATCTGACGGCGCCGTGGGTGGGGCTCCTGGAGAGCGGCGCCTGGCTGACAAATGCCAGACGTGCCAACGCCGCGGCAGCCCGCCTGGAGGTTGGACTGGCTGCCATTCCGGGAGTGGAGGTGCTGGGGAAGCGCGACGCCAATGCAGTGTTTGCCCGACTTCCTGACACGCTGGCGGCATCGCTTCGAGCCAAAGGCTGGAAGTTTTACGATTTTATTGGCTCCGGCGGTTGCCGATTTATGTGTTCGTGGGCCACCACTGACGCCGACGTAGACGCCCTGCTCGCTGACTCCAAATAAACGGTGGCTGCCGCCGTTTGCGTTTAGAGGCCGAAGGCGCGGCGCAGGATGTGAAGCGATTTCTCACCGTGCTTGGCGGCCACGATCACGTTGAGACGCACCTCGCTGGTGCTGACCAGATCGATATTGATGCCCGCTTCTGTCAACGGCGCAAAGAGCCGATCAGCCACGCCTGCGTGGCTGCGGATGCCCACGCCAGTGATCGAGAGTTTGGCCACGTGCGGCACGTCCACCACGATGGCCCCCAGCGAGGCAGCAATTCGGCCGGCTACATCGATTGCTTTTTCGCGGTCGCTCGACGGCACCGTGAAGCTGATTTCGGCTCTGCCACCGCGAGGATGGCTCTGCACGATCATGTCTACAAAGAGTTTTGCACGGCCCACCTCTTCAAAGACATCGGCCGCGACGCCCGGTCTGTCGGGCAGATCGGTAAACGTGACGAGCGCCTGCGAAGAATCCAGCGTGACATCCTCCACGGCCAGATCCTCCATGCCTTCGAGCCTGCGGACCACGTCCAGCGGGCTCGACTTTGGCAAGGCCACTGCGGACCCATCGGCCCCGCCGCCCACAACCTCGGCCTCCAAGCCAAACGCCCGATGCGCTGCTTGCACGGCCGCAGCGGCATCGTCGCGGTGAATGAGCACCGATATTTTGATCTCACTGGTTGTGATCATTCGCACGTTGATTCCCTTGCGTGACAGCGCCGAGAACAGGCGCCCTGCCACGCCCTCCTCGCGGGCCATCCCCACGCCTACCACAGAGACTTTGGCCAAGGAGCCGTCGTGAGACACACCTTCTGCACCGAGGTGGCGTGCCACCGTTGCGGTCACTTCAAGTGCTGCGGCGAGGTCATCGGCCGGCACCGTAAACGAAATATCCGCCCGCCCGTGCTGACCGACGTTCTGTACGATCATGTCGACAGCAATGCCCGAACAGGCCAGTTGTGAAAAGACGCGGTGGCTTGACCCTGGCTGATCGGGCACACCTTCCAGAGTGATTCTGGCCTCGTCTTTTGCCAGTGCCACACCACTCACTGGGCGGGGCGTCGTCTGATCGGCGGGCAGAATGAGCGTGCCTGGCACATCGTTGAAGCTCGACTTTACGTGCACCCTCACTCCAAACTTCTTCGCAAACTCGATCGATCGGGGATGCATGACACCCGCGCCTAAGCTGGCTAGTTCCAGCATCTCATCGTAGGCAATTGATGCCAGTCGGCGGGCCTCAGGCAAGAGCCTTGGATCGGTCGTGTAGATGCCATCGACGTCGGTGTAGATCTCGCACACATCTGCTGCGAGCACCGCCGCCAGTGCCACGGCCGTTGTGTCGGAACCCCCTCGGCCGAGCGTCGTGATATTGCCGTGCTGATCAATTCCCTGAAAGCCCGCCGCAATCACGATGCGACCCTCGTTGAGGTTGTGCTTCACGTTGTCGGTGGAAATTGACTTGATTCTGGCCTTTGTGTGCGTGCTGTCTGTGCGGATTCCGATCTGCGCGCCGGTGAGGCTCACGGCCTCCACACCCAGCGACTGTATCGCCATTGCAAACAGAGCCACGCTCACCTGCTCGCCCGTGGAAAGCAGCATGTCCATCTCACGGGCGCTCGGTCGCTGGTTGATTTGCTTCGCCAGATCCACGAGCACATCGGTCTGGTGTCCCATGGCACTCACGACCACCACCACCTGATTGCCAGCTTTGTGCCGAGCGACGGCCTTCGAGGCGGCAGCCAGAATTTTCTGAGCATCGGCCACACTCGTGCCACCAAACTTCTGAACGACAAGGGACATCGTCAACTGTGCTCCTGCGTCTGGATGCGTCGTTCGAGACGCTCCTTGAGTTCTACGAGTTCAATGATTGCGATGACCACCATGACCACCATGACCACCATCACCTGAATGACTGGAATGAAGAAACGCTTCCATTAATTTCCATCCCGGCTGGATCGTATCACCGCCTTTGGCTGCCGCGGCTTCGTCGTAGGTTCTTTGGCCGGAAGCCATCACTCCGTCGCCAGCCATCACAAACGGCACGCTCCCGCGAGAGTGTGTCTTGGTGGAGAGCAATGTGAGATGATCCGGACAGACGAGAATGCGATGGCCTGCCACCCCTGCCAGATGGTCCATCAACGGCTTCACGATCAGCGCATCAATCTGCTCGATGGCCCGCACCTTTGCGTCGGCGTTCCCCTCGTGGCTGGCCTCGTCAGGGGCTTCGACATGCACGCAAACCAAATCGCTCGTAGATAGTGCCGCAATCGCCGCGCGACCCTTGGCGGCGTAGTCTGTGTCGAGGTAGCCAGTGGCTCCTGGCACATCGATCCGCTCCCAGCCAGCCAGCGAGGCCAATCCACGCAACAGATCGACGGCCGTGATCATCGTGCCATTGATTCGATATTTCTGAAAAAATGGCTCCATGCGCGGGGCGCGGCCCGCACCCCAGAGCCACACGTGCGTGGCCGGAAGCTTTCCAGCGGCCAACCTGGCCTTGTTGACCGGATGATCCTTCAGCCACAAGGCGCTGTGCGACATGATCTCAGTGAGCAATCGGCTGCCGGTGCCCCGAGGAAAATCATCGGTCACCGATCGATCCATTAAATCGTGCGGCGGGGTTGTGCGGAGATTGTTTGCCAGTGGCGACACGCCGGGATGCCCACGGTACAGAAGCAGGTTGCGGTAGCTTACGCCCGGCACAAATTGCCAACCGGAGAGTTGGGGAAAATCAGCCTCCAATCCTTGCCCCGCGGCGGCCAAGAGCGACGATGCCTCTGCCGTGGAGATGTGTCCGGCGGTGAAGTCTTTCATCACCTCGCCGGCCTCAACTGCACCCGCGATCTTTTTGGAGCCATTGTGATCGGCAATCGTTACGAGATTGCATCGCACAGCCCAATCGTGCTCACCGAGCACAATTCCCTGAGCGGCTGCTTCCAGCGGGGCACGGCCTGTGAAGTATTGCAGTGGGTCGTAACCCATCAGGCTCATGCACGCCACCTCCGATCCTGGGGGCAGGCCCTGGGGCACGTGATTGGTGAGCCCTGTGCGGCCCCGCGAGGCCAAGGCATCCATGGCTGGAGTGCGAGCGGCCTGAAGGGGTGTTTTGCCACCCAGCGATTGCTGGGCTGCATCAGCCGCGCCATCTGGAATCACGATCAGATATTTCATGCAGCAGGCGTTCCTGTTTTCCGTGTGGCAATCATTCAGCACGCTCGTCCAGCACGCTCAAACAGACGCTTCGCCCACGGACCACGTCGGAGCCGTCAATGGCCTCGATTGCCTTGGCTACGTCGCTGGAACTGCAGGCGTGGGTCATGATCACCAACGGCACGCCTGCATCTGGTGCAATACTGGCACCCTGCTCGATGGCATCGTGTTGGATCATCGATGCGATGGAGATGCGGAAGTCGCCCAGAATTCCAGTGATCTTGGCAAGCACTCCAGGGCGATCGCTTGCCCGAATGCGAAGAAAATGCCGCTGGTGAGCATCCATATTCTGGATCCTATCAGCATTTGCATCGGGATCGCACAGCACACCTGTGGTGCGAAACGTAATCGCCGCACGTCCGACGACGGTGTCGATAATGTCGGCCACGACAGCCGAAGCGGTGGGCATCTGGCCCGCGCCAAGGCCGTGAAAAAACATCCGCCCCACGGCATCGCCTACAATGCTCACGGCATTGTAGGCTCCGCGAGTTTCGGCCAGGGGCGTGCCAATTTTCACAAGCGCCGGCGCCACACGCATCGTGAGCCCGGCACTTCCGCGGCTGGCAACGGCCACCAACCGGATCCGATAGCCCAACTCTCCTGCGTAGTGCAGGAGATCGACGTCCAAGCCGTCGATTCCCATGCGTGGAATTTCGGCCCACGGCACCCACACGCCAAACGCCAAGTGGGACAGAATCGCGAGTTTTTGGGTGGCGTCCGTACCGTCAACATCCATCGATGGATCGGCCTCGGCAAAGCCCTTGGACTGCGCCAACTTGAGGGCATCGGCATAGCTCGAGCCGTCTTCCTCCATCCGCGTCAGAATGAAATTACTCGTCCCGTTTAAGATGCCCCGAATCGACTCAATGCGATTGGCTGCAAGGCACTCGCTGATCGCGGCCACAATCGGAATACCGCCAGCCACGGCTGCCTCAAATGCAATCGAACGGCCTTGCGTGCGAGCCAGTGCAAACAACTCCGGCCCGTGCTCGGCCAACAGGGCCTTGTTGGCTGTCACAACGTCTTTGCCGTTTTGAAGCAACTCCACCATCATCGATCGGGCCGGCTCCAAGCCACCCACGAGCAAGACGGCTACCGAAATCGTTGGGTCGCCGGATATGTTCCGAATATCGGAAGAAAGCGTATCGATTGGCACCGACACGCTCCGCACTTTTGCAACATCCTTCACAACGGCCTTGGCCACTACGATAGGGCAACCGGCATGCCGCTGGATGTGGTCTGCCGATTCAACCAGCAGCCGTACCACACCGGAACCAACGGTTCCCAAGCCGATGATTCCTATTCGCACGGGTTTGGTCATATGTGTGTCAGGGCTCCGACTCCGGAGTGGCCTGGTTCGAATGCCGGGGCTGCAAGCGGTAATCCTAGTCGGCCTTGCACGAAGGAGAAAGGTATCGCCATCTTGTCAGGCAGAAACCAGCTGTTGTAGCGTAGGCATTTACAATTGATGCAGGGCGAGCCTTCGGTTTTCCCCATGCACGCCCCTCGAGCCAGTAAAGGAACTTTATTTTGGACGCATCCGCCCGAGATTTTCTCGTTCGCCTCCTCAAAACACCAAGTCCCTCGGGCTACGAGCAGCCTGTTCAGGAACTCGTCCGCGGCTATCTCGCCGGTGTCGCGGAAAGCGTCACGACCGACTCGCACGGCAATGTCATAGGGGCTTCAAATCTTGCGTCGCCGATGCGCATGCTGCTGGCTGGCCACTGCGATCAGATTGGGCTGATCGTTCAATACATCGATTCGGATGGCTATATTTCCGTACAGCCAATTGGTGGTTGGGATCCCATGCAATTGGTCGGCTCTCGCGTGAGTATCTGGACCGCGTCTGGCGCAGTTCCGGGAGTGATTGCGAGAAAGCCGATTCACCTGCTCACCGAGGAGGAGCGAAAAGTCGTACCCAAGATGAAGGACCTTTGGATTGACATCGGTTCCCCAGACAAGGCGGATGCCGAGAGCGTGGTGCGCATTGGCGACCCAGTCACGGTGGAGCTCCAATTCCAGCAACTGCGGGGCAGTTTGGCCTGCTCTGCCGCGATGGACGACAAAATCGGACTTTGGGTTGTGCTGGAGGCATTTCGTCGGGCGGCGGCGATGGGCCCCCTGCCCTGCGCCTTGTTTGTGGCCTCGACTGTGCAGGAAGAGATTGGCCTTCGCGGTGCCCAGACGAGCTCCTATAGCGTAGACCCGCACGTGGCCATCGCCGTGGATGTAACGCACGCCACCGACTGTCCCACAATCGACAAGAAAACAGAGGGGGATATTGCACTTGGCAAAGGACCAGTTGTCTATCGTGGCCCGAATATGAATCCGCACGTGGTCAGCCGGTTGCTCGAGGCCGCCACAACAAACTCGATTCCCGTGCAACTGGCCGCCAGCGGCCGGGCTACACCCACCGACGCCAATGTGCTGCAGACCACCCGCGCTGGTGTTGCCACAGGACTGGTAAGCGTCCCAAATCGTTATATGCACTCTGCGGTTGAAACTGTTTCGCTGGACGATGCGGATCGCACGGCTGATCTGCTGGCCGCGTTTGTGCGTGGTCTTCAAGGCCCGATTTGCTGGGCGCCTTAGAATCTCGTAGACGGAGTCGCGATTGGTGCGTCGGCAGAACCATTTCAATTTCTAAAGAGGGCGAAACCGAGTGCGTACAACCGCCCAATGCCGCGTCTTTGAACGGTCCCCTTGACGGAAACCAGCTCTCTGCCAAAACGGCACAGAGACGCGGTGGTATCGGGCTCTTTTTTTGAGCTCGATCGCTGTGTTTTGAGGCTCAAATGCTGGCGACTAGGTTGAGAGCCGTTCGTGGCACGCGGCTTGCTCTCACCTGTGTTTCCCCCTTGAGTTGCTGCCAAAAGAGACAAACTGTTGCTTTTTTAGTCGCTGGTTTGATTTTTTGAGGCTGTTCGATTCAATTCGCTTGAGAGACGTTCCTTCAGATCCCTTCAGAGGAGTTTTTTGTGGCCAAACAAATGGTGTTCGACGATGAGGCCCGTCAGGCGTTGCTCGCCGGGATTTCGAAGCTTGCCCGTGCGGTCAAAAGCACGCTGGGTCCGCGTGGCCGCAATGCTGTGCTGGACAAAGGCTGGGGCTCGCCCAAGGTCACGAAAGACGGTGTGACAGTCGCCGAAGACATCGATCTGGAAGACGCATACGAAAACCTCGGCGCTCAACTTGTCAAGGAGGCCGCCAGCAAAACTAACGACGTTGCAGGAGACGGCACGACCACAGCCACGGTGCTGGCCGAAGCCATCTTCCGCGAAGGGCTCAAGATGATTGCCGCAGGAGCCGACCCGATGGCTCTGTCTCGTGGCATCCACAAGGCGGTTGAAGCCGTTTCCAAATCGATCCTGTCAATGGCCACGCCAATCAACGAGAAAAACAAGAAGGAACTGATGCAGATTGCCACGATCGCTGGCAACAACGATCCCACGATCGGAAATGTGCTGGCCGAGGCATTTCTGAAGGTTGGTAAGGATGGCGTGATCACCGTCGAAGAAGGCAAGCAAGCTGAGACAACCGTAGATGTCGTCGAGGGCATGCAGTTTGACCGAGGGTTCCTCTCGCCCCACTTTGTAACCGACGCTGACACGCAGACCTGCGAGTTGGAGAATCCCTTGATCTTGCTGTTCGAGGAGAAAATTTCGAGCGCAAAAAACTTGGTGCCGCTGCTGGAGGCGATCAGCAAGGCCAGCAAGCCACTGGTGATCGTTGCCGAAGATATCGATGGCGAGGCACTGGCCACGCTGGTGGTCAACAAACTGCGAGGCATCGTGCAGTCGGTGGCGATAAAGGCTCCCGGTTACGGTGATCGTCGCAAGGCAATCATGGGTGATTTGGCTGCCCTGACCGGCGGCCAGGCGATTTTCAAGGATCTCGGCATCTCGCTCGACTCGGTCAAGCTAAGCGATCTGGGGCGGGCAAAGAAGGTGATCGTAACTGCTGAAAACACCACCATCGTGAGCGGCGGCGGTTCAAAGGCTGCGATCGATGGCCGGGCCGAACAGATCCGTTCAGAAATTGAAAATACCGACAGCGATTATGATCGCGAAAAACTCCAAGAGCGACTAGCCAAGATCGCCGGTGGTGTGGCGCAGATTAATGTGGGTGCCGCGACCGAGACGGAGATGAAAGAACGGAAGGCCCTCCTCGAGGACGCCAAGAGCGCCACGCAGGCTGCCCTCGCCGAGGGCATTGTGCCCGGCGGTGGAGTGGCCTTGCTGCGCAGCGAGAAGGTGATCGAGAAAATGGACCTAGAGGGCGACGAAAAGCTCGGGGCCGCGATCGTCAAGAATTCCCTGCGATACCCGCTCGAGGCGATTGCTGCCAATGCTGGCGTGGATGGCCCTGTGGTGGTCAATCGAGTTCGGCAGATGAAGGGCAAGAACGACGGTTACGACGCCGACAAAGAGGAGTATTGCGATCTGGTGAGTGCTGGTGTGATTGATCCGGCCAAGGTCGTGCGAACGGCCCTGCAAAACGCTGCCAGCGTCGCGGCCTTGCTGCTCACAACGGAGTCTCTCATTACCGAGATCCCGAAGGCCGAGGAAGAGGCTGCCGGCGATGGCCACGACCACGGTATGGGCGGTGGCATGGGTGGCATGGGCGGTGGCATGGGTGGCATGGGCGGCGGCATGGGCGGCATGCCCGGAATGATGTAATTCAAACGAACTGGTTTTCCCTTTCCCTTCTTTCCTTGTCCCTTATTTTTGGAGTGACTTCGATGGCAATTAAGAACCTGAAGATCCGTCCGCTCGATGACCGTGTGGTGGTCGAGCCCGTGGAAGCCGAAGACCGCACGGCCGGTGGCATCGTGCTGCCGGACAGCGCAAAGGAAAAGCCGCAGCGAGGCCATGTGGTGGCGTTGGGCCCAGGCAAGTTGCTTGAGAGCGGCCAGCGTGCCACGCTCTCGGTGTCTGTCGGAGACCAAGTCATTTACGGCAAGTATTCCGGCAGCGATATCGAGATCGACGGCCACGATGTGAAGATCCTCCGTGAGACTGACATCCTGGCAAAGGTTTTGAACTGATTTCGATTGTTTTTTGACCGTTTTTTGTCAACCCTTTCACATGCATTCCCACGCCGGTAGAGGCATCCCATACGGATGTGAAACCGACACCTTCTCAGGAGTAACGACTCGTGCCCAAACAATTGCTGTTCGATGACAACGCTCGCGCCAAACTGCTGAAGGGTGTCGAGAAGCTCGCCGCCGCCGTGGCAGTGACCATGGGGCCAACCGGCCGCAATGTCATCATCGACAAGTCGTTTGGCGGCCCAACGGTCACCAAGGACGGCGTGACGGTGAGCAAGGAAGTGGACCTGGAAGACGCCTTTGAAAACATGGGCGCGAAACTCGTGAATGAAGTGGCTTCCAAAACGTCCGACTTGGCAGGCGACGGCACGACAACAGCCACGGTTCTGGCCCGCGCAATCTTCCGTGAAGGCACTCGCATGGTTGCCGCTGGCAGTAACCCGATGGCCGTCCGCCGCGGCATCGAGAAGGCTGTGGCTGCCGCAGTGGGCCGGTTGATGGAAATGGCAAAGAAGGTGGAGCGTCCCGAAGAGGTTGCGCAAGTTGGCGCGATCAGCGCCAATAACGACCGTGCAATTGGCAATTTGCTCGCTGAGGCGCTCCAAAAGGTTGGAAAGGATGGCGTGATTACCGTTGAAGAGGGCAAAACAACCGAGACAACGGTTCGTTTTGTAGACGGCATGCAGTTCGATAAGGGATACATTTCCCCGTACTTCATCAACCGCCCCGCCGAAATGGTTTGCCAACTCGACGATGCTCTTGTGTTGATCCACGAGAAAAAAATCTCCAATCTACGAGACCTTCTGCCACTGCTGGAGAAGGTGGCGCAGTCAGGCAAGCCACTTTTAATCATTGCCGAAGACATTGACGGCGATGCGTTGACCGCGCTGGTTGTCAATAAGCTACGAGGGGTTTTAAATATTTGTGCTTCGAAGGCACCCGGCTTCGGGGACCGCCGCAAGGCGTTGCTTGGCGATATTGCCACGCTCACCGCCGGCACATTGATCAGTGAGGATCTCGGACTCACGCTCGAGAGCCTCGATTTGTCACACCTCGGACGAGCCAAGACGATCACGGTTGACAAGAGTGAGACAACGATCGTGCAGGGCGCTGGCAAGCAGACGGATGTGCAGGCACGCGTGCAGCAGATTCGCAATCAGATTGAGGCCACAGAGAGCGAATACGATCGCGAAAAGCTGCAAGAGCGTCTGGCGAAGCTCACCGGTGGCGTGGCGATTGTGTCTGTGGGTGCTGGTACAGAAGCTGAGATGAAGCAGAAAAAAGCTCGCGTTGAAGACGCGCTCCATGCCACGCGGGCAGCCGTTGAAGAGGGCATCGTGCCGGGTGGTGGAGTGGCGCTGTTGCGTTGCCGATCCGCCGTGGAGAAGGCTCGTTCGCAGGCCAAGGGCGACGAAAAAATTGGCATCGATATTGTGCTCAGTGCTCTGGAGGCCCCGATCCGTCAGATTGCCGAAAACGGTGGAATCGATGGCTCGGTGGTGGCCGACGAGGTGGCTGGCAAAGACATGCACATCGGCTACGACGCCAACAAGGGCGAGTATGTCGACATGCTCAAGGCCGGCATCATCGACCCCGTGAAAGTGGTGCGGGTGGCACTCACGAATGCGGCCAGCATTGCCGGACTCCTGCTCACCACAGAGGCACTCGTGACCAACCTCGACAAGGGCGACTCCAAGAAGCATCGCATCGAAGGGAGCGTTCGCTAAGGAGCTTACTTGAGGTAGCTTTTTTCTACCGCAGGAAGCCGGAGTGTTTCTCTGAGGGAGTCGAGAGGCCCGCCGTGGCCTAACCACGTTCATGACCCAACAGCGCGATTATTACGAGGTTCTGGGCGTCGAACGGCGGGCAAGCGGTGCGCAAATTGCGGATGCTTATCGCAAGCTGGCAATCAAATGCCATCCGGATAAAAACCCTGGCAACAATGAGGCTGCTGATCAGTTTAAAGAGGCGGCTCGTGCCTTCGAGGTGCTTGCCGACAGCGATCTTCGCGCCCGGTACGACCGCTATGGGCACGCCGGGCTCCAGGGCCAGCAGCAACACCAGTTCAACGATCTGTCGGATATTTTTGAAGCCTTCGGGGATATGTTCGGGGGCAGCGGTCTCGGGGGTGGCGGCAAAAGACGAGGCAACCGTGCCAGTCAGGGGCGCGATGTTTTCTGCACGATTACCCTCTCGCTTCTGGAGGCTGCCCGTGGTGCCAGCACAGCGGTTGTGTTCAACCGGCACGAGTCGTGCAGTGACTGCGACGGCAGCGGTGCTAAATCCGGTACCAAGCCCGTGGCCTGCGAGTATTGCGGCGGCCGCGGCCAAGTGATTCAGTCGGCGGGCGTTTTTCGACTCCAGACCACCTGTCCAGCCTGCCAGGGAGCGGGCCGCGTGATTCGTGAGAAATGTCCGACGTGTGCCGGCGCTGGCCTCACCGAGGAACGAGTCGAGCGGCATGTCACGATTCCAGCGGGCGTGGATAGGGATGTGCGAGTGCGGCTGGCCGGCGAAGGCGATCCCGGGGGCAACGGTGGCCCGCCAGGAGATTGCTACTGTGTCATCGAAGTTGAAAACCATCCATTTCTTACGCGTGAGGGTCGCGAACTCCACTGCGAAGTACCAATCACGTTTAGCCAAGCGGCGCTGGGAGCCACGGTTGAGGTGCCAACCCTGGATGGTCCCAAGCCACTGCAAATCGCGAAGGGCACACAGGGTGGTGATGTCGTGCGAGTACGAGGCCTCGGCATGCCCGAGGTGCGTGGTCGAGGCATTGGCGACTTGCACGTGCATGTGCACGTGGAGGTGCCTCGCTCGCTCTCGCCAAGAGCGGAGGAGTTGCTTCGAGAACTGGCCGCAGAGGAACAGAAAGTGGTGAGTCCAAAGCGATCCAGTTTTTTTAGCAGGCTCTCAGAATACTTTCAGTCCACCGAACCCGAGGAGAATACGGCATGAATACGCCAGTCCACGACGAGGCCGCCGAGGAAAACACCGATGAGCAAGCAGTGCGTTTTCCAGACGGTGAAACGCTGGAGTCTGAGATATCTCTGGAGCATAAGCTCCGGGATTCGCTTGCGGATGCGGAGGATCGATTGCTTCGCACACAGGCCGAACTCGATAATTTTCGCAAGCGGGCCCGCCGGGAATACGACGAGGCACAGCGATACCGGGAGATGGATCTCCTTCGCGATCTGTTGCCGGTTCTCGACACCCTGCTTAGGGCGATCGAGGCTGCCGAAACAACTGACGACGTGGAGAGCCTGCGATCGGGATTTCGCCTCACGGCACAGCAAATCGAGAAGGTTCTGGAAGGGCACGGCTGTCAACCAATCGTAGCGACCGGCCAGCCGTTTGATCCAGCTGTGCACGAAGCAATCTGTCAGCAAAGTGCGCCCAACGTGGATCCGGGTACGATTGTAGGCGTGGCGAGTCGTGGCTACAGGCTTCACGAACGCGTGGTACGGCCAGCACAAGTGATCGTGGCCAAGGAGTAACACCATGCCAACATATGACTACGTCTGCGACGCCTGCGGACACGCCTTCGAACTGTTCCAGTCGATGAGCGACGGCATGAAGAAAACATGCCCCACGTGTGGCAAAAAGAAACTGCGGCGGCTGATCGGTGCCGGCGGTGCCATCATGTTTAAGGGCTCTGGTTTTTATAAAACTGATTACCGCAGCGATTCCTATAAAAAAGGTGCTGCCGCGGAAAAAGGCAGCACTTCTGAAGGCGGTGGCGGCAAGAGCGAAGGTGCTGGCAGCAAGAGCGAAGGCGGTGGCGGCAAGAGTGAAGGTGGTGGCAGCAAGAGTGAAGGTGGTGGCGGTAGGTCTGAGGGCAAGAGTCCCAAATCCGACTCGTAGGACTGGTTGTCTGCCATGCCATACTGTTCTGTGTGCGATACCTCGATCGATTTGAAGGCAACTCCCACAGCGCCTTTCTGTAGCGACCGCTGCAGGCTCATTGATCTGGGCCGCTGGCTGGACGAAGCCTACAGCGTGCCAGCCCCGCGCAGTCTCGATGAACTCGATGAGGAAGAGTTGGAAGCCCCGGCTCCGGCCGAGGCAGACAGCGATCAATGACGCTTGTGAGTGTGGCACGTCGAAGATCGACGAGCGAGGTCAGGCCCCATCGCTGGCTGGTTCGTCGAGGACCACTTCGTCCATTTCGGTGCCGTCTACATCGTGCCGCAACAGAACGTACACGGCCGTCGCAATGGCCCAGAAATAACCCCAACCGAATGAGCTTAGAATCGACACCAACCCCCGATTCCAAAAGGCCAGTGCTCCGATGCCCCACGGAGGCTTGGCGGCCGCGGCGGTTCCCGCGGAGTTCATTCCCTCCAGTATGGCGAGCGTACGATCGTGACCCAATCCGAGACTCGTCGCCCACAGGGCCAGCGTGCTTGTGGCGTCGGCAAAGACTCCCGCGGCTGCAAAGGCTGGCAGCGCTATAACCAGTGCCACAAACCCGTAGAAGGCATAGTGCAGTGGCCGCTGGTACAGGAACGAAAACGCCGTTGAGATGGCCTGAAAGCTGTCCCCTTTTTCAACGCCGACAGCACTCACCATTAATGGCCAGCCTGCTACTAGGCCTACGGCCAGAATCGCCAGCACAACGGCACCCAGGAGCACCATGGGCCAAATTGCGCCGGCCAGCGTGAGCCCCCACTCGGTCCGCATCAGTAAACCCAGCAACGCCCCTGGCACGCAGAGCGCGAGGATCCCAACCAGTACAAAGAGGACTGCATTAAACGACGACACCCATGTGCGCGTGCCGTACCAGATGGATCCCAGCAGGCCAGGAGCCTCCTCGCCCACAAGCTTTAATGCCACGTGCCTTGTAATGGCCGTACCAAAGATTGACCACACGAGCACAAACCAGCCGATTCGGGCCATCGCTCCAACCATCTGCCGCACCGTCGACGAGGGCCGCAGTGGTATCCACACGAGCCGCAGCATATCTGACACTGCCGCGGGCAGTTGCTCTACTTGCAACCTTTCAAGAAAGCGATGCATTGTTGGAAATGCCCGCTCGCTCGGCATAAGCCCCCTCATACTACCAGGCAGATCGCCCGCTGGACTGGGCATGATCGGCCCAGAAAGCTTCCCTGCAAGATCGGATTCAATGATCGCGTTGGCTGCAGCATCGGCGCCAGCCAATTGCATCCGATCGGCCAGCGACCAACCGGCCCATGTCGCCAGCGATCCGAGCGCCGCCAGCAGAATCACCGTGGGCGCAAAAGCGCTCCCGGCTGCGCGAAAGAGAATCCACCATGGCAGAGCCTCGCTCCACTGGATTTCATGAATGATCCGGCCCGATTGGGCGCTCCTTGGCTCGTTGCTCGTTGACATAAACCCCTCCTGAGGCTCCGGGTGCTTCTGCGGTGGCGAAGAGTATACGCTGCCAGCGGCACCTGTCACGTAGCATTCAAAAACGCCTCGGCGTTCCACGGCGAACGCCCCCCATCAGTTAGGCAGGGTGATCGCACCATCGCTTCACCAGCGATGCGAGGCCGCCGAGCAACTCGCCGCGGCTCACGGTCGCGTCGGCACCTGCGGCCTTGGCGTCCTCCAGTCGCTGCTTGGCCACGTGCGGCCCGAAGGCCACCAGATGCGTTGCTTTGCCGTCTGGCAACGGATGCATCTCGAGAATCGTACGAATCCGCGACACGATCACGGCTGGATCGCCTGGCACGGCGCCGGTGTCCAGAAGCACGAGGTCAAACGGGCCGCCGCGTGGGCTGTCGTCGAGGCTGCGGAGCGTTTCCACTCTCGCGGGCACCGATTGGGCAAGCCCGGCAATGCGACTGGTTGAAAGCAAGTCGGGAGATACCAGCAGAATTCGCAACTCTCGCTCAATCAATGCTTCGATCTCCTCAAGACTGACCGTCACACCGCTTCTGGTCCACGTACATCGCGATAAATCTGTACTGCGTCGTCGATCGGCATCACAAACAACCACTCGCCTAAATCGCCACCGTCGCATCCAAGTGCCGCTGCGATCATGCCGACCGTGCGGTCCACAAAGTCGTCGTTTACGGCAATCTCAATCACCGACTGCTGGACGAGTGCCTCGTGAAATTCGCCACGGGCCGACGGGGTGGAATCATACCCTTGCGCGTCACAAATTGTCAGTCTAGTCACATGCACACCAGCCAGCGATTGGCGTACCACCTCCACCTGTGAAGGCTTGAGCATAGCGACAATCAAACGCATCGATGAACCCTTCCTCTGGATGCGCGACGCGTGCAAAACCTATGGGGGCTTTGCGGCCGACAGTCACAGACAAAGACAGATGGCAAAAGAGCCTACGGCTTGGGCAATTCCAGTCTCGCATCCAGCACCTTGCGGATGCGAGACTGCATTTCAGCTACGTGGGCCTTGGAATAATCATCCAGCTTCAGATCGGCTTTTGCCAAGAGCGCCGTGAGTTTGACGTCGAGCGATCGCAGTTGGCTTGCGGCAATCGCTTGCGCATCAGACGACGCAGGACTGGAACCCATCGCCAGTGCGCCGAGCCGCGAAAGATAGGATCGCTGCAGGCTGCGACGGAAGCTTGGGATCGCGGGCTTTCGTACCGTGTAGTCGCCTGGCCCAACGCTGTCGATTTCCGACAGCACGGATTTGGTGAGCCGGTCAAGAAGTTCGGCCGTTGTGAAGGCGTCTTGGTCAGCGGGCACCTTCAGTTCGCTGTCCCGAATGCGGGCCAGCAAGGACGGATCAAGGAGGCGGCCTAGAACGCGGTCTTGCCACATCAGCACCACGTCGTGAATGGGGTAGTCTTCGCGATCCACCTCGCGAGCCCCCCAGTGCAACCACTTCGTTGCGACGAGTTGGTTATAAAGCTCAGGTGAAAACGTAAACGGACCTGCCTGGAACATCTGCTGCTCTAAGAGCGTCAAGGCATCCCGCTGCTTGTGAGCCTCAACCACGCGAAACGGTGCCGGGGCATTGGCATCTCCCTTATGACTTCGCGAAGCGTACAGCCCGCCGATCATCCTCGCCGCGGTAAACATCGCCTGCCCGTGCGTTGCAATGAGCACGCCAAACGCCTGCCGTACCCGTTGGTAGCCCTTCTCTTTGACCGTCATGCGATCGGCAATCAGCGGCATCAACTGCGCGACGAGTTCAGCGCGACTCCTAGCAAACTCGAGCGGATCGTTGCCCAGATCAAACCGGTTGGAGAGCGGATCTGGGTCTGCAAATTCTGTGTCTTCGTCGGTGGCGTATGCTAGGCTCGGCTCACCGCTCCTGCCAGCGATCTTTTCGAGTTCTGGCAGTTCGCCCTCTGGGCTGCCGCCGGAGAGTGGCTTGTAGCCATATTCAATAGCCCAAACGTCGTACGGACCAATCTTTGCCGTGTAGTAATCGCCCTGCGTTTTTCCCTTGGGCGCAATGTTGACAGGGAGGTAGTCCATCACGCTGGTGCTGGCACCGGTTTGGGATGTCTTTGTCACATCGTTGATGTCGGCCAAGGATTTCATCGCGCTGCCCTTAAAGTTATGCCGCAGCCCGAGCGTGTGGCCCACTTCATGCATCGCTACGAGCTTGAGCCCCTGTACAACGAGTTTCTCCTTCTGCTCCTCGGAGAGCAACCCATCGCCAGCACCATTCGCAGCAAGGCTTGTGGCAGCCAGCGCGGTCTCGCGGGCATGTCCATCAAAGAGCGAACACGCGCCGCAGCAATGGCCAGCATCGAGGCCCAGTACACTGCGTGGACCGCCGGTGAGAGCGGCCACAGACTGCGGTGTGAACGTTTCGTATTCGGCACGCCAAAACTGCAAAAAGTCGCCATCGAAAATAATGTCGGCATCCAATATTTGGCCGGTGCGTGGGTTCACTCGCGAAGGCCCCATCGCGAACCCAGCGCCGGCAGTAATCCAACGAAACGTGTTGAAATTGACATCTTCCGGATCCCAGTCGGTCGCTTCTGGCTGCTGCCGCACCTCGATCGCGCTGGCGAATCCGGCCTTTAGGAAGGCGTCGTTCCATGCCTCGATCCCCTCGCGGATCGGCTGGCGGTACTGAAACGGAACTGTTTTTTCGATCCAGAACACAATCGGTTTTTTGGGAGGGGAAACCGCAGCAGAGGCATCGGCTTTTTCCAGGTTCCAGCGGTTGATGTACCGCACGAACCGGTCTTCATCCACTTTTTGGGAAAAATCTTTGAGTGCGGTCACGAAGTGGCCCACCCTCGCGTCGGCCAGACGCGGCTTGTAATTGTTCTGCGGCAGGAGACTGATCGAGTAGTGCACGTTGATTGTCACACCGCGAGTGTCGGCCACTGTGTCGATCGTGGACGATCCGCTCGAACCATACGTGGCGGCCACCTCGAGTTCAACGTTATCTGGGAATGCCTTCACTCGGGACCATGTGGATCGGTCGCGGGCAAACGAAAAGCCCGGGAGCGTGGTAGAGATTTGGGGCAGATCGGTATAAAAAATCGGGGCCAACTCAATCACCGGTACGCCGGAGGGTGCGGTAGTGGCAATCGGTACGCTAAACAGCACGCTGTCTGTATAGGCCAAGTCCACAGCCTTTTCCTCGGGACTACCTTTGTTGGCAAAGAATCGCACGTTCCGTCGGACCACGTGGATGTTGTCATCTACTTTGCGAAATTGCCAAATCCAATCGTCACCGTCGCTCCAACTCATGCCTCCGAGTACCGATCGTTCGCCGATGCCTCTTGCAATGGCAATCAGCACAAACAAATCCTTTCCGAGAATTGAGTCGGGCAACTCAGCATAGACCTTGTCGTCTTTGCGATAGAGCGGGATGAGGCCGGGCAGTTTGGTGGCGTCCTTGAGCAGAACGGCGAAGGCGGGCTTGTTGGTCTTGGGCTCGCTGGTCGTAGCAGGATCCTTGGCTGGTGCGGCAGCCACTGCCGGAGTGGCCGGGGCATCCGCTTTCTGCGGCTCAGCTTTTTGTGGTTCGTTCGAATGGGTCACGCCCGCCGATCCCAATACGATCGCACATCCTGTAGCCACCGTTGGCGTCCATCCAGCCTTGCCGCTAGCCTTCCAAGGGAACATTCTGTGTGTCTCGCTGTGTGTCGTGTCGCGTTGAATCGGATTCAAAACGTCTGGTCAGTTTGGAAGCCTGCCGTCGGACATTCGGTGCAGGCAGTGCTTCCAGACTAGCATCGCAACGAATCGATGGCTAATGATCGGGATAGTCGCCCATTTGTTTCCGGGTTGTTTCTGTCCTGTTTGAGTGGAGTTCGATGCGAGTGAGGATTATTTCCATGCTACCTGCTCAGATGCCACCGGAGGCACATCCCGATGAATCAGAGTGGAATGAGTGTCCGACAGTATGCCGGGAGTGGTTTGGGAATGGGCCCATCCGCTGCTCGCAGTCGGGCATGCGTGGGCTGAGCGGAGTTGCGGTATACCGGGTCTGGCGACCGGCCTCCCGCGAGCAGTTTGTGGTCAAAAGCTTTGGTCCTCGCACGGTCGCGCATGCGGTGTGGGTGCACCGACTGATGAGGCATCTCCGCACTGAGGGCATTGATCAGGTGCCCGAAGTGATGCCGGTGGGCTGTTGTGAATTAGTGCCAGGCGCTGCGACAGTCGCCGGCAACACGCTTGCCACTGCGGGGGACGGATCCCTTTGGGAGTTACTTCAATTCATGCCTGGAAAGGCCACGGCTTGCCCAACGATCGAGCAGGCAAAACTGGCGCTCCAAACGCTTGCGAGGATCCATCTTGTCGCTGCCCAGATGCCGGGCGAGCCTCCCCGTCGCGGCGTGTCGCCAGGCCACCTCCAGCGGATAGAGCAGGCGGAACAGATGCTTCGTGTTCCATGGCACGTCCGTCAGCGGTCGATACTAGTGCGAGGCATCGATTCGACACTGGCCTCGCTGTGGGATCGCGCCGAAACTATTTTTGCAGCTGCCAACGGCACTGGTGCGCTCAAGCACACCGCCAGGCTGCGGCCGAGCCAGCTCTTGCTGCAGGCGGTGCTCCGGGATATCTGGAGCGACCACTGTCTTTTTTCGCAAGGCGGTGGCGACGGTTCTGCGGCTGACCAACCAGCCAACCAAATGCAACTCACAGGCATGATCGATTTTCATGCGGCTGGCATCGACACTCCAGCCAGCGATCTCTCGCGACTCCTAGGGAGTTGGCAGCCACAGGCTCCAACAACGCAGGCGTCATTCTTGGAAGTGTGGCGAGAGCCGCTGGATGCCTACCAGACTGTGCGGCCCCTCCAGCCTCTCGAACGATCGATGGTTGCGTTCCTGCACGCGACGGCGGTCATCTTCAGTCTCGACAACTGGTTTCGCTGGACGCTCGAGGAGCGGCGGACATTTCCAGACATCCAGCGAGTCTACGCTCGTATGAACCGGCTTCTGGAGCAATTGCCGATTGCCATTGAGTATGTGAATGAGAACGATTCAGCAGGCAACGAACGATGAATTCAATCCAGATTGACCTCCGGAAATCGTGTCTTGTAGAATACGTGAGGCATACAAACACGTGAGATTGTCGATATCAGTGAGCATGATCACTGACGCTCACTTGTGCCGTTCTCCTGCGACGCACACCCATGAAGCCACCCCTCGTACCCTGCCGATTGCTGGCATTTGCGCTGGCTTTAGGGGCGGTGCTGATGCGCACGGCCATGCCCGATGCCCCTGCACCCGAGAGTGGATTGAATCCGCTGGCAGGTTTTTCAGCCGGGCTGGCTAGTCCGGTCCGAATCGAAGTGGCTCTGGGACGTGGAGAGGCTGGCCGGCCAGACGTGCTCCGTGTGACGGCCATTTTGGAGGATGGCTGGCACCTCTATTCCATCGATCAGAAGCCAGGGGGCCCCAAGCCCACCCGAATCGTGGTGGCAGAAGATTCACCGCAGCGGCCGAGCGGTCCGTTTGTGCCGGATGCTGCCCCACACGCCCGCACGGTCACCGATGTGCCCAGTTGGAACGGGCTAGTCGTCGAGGAGCATGCCGACCGCGTCACGTGGCAGGCCCCGCTGGCTCCCAATCCGTCCGGGCACGGGGGCGCTATTCACGGCACCGTGAGCGTTCAACTGTGCCGCGAGAATGCGTGCACTCCACCGGAAACTATTCCATTTTCTGTCGCTGCAGCACCCACCGTTCAAAGCGCTGGACGCGATGTGCCTGGCAACAGAGTGCCGCC